>NZ_JBLWIU010000036.1:259902-334754 GCF_048381395.1 Rhodococcus shunpengi
CGCACACAACCTCCCCTTCGTCTGTTCGCCGAACTCCTACTCCACGATCGGGAAGAGCGACTCCCCGTCCTCGGGCGCGCCGCTGACCTGACCGCGGTCGACGCGCGAATCCTCCACGATCACCCCGTCGACCTCGTCCGCGAGTTTCGAGTCTTCGGGCGCGCCGGTGGTGGCGTCGTCGACCACCTCGTCCACGTCTTCGGTCAGTTCGTCCTCCGGCGTCGCCGCGACAGGCTTGTCGAGCGGCTCGGCGGGTTCGACGTCGGGTTCCTCCTCGGCGAGACGCTGGTCGAGCGACTCGCCTTCCTGCTCTTCACGCTGGGTCGTTCCGAACTTGTCGGCTCCACTCCAGTCCTCGGGCGGATCGACGACCTCGTCGCCGTCGTCGTTCCGCACCTCGTCGGCGTCGAGGCCTTCGCTGGGGCTGAGGGTGTCGCCGGGACCGTCTTCGATGCTCATGTCGAGGAGATACCCGGCCGGTCGGGTGCGAAACCGGACGGGCGCGGACGGTCCGAGCGACGAGGATCTGCAGCGCCTGCGCGCTGTCGAGAAGCGACTCGACCAATGCTGGGACCTGCTGCGTCAACGTCGCGCGAAGGCCGAGTTCGGTGACGATCCGGACGACGCACAGCCACGGCCGGTCGACGAGGTCGAGTCCTACCGGCAGTAGGTGCTCGCCCGCGCGGCAGTCCGGCGCACGAGGTCGACGATGGCCTCGGGGCGGTCGGACTGCGGCGCGTGGCCGGCCCAGGGGAGCGGCACGAACCGTGCCCCGGGGATCAGCGGGACGTACCGCACGGTCTGCGCCGACGCGACGGTGTCGAGGACGCCCTGCGCCAGAGTGACGGGACAGTCGATCCGGTCGAGTCCCGTCGGCACATCGGTCAGGATCGCGTCCCACAGCATCGACCAGAAACCGGCCGAATCGGCGAATCCGCCCTTGACCGCCAGTGCTTCGGCACGGGTCGTCTTCCACGGCTTCGCGCGTAGACCCACGGTGAGTGCGGTACGGCCGAGGGCGCTGCGCGACATCGGTTCGATGAGCGGCCTGCGGGCCTTGTTGAGCAGGCGCGCGGTCGTCATGAGCGCGCCCTGGTAGATACGTTCCGGCGGCAGTCCGAGTCCGGAGGGTGACAGGGCGACCACAGACAGGGCGCGGCCGCGCACGGCGAGTTCGATCGCGAGTCGTCCGCCGAGCGAGTTGCCCAGAACGTGCACCCGGTCGAGTCCGAGGGCGTCGAGTTCCGCCTCCAGGGTGTCGGTGAGCGCGCCGACGGTGGGTCGGCCGCTCTGTTCCGGCGACGAACCGTGGCCGGGTAGGTCGACGTTCAGCACGTCGAAGTGCTCGGCGAGTCGCGGGACGAGGGTGGAGAAGTCGTCCATCGTGGCGCCGATGCCGTGCAGGAGGAGTAGGGGTTCACCGGATCCGGTGCGGCGGTAGCTCGGTCGTGAGTGCATCGGTTCCATTCTTCCCTGTCGGGCGGGCCGGAGTGCCCTGTCGCAAAGGTTGTGTGTTCTGTCACATTTGTGAGGAAGGAAAAGCAACGACCTGGTCGAACGGCGTGTTATAGCCCTTCCTTATCGAACTTCTAGAAACTATCGATTGGCACAATCAATAGTTCGCGGATAACGTCTGAACCGTCAACCCCATCGAGACGAGTGAGGTTCTTACATGTCGCTGATCAACAAGAAGATCAAGCCCTTCAAGGCCGAGGCTTTCAAGGACGGCGCCTTCGTGACCGTGTCCGACGAGGACATCAAGGACAAGTGGGCGATCTTCTTCTTCTACCCCGCAGACTTCACGTTCGTCTGCCCGACGGAGCTCGGCGACCTCGCGGACCACTACGAGGAGCTGCAGAAGCTCGGCGTCGAGGTCTTCTCCGTCTCGACCGACACGCACTTCACGCACAAGGCGTGGCACGGCTCGTCGGAGACCATCGGCAAGATCAAGTACGCCATGATCGGTGACCCGACCCTGCAGATCAGCACCGACTTCGAGGTCCTCCGTGAGGACCAGGGCCTCGCCGACCGCGGCACCTTCCTGGTCGACCCGGACGGCGTCGTCCAGTTCACCGAGGTCACCGCTGAGGGCATCGGCCGCAACGCCGCCGAGCTCGTCCGCAAGGTCAAGGCCGCTCAGTACGTCCGCAGCCACCCGGGCGAGGTCTGCCCGGCCAAGTGGGAAGAGGGCGACGACACCCTCGCTCCGTCGCTGGAGCTCGTCGGCAAGATCTGATTCGTCGACGGAAATTCGTTCCGGTGGCACGGGATCGAACGTCCCGTGCCACCGGGCACCGTCCGGGTCCGCTCGGCTCGAGCTGAGAAGTTCGCCGACTCCCATCTCTTCCGGTCACAGTTCTTCCACCTCTGGAGTGAATCCTCATGCTCGACGCCTCCCTTGCCGCCCAGTTGAAGTCCCTTCTCGAAAAGGTCACCCAGCCGATCGAGCTCGTGTCGTCCCTCGACGACCGGCCGAAGTCGAAGGAACTCGCCGACCTCCTCGATCAGATCGCCGGCATGTCCGATCTGGTCACCCATGTGCGCGACGGTGAAGCCACCCGTCGCCCCTCCTTCCTGATCCGCCGGGTCGGCACCGACATCGCGGTCGAGTTCGCGGGCATCCCGCTCGGCCACGAGTTCACCTCTCTCGTGCTCGCCCTGCTGCAGGTCGGCGGCCACCCCTCGAAGGAGGCCGTGGAACTGCTCGAGCAGGTGCGCGACCTCGAGGGCGACTTCCACTTCGAGACCTACTTCTCGCTGTCGTGCCAGAACTGCCCCGACGTGGTGCAGGCCCTGAACGTGATGTGCGTGACCAACTCGCGCATCAAGCACACCGCCATCGAAGGCTCCCTCTTCCAGGACGAGGTCGATGCACGCCAGGTCATGGCAGTGCCGACCGTCTTCCTCAACGGTGAGCTGTTCGGCTCCGGACGCATGAACCTCGAGCAGATCGTCGGCAAGCTCGACAGCGGCTCCGCCGAGCGCACCGCCGCCGCGATCAGCGAGAAGGATCCCTTCGACGTCCTCGTCGTCGGTGGCGGCCCCGCCGGCGCGACCGCCGCGATCTACGCCTCTCGCAAGGGAATCCGCACCGGCGTTCTCGCCGAGCGCTTCGGCGGCCAGGTGCTCGACACCATGGCCATCGAGAACTTCTCCTCCGTCCCCTACACGGAGGGCCCGAAGTTCGCGGCCGAGCTCGAGAACCACGTGCGCCAGTACGACGTCGATATCATGAACGTCCAGAAGGCCTCGAAGCTCACCCCGGCCCCCACCGAGGGTGGTCTCGTCGAGGTCGAGCTCGAGAGCAGCGCCCGGTTGCTTTCGCGCAGCGTCGTTCTCGCGACCGGTGCCCGCTGGCGCGCGATGAACGTGCCGGGCGAGCAGGAGTACCGCAACAAGGGCGTCACCTACTGCCCGCACTGCGACGGCCCGCTGTTCAAGGGCAAGCGCGTCGCGGTCATCGGTGGCGGTAACTCCGGTGTCGAGGCCGCGATCGACCTCGCCGGCGTCGTCGCCCATGTGACCCTCATCGAGTTCGACTCGGTCCTGCGCGCCGACGAGGTGCTGCAGCGCAAGCTCCGCAGCCTGCCCAACGTCGACATCATCGTCAGCGCCCTGACCACCGAGGTCCTCGGCGACGGTTCGAAGGTCACCGGCCTGACCTACACCGACCGCACCACCGACGAGTCGCGCACCCTCGAGCTGGACGGCGTGTTCGTCCAGATCGGTCTGCTGCCGAACACCGAGTGGCTCTCCGGCACGGTCGAACTCAGCCCGCGCGGCGAGATCGTCGTCGACGACCACGGCCGCACCTCGGTGCCCGGCGTGTTCGCTGCCGGCGACTGCACGACCGTCCCGTACAAGCAGATCATCGTCTCCGCAGGTGCGGGTGCGACGGCCGCGCTCGGCGCGTTCGACCACCTCATCCGCACGAGCGCCCCGGCCCAGGCCGAGGAAGCGGTTGCTGCGACCGTCTAGGCGTCACTGCAGCCCCGTGGCCGTCACCCTTCCGGGTGGCGGCCACGCTGCTTTGTCGGGGGCGGTCGTTGCCGAGAATCTCGCGAAAACCGTCCACATTCTCCCCCAATTCACCCCGTGGGGGCATTGACGCACTCTTTACCCCGGCGTTTCACTGAAATACGCACGTGTGTCCCCATCGCGACGGTGTCCCAGGAGGCCGACCTATGCGCAGCACACGGAAGTCCGGCCGACGGCACAGACGCGGAGGGAGAGCCGCCACGGTGGTGGCGCTCATGGGGTTGCTCGCCCTGTGGGTCAATCCCGCGGCATCGGCGGACGACGTCACCGGCTTCTCGCTCCCGTTCTCCGGCGCACCGGGTTACGAGCATCTGGCGCCGACGCAGGTCACCGACCCGTCCCGGTTGCACGCCCCGCTCGGTCGGGAGTGGGCCGAGGACATCGCCCGTCAGATCGGGCTGAGTCCGTCGGATGCGTTGTCCGAGCAGCAGGCCCGCGACTTCACCACCGGCGGGGGAGTGGGCGGAAGCAAGGAGGCGGCCGAGATCATCCAGAGCTCCATCGACATCCTCGTCAATACGACCGGCCGCCCCATGTATTCCGACGTGAACGGTGTCTCCACCCCGTCGGTCCTCGGTAGTTACGGCCTCTACGTGACGCCCGACGGCATACTGCAGAGCCCGGCCAACGCGTCGGCGCCGACACGGCAGATCAACACGCTCATCGCGCCCGGCGGGTACGTCGACACCTGGCTGCGCAACAACGACGCGACGGACACATTGGTGGCGCTGTACCGGTCGGCGTACCCGATCGAGGCGGCCTTCGGTTTTGCGGCGCAACAGATGTCCGGCGCCGCGCAGCTGGTCACCAACACGAAGGGTGACGTCGTCTCGACCGTCGGCATGTCGATGGCGCCGCCGCTGTGGATCGTGAACTTCGCTCTCATCTACGCCGTGAGTCCTTCCCTCGCGGCCGCGATGCCGGCCTACTGGGCTCCCATCCCGCCGGAGGTTGCCGAGGCCATCAAGGCGAGCCCCACTGGTCAGGTGCCCTACGCCGATTACGCGTCGTACCTCGAGTGAACTTCGGGGAGGTCGTGGTCGGGAATTTCGACGAGAGCGACCACAACCTCCCCGAAGTTACGATGTGGCATGGCTGTTGTGGTGATGGGCGTCAGTGGATGTGGCAAAACGACTTTCGCGAAGCAACTCGCGGACGCGATCGGCGGCGCCTTCATCGAGGCGGACGATTACCACAGCGACGCGTCGATCGAGAAGATGCGCTCGGGGCACGCGCTCGGCGACGAGGATCGTGAGCCGTGGTTGCGTGCGGTCGCCGCGGCCGCTGCCGACAGCGTCGAGACCCCGGTGGTCGCGTGCTCGGCACTGAAGCGGTCCTACCGCGACATCCTGCGTGCCGGCACCCCGGCCGTCTTCCTCCATCTGGATGTGCCCGTCGACGTCGTGCGGTCCAGGGTTCGCGGACGCGGCGGCCACTTCTTCTCCGAGTCGCTGGTGGCTTCCCAGTTCGAGACGCTCGAGCCGCTGGGACCCGACGAGGACGGCGTCACCCTGGACGCGACCCGCTCGCTCCCCGAACTCCTCGATACAGCCCGCTCGTACCTCGAAGGCCGCCGGTAGGACTGTCGAGGTAGGTGTTGTTGTCGAAGAACGCGAGAAAATCGACAACAACGACAGACTCGGTACGACGAAGGCCCCGACCGTGCGGTCGAGGCCTTCATCCTCAGAAAGATCAGCGCTTCCTGACGTTCGCGACGATCTCAGCCTCGGCCTTGATGCTGGTCCTGGTCTTCTTCTCGGCGCGCTTTTCCTTCAGCGACTTGCCGGACTTCTTGGACATCGAACTGCGAGGCGATTTGTCGGCCATGTTGCCACCCTCAATTGGGGACCTGAACGGTCCCGATTCCCCCACAGTACGGGAAGGTCGGTCGTGATCCGCGCACGAGTCGGCGCCGGGAGCGTCCTGCGGCAGGAACGACGGGCTCGGACCCGCCCCACAACGACGAAGGCCCCGACCGCGTGTCGGGGCCTTCGTGTGGGAGCCGATGACGGGAATCGAACCCGCGTATTCAGCTTGGGAAGCTGATGTTCTACCATTGAACTACATCGGCACGCTGGGCTTTTGCCGATTCTCACCGACTCCGGCCCGAGCTTTCGGAGCAAACTGTAGCAGACTCTCCGGGTCGATCGCGGGACCCCTAGACCAGGGATCGGCCCGTCCGGATCCGCCACCGCATGTCGGCCAGCAGCACGTGGTAGGGCAGCTCCCGCACCGCGACCGGCAGCCTCTTGTTCACCACACCCAGAGCTCGCATGACGCGGTCGAAGCGACGCTGGTCGCGCGGCGTCCACGGCAGCAACATCTGCTCGCGGAACAGCTGCGGCAGGAAGCCGGCGGTGAAGAAGAGATTGAGCTTGCCGAACAGGGCCGGGACGGGCTGGGGCAGGAACTCGATCCGGGCGATCGACAGCAGATGCTCGCGGATCGTGTCGTCGATCTTCACCTTGTGGAGGTTGTCCTCCCAGTACTGCTCGAACGCCGCCCGGTCCTTCGGCCACATGTGCTGCGGCACCTGCAGCGTCGTACCGAAGGTCGCGCCGTTCTGATAGAAGTACTCGATCGCGTCGTCGGGGATCGGCCCGTACAGTGCGCGGTGCACGTCCTCGAATCCGCGGTAGATGCACGACGCCACCCACAGCTGCAGTTCCGGATCCATCGCGTTGTACTCGACCGGGCTCGACTCGGTGGAACGGACCTGCGCGTGCGCCTTGTTGACGCCGCGACGGAACAAGCGCTTCTCGTCGTCGGTGCCCCGCGCCGCGACGGCCAGGTAGGTGAGGGTGGTGCGGGTGCGCTTGATCGGGTGGTCGAACAGCCGTCCCGACTCCACGCGGGATTCGTAGACGCCGTAGCCGACGCCGGGCCACGACAGCTGCATGATGATGTTCGCTGCTCCGGCGGCCAGGCCGAGCCCGTCCATCGTGTCGTCCAGGCCGACGGGCTTGTCGACGGTCGTCGTCATCGGAATTCCCTCCATCGTTCGAAGTGATCACGACTGTACTCAGATGCGCGCCGACGGTAAAGACCGGAGGTTGCGCGGAACGGAGACCGGACGCTGCGAAGATAGGGGCATGGCAACTGGACGGCTCTACGGTGGACGCGCAGGCGAGGAACGACAGGCCGATCGGCGAGCGCAGCTGATCGAGGCCGGTCTCGATCTCCTCGGAGCTGCCGACGGGGAAGCCACGCTGTCGGTGCGCGGTGTCTGCAAGCGCGCCGGTCTGGCATCGCGCTACTTCTACGAGAGCTTCGCCGACCGCGACGAGCTCACCGGTGCCGTCTACGACCACGTCGTCCAGCGCATCGCCGAGAGCACGCTCGCCGCTGTGACCTCGGCACCCGCCGACGACGACCGCGCGATCGTGCGGGCCTGCGTCGAGAACATCGTCCGCGAGATCGACGAGGACCCGCGGCTCGGCCGCATGCTGTTCTCCGTCAGCCAGGCCAACACGCAGCTCGCGAAGCGGCGCCTCGACTCGACCCGCATGTTCGCCGGTCTGGTCACCGCTCAGGCCGAGAACATCTACGCCATCACCCCGAGCCCCCGGCTCGATCTCGCGGCGCACTACGTCGTCGGCGGACTAGCCCAGGCGTTGACGGCCTGGCTCGACGGCACCGTGCCGCTGAGTCACGACGACGTCGTCGAGGAGTGCACCGAACTGCTGCTCACGATGTCGGCCCAACTGCGGCGCGACTCGGCCACGTAGAACCCCGCGACCGGGCGATTGTTAACCTCTACTCGTGCTGCTCTCCGATCGCGATATCCGCGCTCAGATCGCCTCCGGGCATCTGGGCATCGACCCGTTCGATCCGGAGCTCGTGCAGCCCTCGAGTGTCGACGTCAAACTCGACAGCCTGTTCCGCGTCTTCAACAACACGCGCTACACGCACATCGACCCGGCGAAGCAGCAGGACGAACTGACGTCGCTGGTGCAGGTGCCCGAGGGGGAGCCGTTCGTGCTGCATCCCGGCGAGTTCGTGCTCGGGTCGACGATGGAGCGGTGCACCCTGCCGGCCGATCTCGCCGGTCGCCTCGAAGGTAAGTCGTCGCTGGGCCGGCTCGGTCTGCTCACGCACTCGACGGCCGGGTTCATCGACCCGGGCTTCGACGGGCACATCACCCTCGAGCTGTCCAACGTCGCGAACCTGCCGATCACGCTGTGGCCGGGCATGAAGATCGGTCAGCTGTGCCTGTTCCGGCTGACGAGCCC
This sequence comes from Rhodococcus shunpengi, assembly GCF_048381395.1. Classification (NCBI taxonomy): domain Bacteria; kingdom Bacillati; phylum Actinomycetota; class Actinomycetes; order Mycobacteriales; family Nocardiaceae; genus Rhodococcus; species Rhodococcus shunpengi. The sequence continues at coordinate 268,173 of NZ_JBLWIU010000036.1, forward strand.
CGCCGAGCACCCCTACGGCAGCGCGAAGGTCGGGTCCAAGTACCAAGGCCAGCGCGGGCCCACGCCGTCGAAGGCGTACCTGAATTTCGTGCACAAGCATCCCGACGCGCGCCCCAGCTGATTTCCTGGGCACGTCGCAGACGAAACCCGGGGTGAATGTCGTCCGTGCGGGTCGAGCACACCCACGGCCGGGTTAATCTCTGGACGTGCGCGTCGCTGCGGTCGCCACCACCTTGCTCCTCCTGCTCGCGGCCTGTGCGCAGGACACTTCGTCGCGCCCCTCACCTCCCGAGGATCTCCCGATGGTCCGCGCCGACGGCGACCGTTTCGTTCTCGACGACCGGACATGGTGGCCCGCCGGGCTCAACGCCTACCAGCTCGGCACCCGCTGGGAGGTCAACCACGGATGTGGTGCCGAGGTGGATCTCGACGAGTTCTTCGGCGCACTGGCACCGCGCTCGGTGGTGCGTTTCGACGCCTTTCAGTCCCACGCCGTGCACCGGATCGGCGGCACGCTCGACTTCACCGCGCTCGATGCCGTCTTCGACGCCGCCGAGCGGCACAGGGTGTACCTGATCCCGGTTCTCGCCCCGCAGGACAGCGAGTGCGACGCGGGCGGATACAAGCAGGCGAACTGGTACGACACCGGTTGGCGCGACCCGCTGCCGGGTCATGTGCTCGCCTTCGACGACTGGGTCGCGACGGCCGTCGAACGGTGGGGGTCGTCGTCGGTGGTGGCGATGTGGGAGTTGATCGGCGAACCCGAGACCGCGACCTGCACCGACGACGAGTGCACCCTCGAACGACGCGAGTGCCTGCCCGGCGGTGCCCGGCTGCTCCGCGATTGGATAGACGAAGCAGGCGCCATCGTCCGTGAGCACGACCCGGACCGGCTCGTCACCGTCGGGACCATCGGAGGCGACCAGTGCGGTTCGGCCGGTGACGATTTCACGACCATCGCCGGCGCCGAGCAACTCGACGTGGTGCAGTACCACGACTACGACGACGCGCAGTTCCTCGAGCAGCGGCTCGACGGGTTGTCGAAGCCGATGCTCGTCGCCGAACTCGGTGTCCGGGCCGGTTCGTGCCGTGGGGTGAACGAGCGTGCCGACATCGTCGACCGCACGCTCACGCAGTACCGCGAACTCGGGGCCGACGGCGCACTGATGTGGTCGTTCGTCCCTGATCCGCGGCCGGACGAGTGCACCTACGACATCGGCCCGGACGACCCGGTCCACTACGTCCTACGGCGCCACCACCGCTCAGGCTGAAGCACGGTCGAGTACCCGGAAGAGGCGCCAATCGGGCTGGTCGGCACCGTCGTTGGGAATCTCGAGTTCGAGTACCGCGATGTCGCTGCCGGTCTCGTAGATGGTGGGGTAGCGGCGGTTGACGGCATCCGAGGTTCCCCGGCCCTCGTTGGGGACGGTCAGGATGTACTCGACCCCGGAGGCGGAGGGACGGTTGAGTACCGCGGTGAAGTCGGAGTCCGAAGGGATGACGAACGTCTCGGGGCGTTCGGTGGCCGAGAAGATCGCGAACCCGTAGACCGTATCCATCAGCACCGAGCCCGGCGGCAGGTCCATCGCGTCGAGATATTCGGCGATGCGTCGTTCGGTGGAGAACGCCGCGATCACCCGTCGCTGTTGCTCGCGCACCTCGGACGGATCGTCGTTGTCCGGGAACAGGACCGTGCGCAGCGCGTGCTGTTCCTGCGACAGGGTAGGCGAGCCCATCGCGACGAACGTGACGGGCAGACTGCACACGAGGAGCACCGCACCCAACGGTGCCGTGCCGCTACGGTCCTCCGTCCTCGGAACGGCGTGCGGTCCGGGACGTCGTGCCGTGAGCAGTCCGCGTCGCGGTGCCAGCTGCACGACCCACACCGCGAGCAGCGGGATCGCGCAGATGTAGAAGCGCAGGAACGGGAAGGTCATTCCGCGCGCATAGGACAGCGCGGCGAATCCCAGGACCGCGCCGAAGACGACGAACGGCACGAGCGGTTCGAGGTCACGTCGCCGCCACGCGAGCACCGCCACGACCGGGATCAGCAGCGGAAGCGCCGGTCCGAGCACGACGGTCTCGGCGAGCGAGAAGGTGATCGCACCGAGTCCGCCCGACGAGCCGCCACCGCTCTGCTCGAGGATGGCGGCGTTGCCGTAGGCCGAGGTGAACTGTGCGAGCCATTCACCGGTGACGAGCCAGCTCGTCACGACGAACGCGACGAAGGCCAGGGCGAGGGGAGCGGCGACGAGGATCGCGTCCATGATCGCCGGCTGCCATCCCGAACCGGGAGAGTAGCGACGCGACCGGTACCGGACGAGCAGCGCGACGAAGACCGTCACCGCCCCGCCGACGGCCAGCGCGTCGTACCGCGCGAGATACGCCAGCGCGAGGGCGATTCCGGCCAGTGCCAGGTCGTGGATGTCGTCGGTGCTGCACCAGCGGATCAGACGACGTGTGGCCCAGCACAACGCGAACAGGAACGGTGCCTCGCTCATCCCGTTCGCGCCGTAGTAGACGATCATGGGGTTCAGGGCGAACACCGCCGTCACCGTCCACACGAACCACGGCGGGCATCCGCGATCGCACGCGATGCGGTGGATCTGCACCGCAGCACCGGCCATGAACGGCGCCGACACGAGCACCGCCGTGACCGCATAGGCCGACAGCCCCGGGAACCACGCCGACAGTCCCGTGAGCGGCACCTGGACGAGTGCGGTGAGCGGCGTGAACACGAAGCCGATGGCGGCGAGATGCGGGTCGCGGCTGAGCAGCACCGACCGTGCAGCGCTCACCCGGCTGAGCGAATCACCCTGGTAGTACTGCACGTCCAGCGCGAGCCACAGTCCCACCATCAGATGGATCAGGCAGGCGGTCCAGAACACCCACGTGCTGCGGGCCCTCACGACGACAACCCGTGGAAGGTCTTCTCCCAGTAGGAAGGATTACGGATGAGCTGGTAGGTGCCCTTGATCGCCGCGATCGACATGAGGACCCAGTAGAACGGCACGGTCAGGCACGGCCACCACAGGTTCGCGTGTCCCGTCTCGCGGCACGCCACGAAGTTCATGTACATCACGGCGACGTTGCCGAACACGAGTGAGATCAACGCGGGGAAGTAGGCGTACCAGGGGAAGATCTCCTCGATCAGTTCCGCCTGGCCGAGCAGCCACGCCAGCGTCGTCATCCAGAACACCATGTTCAGGCACGCGATGATCGGCGTGCCTGCCAGCAGGGTCGTGAACCGCAGCATCCCCGCGGTGCCGATCACCCGCCACAACCGGACGGGCCGACGCATGTGGACCAGCCAGGTCTGCAGATAACCCTTGTACCAACGGGATCGCTGCCGCACCCAATTGATCGGATCGCTGTTCGCCTCCTCGAGCGTGGTCGAGTCGAGAACCGCGGTGGAATAACCGGATTCGGCGATCCGCACGCCGAGATCGGCATCCTCGGTGACGTTGTACGGATCCCACGCGCCGATCTCGTCGAAGACCGACCGGCGGATGTGGTTCGACGTGCCTCCCAGTGGGATCGGCGAGTGCGACTTCATCAGTCCGGGCAGGATGAAGTTGAACCACAGTGCGTAGTCGGCGGTGAACCAGCCGGTCAGCAGATTCTGGGTTCCGTTGTGGAAGGCTAGTTTCGCCTGCACACACGCCACGTCGTCGCCGAGACGGTCGAAGACGACGACCACCCGGCGCAGCTGCAACGGCTCGGGCAGATCCTCGGCGTCGAAGATCGTGACGATCTCACCGGTCGTGAAGTGCAGACCGTAGTTGCACGCCTTCGGTTTCGTGCGCGGGTCGGCGGCCGGGACGAGCAGGATCTCGACGCTCTCACCGAGCCCGGCCTTCTCCGCGGCCTCGATCGTGACGGTGTCGTCCTCCTCGAGCAGCAACAGTACCTGGAGCTTGTCGGCCGGATAGTCGAGCGCGGCCATGGCGGCGAGCAGGTCGCCGACCACCTCGGGTTCGTTGTAGGCGGGCACGAGCACCGTGTACGGCGGTAGCCGGTCGTCGGTGAGGGCGAGTGCTTCCTCGTCGTCGACGATGAACTGCGCGTCGCGCGCCATGCCGCGGGTGAACAGCAGCAGCCGGTCGGCGAGGGTCGCGATGTACCCGAAGGTGCACAGCACGGTGAAGACGATCAGGGTCGGTTTCGTCGCCACGACGAGCGCGAGTACGAAGGCCGCGGCGAGCGCGAATCCGAGATATTTCTGCCAAGGCACGAATGCGACCGACGCCGACGAGACGGGGCTGCGTTCGCGGAGTCCGTGCACCGCCTCGTGGAGGGCTGCGGTCCGGTAGGCGTCGAACTCCGCGGTGCCCTCGGGCGGAACATCGTGTCCGGAGCCGACGTTCACTCGCCCTGCCATTGTGCCTCCACGAGTTCGCGACCCACATCGATCAGCATGGAACGGTCCTTGTACTCGGGTTCGGTGTCCTCGACGGTGCCGTTACCGCGCAGCAACACCCGCAGCAGCGTGCGGACGTTGGCGACGGAGTTCGGCTCGGGCTGCGGGAACGGCGCGTCCAGTTCGTGGTTGTCCACCGTCAGCAGGCTCACCCGCTGGGCGACGGTGTCGCTGCGGGTCCATACGAAGCTGAGCAGGCTCCATGTCAGGAGCAGGTTGTCGTCGACGACGGTGAAGTACTCGGCGGTCACCCCGCGCCCCAGGTCGACGTATTCCTTGGGGCTCACGCGCGACCTGCCGAGTTCGTACATCGACTCGGTGGGGTAGACCGCGAATGCGTTCGGGCTGCGCACCTGCAGGGTCTGCACCGCGACGGTGCGCGGACGCAGCAGACGGTCCCAATCGGGATTCGGTTCCTCCGCACGGATCATCTGGCGGCGCAGCACCGATCCCTGTCGGAAGTAGGCGCGGGGCCAGTCGTAGTCGACGGACGACAACTGCACCCACCCGGCCGGGACGATCTGCGTGGCGGTGCCCGAATAGGGCGGCCCTTCCGACACGGGGGTCAGCCGCTGGTCGGGCAGTGGCACGAGCGCCGCGAGCAGCGCGGCCACCACAATGCACAGGGCTCCTCGCGCGGCTTGGGGAATCGACACCGGATTCGGTGGCAGCGTGCGCGGGGCGAGCCCGCGGTAGGTCCACAGATAGGCTCCCGCCCCGACGATCACCGTCGCGATCACCGTCGGCACGTACTGGGACACGGCGATGGGCGCGTCCGGCCATCGCTGGTCGATCAGGATGAGCACCATCAGGCCGGTCACGAATGTCGCGGACCCGTAGAAGAATCCGCGGGCCCGGGTGCGCCGCGTCGCGAGTCCGATGGCTGTGGCGGCGAGGACGAGCGTGACCTGTCCCGCGGCAAGCTTCGTACCCCCGAACTCGACGAGCACGATCCGGTAGAGCACGGGTGAGCTCAGGAAGAGCATCGCCCAGGCCTGCCAGTACGCCGAGGTCACGCGCAGACCGAACATCGCCACGCACGCCCCGCACACGAACACCCACGCGGCGAGCACGTCCAGATGCATCACCTGATAGTTCGTCGCGTAGCGCGGCATCAGCAGCCCCTTGATCGCGAGCGCGATCAGCAGCAGGAGCACCGATGTGATGATGTCGGTCTGCCGGTCGTGGATCGGCAGTTCGTTCTTCCGCTGCCGCGTGATGCCGATCGCGACGATCGCAACGAGCGGTGGCACGATGAGGACGTAGCCGCCGGTGGTTCCCGTGCGGATCTCGTCGATCAACTGCAGCCAGGTGGAGTGGAAGGCGATCACGGTCGCAGCGACGATCACGATCCACCGATTGGTGGTGTGCAGCATCGCGTTCGTGAAGAACCGCTCGGTGAACGACGGTTGCTCCACTGTCGCGGTCATGGTGTTCACCGCGACTGCGGACGGCGCCGGGTACGCGACCACACCGCGGCGCCCGCCGCGCCGACGACGAGCAGGACGACACCCGCGACGACCACCGCGGTCACTGTGCTGTCCGATCCCGATGACGGTGCGTCGAGATCGTCGTCCTGGGGCCGGGGATCGATGAGCGAGATCGGATCGCGGTCGGGAGCGGTGAACAGCACGTTGCCCTCGAGTTCGAACCAGCGATCGGGCTCGGCGGAGAGCCAGTCGAGCGTCCGATCGAGTTCCTCGGGAGCAGCGGTCGACGTGGCGACCAGCACGGTGCGTCCGTCGTCCCGCACGACCTGCAGCGAGGCGAAGTTCACCTCGGTGCCGAAGGTGAGGCTGGTGCTCTCGCCCTCGGCGTTGCGGACCTCGAACCGGCGGTCCTCGGTGCGGACGAGCGGCAGCTGCGACTGCAGACCTTCGGGGAGGAGACCGTTCGCGTCCACGATCACTGCCGGTCCCGACGAGGCGAGTGCGTCGTCGATCGTCACCCATTCGGGGTCGAGCGGACGGCTGGTGAGTGACTGGAGTCCGGCGACGAGTTCGACGGCGCGGGAGACGTCGACGAGGCTGCGATCGGAGGTCGCGACGTCGACCCTCGGCATCAGAGTCTGGGGCAGCGACGGGAAGCCGGCGGGGAGTGGCGGATCCGCGAGCGTGCTGAAGACACGACTGTCACCGTCGATACGGAGGGTGACGGGTTGCTGGAGACCGCACGGCTCCTGGGCACCGGTGGTACGGAGTTCGACGCTGATGTCGGTGAGCCGCCCGAGGGCCGAGTTCGGAACCGTGACAACACGGTCGATGACACCGCTCGCGTCGGCCGCCCACGAATCGAGCGTGACGTCGCCGGCGGAGACGGTGATCGACCCGCCCTGGATGGCGGGGAGCGGGGTGTAGGAGCCCTGCAGGTCGATGCTCACATCGCGCACCGGCCGCCCGAATTCGGTCTGGTCGAGGAAGAGGTGCACGTCGGCGATCCCGAGGCCGCTCGTCTCTAGGTCGGACACCCGCAGGTCGTACAGGGTGGCCGAGTCGGACGGGAGGATGGGCCGGGTCTCGAACGCGCCGACGGCGACGTCGGAGCCGACGGCGAAGCCGGACAGGGCGCTGGTGATCAGGCGTCCCTGGTCGAGGAGCGTCTCCGCGTCGCCGCGGATGTACAGGGCGGGCGGCCCGTCGGGCACCGGCACGACCTCCGCACCCGTCTGGTCGCCCTCGCCGACGACGATCTGCCGGACGAACGGGGTGTCGGCTGCCGGGGGTACGCCGTTCGCCGGGAGTTCACGTACGTCCACGGGCACCTGCCGCCCGGAATACCGGGCGCCCACGGTCGCTGCGAGGTCGAGGACGACGCTCGCTTCGGCGTCCGTGGGATCTTCGGCCAGATACAACTCGAGGCGGTCGAGGACCGGCGGGAGGTAGTCGGCGACCGTCTGCGGCGCCGCGGGTGTGCCCGCGTACCGGACCACACCGTCGCGCAGACGTACCGAACCCAGCGTCCAGTCGTCGGGGCAGATGTTGTCGACGGCGACCAGGTGCAGATCGAGCGAGATCACCGCGGCGTCGTTCTCCACCTTCGCGCCGGTGAGCGGGATCGACAGCGGCACGATATCGCCACCGGGCGGCAGTTCCAGGCGTGTGAGCAGACGCCCGTCCGAGGTGACGTCGATCCATCCCCGCGCGACGTTCGTGGGCAGTTCGGCGGTGGTGTCGAGGAAAGCGGGGGTATTTCCGGCAGGGACCGGAAAAGTGAGCGTGACGGCATCGGAATTGCCGCGGAATTCGATGTTCGGCCCGAGTCCGAGATTGCGGGTCGGGAATGCGACCTCGCCCGGAGGCGTCGGTTCCGTCGGCTCGAGATCCTGCGCTGCGGCGGTAATCGGGTTCGCGCACAACGTCATCGAGGTGGCAAGAGCCAGCAGGAGGGTGCGACGGGAACGGCGACCGGTTCGGGGGTATGTCACTCGAACAGCGTATTGCGTCCGGTCACGAGAATATTGCAGACGCGGCAATAATTCGGTGTGATGTTGCGCTGTTGTAACGGAACGACGCCCGGCCTCGATTTCAGCCGACGACTCGGAATCGGACGATCAGGAGGACCCGTGGCGGAACCGGCGAGGGATCGGGCGGGTACGACGCCGTGAGCGATCCGCTGTTGTTCGTCGCGCACACCGGTGAGCGGTCGGGTGCCGAGAAGGTCATGCTGATGCTCGTCGACGTCGCCCTCGCGCAGGGGCGTCGGGTCGTCGTGGCGTGCCCCGACGGGCCGCTCGCCGAGGCCCTTCCGTCCGGATGCGTCCACGTCCGGTTGCCCCGGCTGGGCATGTGGGGACAGACGGGATTCGGATGGATCGCGGGACTGGCGGGTCTTCCGGTGCGGTGGCTGGTGGGAGCACGCAGACTCCGTCGCGTGCTCGCCGTGGAGCGCCCACAGGTGGTGTGCAACTCGTTGTTCGCGTTGCCTTCCCTGAGACTCGCCGTGCTCGGCACGTCCCATCGGGAACGTGCCAGGTGGTTGGTGCACGACACTTTGTCCTCGCGCAAGCAGCGCATCGTCGCCCGCATGGGCAGGGAAGCCGTGGGCGAAGCGGTGGCTGTCTCGCGGGCCTCGGCCGTCCCGGTCCGGGAATGCGGATATCCGGTTGTCGTCACACCGCACGGCGTCCCGATCCCACTTTCTCCGTCCCGACGGGCATCTCCTGAGGACTCGACGGCGCGGGTGGGGATCCTCGCGTCGGTGACGGAATGGAAGGGGCACCGCGTCCTTCTCGATGCGGTGGCCGAGGTACCCGGCATCCATCTCGACGTGGCGGGGGACCCGTTCCCCGGCGACGAGGTCTTCCTCGACGAGCTGCGGCGTCGCGCAGACGCCCCCGACCTGCGCGGACGGGTGTCGTTCCTGGGTCGGGTCGATCCTGCGGAGGTCTTCGCGGTCTGGGACGTGATGGTCTCTGCGAGCACTTCACCCGAGGCGGGGCCGCTGGTCGCGCTCGAGGCGATGGCGCACGGTGTGCCTGTCGTCGGTACCGATCACGGTGGGACCGCAGAGCACCTGGCCGACGGTGCGGGACTGCTCGTTCCACCCGGCGATGCGAAGGCCCTGGCAGATGCATTGCGGCGACTGGTGTGCGATCCCGACCTGCGGAACGAACTCGCCGTCACCGCGCGCCGCCGAGTGGAGAAGCGCCACGACATCGAGGTCACGTTGCCGGCGATGGTGAACGCGTTGTGGGCGACGGGTGTCACATTGTGAGGCGTCCTCGAGTATTGCTTTTGCAACCATGTTGTGATCTCCGATGTTTGGTGTTCTCGGCGGATTCGCGCACACTGTGAGCCATGTGGGTGTGGATCGCATCGGCGCTGGCGGCGTGGCTGGGCCTCTCGGCTCTCGGCGCGCTCGCGGTCGGTCGGTTCCTGTTCGTCTCGGAAAGGGAGGAACAACTTGTCGAGATGCAACGGGAGCAGCGTGATTCTGCGAACCCTCCCGTCGCTTCCTGACACGCCGGACGTCCGCCTGCGCGATACTCGCCAGTAACGATTTCTCGTGTCTAGACTCGGTTCCGCGTCGTCCTCCTGTCCCCCCATGTGAGGACGGCCGCACGGGTCGGTTACCCCCCATCACCGGTCCGTGCAGAAGCCCCGGCCGATCCACCACCACGATTGCCGGGGCTTCACCCATTTCCGGCGGAGGTATCCTGTCGCTCATGACCGAGCAGGCTCCGCGCGTCGCGATCACCTACTGCACACAGTGCAAATGGTTGCTGCGCGCCGGATGGATGGCGCAGGAACTGCTGAACACCTTCGGTACCGCGCTCGGCGAGGTCGCGCTCGTTCCCGGCACCGGCGGGGTGTTCCACATCGTCGTCGACGACACGGTGGTGTGGGACCGCAAGGAGGACAAGGGTTTTCCCGAGATCGCCGCACTCAAGCAGCGGGTGCGCGATCTCGTGGAGCCGGATCGTGATCTCGGGCATGTGGATCGTGCCGCCCGGGCCGACTCCCCACCTCGTCGCGACAGCAACGACATCTAGCGGTAACGTTCTCGCATATGTGCCCGCGTTCTACGCGCGTCGGGCACGGTCGACGGCGTGCCGTTCACGAAAGCGGTCGCCGACATCGAAATACGGGGAGGAAAATCGATGAATTCTGTTGCGAAGAAGGCTGCCGTCGCGGCCTCGGGTGCCGCACTGCTGGCCCTGGTCGTTCCGGGCGTCTCGTCTGCTGCGGGTCCGAGCGTCTCGGCGAAGGCGGAGAACGGCGCCATCGTCGTCGACTTCGATCTGACGCGTGCCGACGTCGACCGCGGCGTCACCTGCGTCACCTACGTCCTGAAGCCGGGCACCGTCGACACGGCCGATCCGTCGGGCCGCATCGACGCGCAGCCCGCCGGCACGAGCTTCTCGGTGACCAACACCAGCACCTCGAGCGCGCTGTACATCAAGGACGGCGCGCCCTCGCAGGCCGGCCCGGAGTCGATCACCGACGGCACCTACAACGTCTTCTGGGGCTGCCAGGACGCCTCGGGTGCGCAGTACGAGAACATCTTCGACGCGTCCGGTCGCCCCTTCACAGGTGGCATCTCCGTGACGGTCGGCGGCGGCGGGTCCGCACCGCAGGGCGAGGCGGCTCCGCAGGCACAGTCCGCGCCCGCACCGCAGGGCGAGACCGCGCCCCAGGCCGACAATGTTCCGCCGGCCCCCCAGTCGCAGCCGGAGCCGGTCGACCCGCTCCAGTTCGTGATCAAGTTCCTGCGCGACCTGATCGGCGCCTACCTCTGATCGGCGTCCAGGACCCGATCCGCACGTGACGGCATCGGCGGCACCCCCAGCGGGTGCCGCCGATGCCGTTTCTGTACCGACCCTGTAGATGTGGTCCGGGTGGATCTGGTCCGGGCAATTTCCTGCGGCAGGGAAGGAGAAGGGGTGGACACCGCCTCGATCGCGACGGGTCTCGCATCGTCGCCGCAACTGCGACGTGCCTACGGCACGAGCATGCGGCCACTGACGTCGGGAGGTCACTGGTCCGAGGGTGACGGCTGGTGGATCGGCATCACCGCGGCCCCCGACCCCGACTACAACCTCGCCCTCGTCCACGGCGGCGACGTGACCGCCCACGCCCACCACGTCTACGAGACGTTGACGGAGGCCGGTCACCCGTCGATCGTCCTGCTCGCCGGCGACGGCCTCGGCGCCGCTCAGGTTCTCGCCGACCACGGCTGGGTGTGTGCGGGTTCGCTGGACCTGACCTACCTCGTCGCCCACGATGCTCCCGTGGATCCGGGCTTCCGGATTCTCGGCGAGGACGACATGCTGCACGCTCGCGAACTCGCCGCCGCAACCTTCGGAATCGCCCCCGGGACCGCCGCGGTCGCCTACGCCGACGTCGTCGCCCGCACTCCCGATGTCGAGGTGATCGGGATCTTCGACGACGAAGATGTCGGCGACCGGGATTCGGACGGCGAGGATGCAGGCGGTCGGGCTGCAGCTCTGCAGTCCTGCACCCTGCTCGTCGACAGTGGGCCGATCCGGACGGTGTGGTCGCTCGGAACCCGCACCGGCCGGCAACGTCGCGGATACGCGAACCGGCTGATCCGGGCCGGCGCCGCCCACACCCATGCGCAGCGAGGCCCGGTCGCGATGTGCGGACTCACCAGGCCGCGTATCACCCCGCTCTATCTCGCGGCCGGAGCGCGCGTCGCCGAGACCTGGCAGATGTGGTCCCGTCCACGCTGGCTGCTCGGCAGCTGACGGACGTACGGATCGGTAACATTTGCCCGATTCGTCGCGACACACTGGCGACGTGCCCACTCCCCGGGGCGACAGCGAAAGGCCTGTGCATCGTGTCCGAACGAAGCATCCGCGACGCCGAACTGCGTCGTGAGCTCGGTGTTCCTCCCACCGTCGATCTCGTGGGACATGCCCGCGATCTCGCTCGCGTGGCCGTGCCCGCCGCGCTCGTCGCCGCGCTCGCCGCGGTCGCGGTCTTCTTCGTCCGCGACAGCGGTCCCGGGGTGTACGAGTCGTCGCTCGTCGCGGAGATCCGCTCGTCGTCCTCGGTGTCCGGCAACGACGCCACCCTCGGGCAGCTCATCGCCCCCTACGTCGCGCTGTCGCAGGACTCGGCGGTCGTGGCCGCGATCGCGGCCGAGACGAACGAGAACGCCGCGAAGCTGCCGTCGAGGATCGACGTCGGCTACGGCTCGTCGCCCACCCTGCTCACCGTGACCGCTCGCGACGACTCGCAGGCCGACGCCGACCGGCTCGCGCAGACGGTCGTCACGCAGCTCGACCGTGCGCAGACCGAACGCAATCGCGTCGCCCTCGAGGCGCGTATCGCCGAACTGGACGCCGTCGTCGCCGGTCTGCGTACCGACCTCGCCGCGAGTATGGCGGCCGACGCGGAAGGCGCAGCCGATCCGGTGGTGCAGGCCGAACTCGATGCGCGGCTCGAGCAGCTCCGGCAGGCACGCTCGGGTGCGAGCCTCGAATACCTCCAGGTGCTGTCGATGCCCGCCGGCACCGGGACGAAGGTGTCCCCGATGCCGCGTGCCGAGGCCGCGGTCGCCTTCCTCGCCGTGTTCGTTCTCGTCGCGGAGTTGCTGGTCGCGCTGAACGGACGCTTCGGCGCGTCGAACAGTCCGGCGTGGGCCCGGCGGGTCGCGCGTCGCCACCGGGCGGCCGTGCAGGTCGAGCGCGACGACCGGGAGACGCTTCCGCTCGACACGATCGTCATGCTGCAGCAGCGCGCCTCGCTCGGCGACCACATCCTCCTCCTGAGCGGGGAGGGTGTGGCCGTGGAGATCGATGCGTTCGGCGATGCCCGCGACCGGATCGTGTGCTGCGGCATCGGGGAGCAGTGGTGGACCAGGGCGAACACCGAGGGACTCGCGCTCGCCGTGATCGTGCTGCAGGCCGGGGCCGAGGAGCGAGTGCAGGCGGAGGACACGCTGCGTGCCCTGGCCGAGATCGAGGTGCCCACGCGTCTCGTCGTGCTCGGCGCCGGACGCGAGTTGGTGCCCGTGCTTCCGGCCCGCCGTCGCGAGACGGCCGTGGAGGCGACTCCCGAACCCCCGGCGCCCGCGAGCCCGGCTGCCGCACCCCAGCCGGCACCCGTACCCGCGGCGCCGGCACCGCGCCCGGTGCCCGACGACCGTCATCGGGCCCCGCAACCGGTGTCTTCACAGCCCGAGTCGCTGTTCGTCCCGCCCGAGGATCGGTCCCATCAGCAGTACCGCTACGACGAGGGATGCGACTACGGATACGCCGACCGCCCGGGCTACCGGGACGGGCACGGTTACCCCGAGCAGAACGGTTACGGCGAACCTCGGGAGACGTCGCGCTACTGATCGGGTTCTTGCCCGAGTTGAAGCTTTGCGCCGACAAGCTATAGTGATGGCGGTCACTCCAGGGGATGGGTGTGGCCTGCGCAGCCGAGCACATCGGCGTCACGATGAGGGAAACAATTTGTCTATCTGCATTGCCGGCACCCCGCAGCACAGCACCGCGACGCCGGGAAGCACCGAATGGATCAAGGCTCATCTCGCCCGCATGGACGACAGCGCGAGCTCTGTATCGTCCTCCGAGGACGTCGCCGTAGAGAGCGTCGTCGACGCGCGTCGTTAGGCTCCTTCCGAGGACTGCAACGAGGATCAGCCGGGTACACGTGCCGTGAACCGGGCGACGGAGGGAGCGAGACATGAGGGAGTTGTTCCGAGGACAGCTCGACGACCTGGTCGGACGTCTCGGTGAGCTTGCCGCGGTTGCCGCCGAAGGGCTCGACCTGGCCACTCGCGCCCTGTTCGACACCGATCTCGACGCAGCCCAGGCCGCCCTCGATCTCGACGCACGGATCGCCGAACTCGACACCGACTGTTCCGAGCGGGCGGTGCGGATCCTCGCCCTGCAGGGGCCCGTGGCCGCCGACCTGCGGTTGGTGTTCTCCGCGGTTCGTATCACGAGCGATCTCACCAGGATGGGCGAACTGAGCTTGCACATCGCGCGCGTTGTACGGCGTCGCCATCCCGAGTCGCTGGTGTCCGATCTCCTGCGCGACGATCTTCGCCGGATGGCCGATCTCGCGGCGCAGATCGTCGCGATCCTGCGCGACGCGTTCACGGACTTCGACCTCGAGACGATCAAGGGCACGCACGCCATCGAGACCGAACTCGATGTGGTGCACTCGCGACTGCTCTCCCTGCTCGAGAGCCCCGAATGGGACGGCGACATCCGGACCGCGGTCGACACCGCCCTGCTCGCGCGTTTCTACGGGCGGTTCGGCGACCAGGCCGTCGACGTCGCGGATCGGTTGATCTTCTTCGTCACGGGCCAGCGACCGGCCGCCTGACTTCGGCGCGCGGAGCGCCGCGAACCGTGCGATTCTCATCCACATGACCAGCGACGAGCGCCTCTCGGTCGGCGGTCCTGGGGTGCCCGGGTTCGACGACCTCGACTTCGACGTCCTGTCGGCGCGGTCCGGTGCCAAATGGGCACGAGCGGCAGCCGACGGGCTGGCCCCCGCATGGGTCGCCGACATGGATTTCCCGGTCGCACCTCCGATCGCGCGTGCGCTGCACGAGTTGGTCGACCGCAACGATCTCGGCTATCCCGACTGGTTCCACGGCACGCCGCTGCGTGAGGAGTTCGCGCAACGCATGCGCACGCGCTACGGCTGGGAACCCGATCCCGATGCCGTCCGCGAGCAGACGGATCTCATCCAGGCGTTGCAGCTCGTGCTGCACCTGAGCACCACGCGCGGCGATGCGGTGGCGATCCAGACGCCGAACTACCCGCCGTTCCTCGCGTCGCTGCGACGGATGGGTCTGCAACAGATCGACTTTCCGTTCGTCGATCGAGGCGACGGGTGGGTGCTCGACTTCGATGCGTTCGAGTCGTTGGTGGCGCGGCGTCGTCCGCGGGTGCTGGTGCTCGTCAACCCGCACAATCCCACCGGTCGGGTGCTCACGCGAGAGGAACTCGAACGGATCGCCGATCTCGCCGAACGGTTCGACATGCTCGTCGTCAGCGACGAGATCCATGCCGAGCTGATCTACGAACCGCACCGGCACATCCCGTTCGCCTCGCTCGGGCCGGAGGCCGCTGCCCGCACGGTGACACTGACCTCGGCCAGCAAAGCGTTCAACCTCGCAGGGATGCGGTGCGCGGTGGTGCACTACGGTTCCGAGACCCTGCTGAAGCGCCGGGACGCGGAACCGTTCGACCTGTACGGGACGGTCTCGGTTCCGGGAGTCGTCGCGACGCTCGCCGCGTGGCGCGAGGGCGACGCGTGGCAGCGCGACCTGCTGCAGGTCCTCGACCGGAACCGCCGACGGGTGGACGAGGTTCTGCGCGAACGGATCCCGGCCCTGCGGCATCACCTGCCACAGGGCACCTACCTGACCTGGTTGAACACCGGGCCGCTCGGCATCGACGATCCGGTGTCGGCCGTCCGCGATCGGGGACGCGTCCTCGCCGACGGTGGGGTGCGATTCGGGTCGGGGGCACGCAACTTCCTGCGCATCAACTTCGCGACGTCGGGGCCGATCCTCGATCGGATCCTCGACGGCGTCACCGACGCGCTCGGCGCCTGACCGTCACTACATCCATTCACCACACCGGGTCGGCCGGCGTGTTCGTGGATTCGAGTGTGTCGTTCGCGGCCGCACAACCCGAAGCGGCCGAAGCGACCACGGCGCGTGAGGGTTTGGTCGAGAAGTTCTGGTAGAGCAGCCCGAAGTTCTGCTCGACGTCGGCGCGGTTCGTCCCGCGGTCGCGCATCGAGTAGACGAACACCTTCTGCACCCAGCCGAGTCGGCGGGCCTCCGCGATGCCGTCGGCGATGATGTCGGCCTGTCGTTGCGTGCTCACCGCGTTCGCGGCGGTTCCGGTGGGAGCGCCGAACTCGGTGGCCCACACCGGTGTCGCGGCGTCGCCGTACTGCACCATGGTGTCGCGCATCAGACGCATGCGGTAGAAGGTGTTCCAGCTCTGCGTGCTCGCATCGGACGGCAGCGCCGGATAGCTGTAGGGGTGCACCGAGAGGATGTCGAAGTACTGGTGCGCTCCGCGCGCGTAGAGCTGCTGCACGAAGGTGACGGGGGAGATGTCGGATCCGTTGTCCACCGCCGGTGCGAGTCCGCCGTTGAGGATCCGGGCATTCGGCTGCACGGACTTGACGGCCGGAGCGGCCGCGGCGAGCAACTCGACGTACCTGCCGACATCGGGACGGGGACGGAAGAAGTTCGTCAGATTCGGTTCGTTCCAGATCTCCCAGTGGGTCACCCGGGTCGAATAACGCTGTGCCGCCTGCCGGGCGAAGCCGGCGAAGGCCGCCGGGTCGGCGGGATATCCGTGCGTGTCGCCGCCACCTGCGACGCGTGCCCAAGCCGGGGTGTACGCGATGACGCCGACCACCTCCAGTCCGCGTACCCGAGCGCGATCCACCACGCGATCGGGCACCGACCAGTTCTGTTGCCCGCGGTTCGGTTCGATCACCGACCAGTCGATGTCCACCCGCAGCCACCGGGCGCCGACCGCGCGGATCGCGTCGAGTTCGCGGTCGAGTTCGGAGTCCGGCAGGTACATCAGCGGTGCGCCGGCGGCGATTCCGATGTCGTCGGTCGTGCAGGTCGTCGGTGGAGGCGGTTGGGTCGGTGGGGCGCACGCCGCGAGTGCTGCGAGGGAACACGAGAGGGCGGTGGTCAGTGCGGCGCGTGCGAGACGACCCATCGACTCTCCTGGAGTAGAATCCGGACAATTCCGGCATCGGTCGTAACGCCGCGCCGCCGACCTGCGATTTTTTCGGTGGAGCGAGCGGGAGACCGACGCCGCGAATTCACTCTAACGAGCAGGAGGCCGGAAGATGCGGGATTTGTGGACCGAAGGTTCCGGTGCATGCGCACCATGAGTTTCGAGATCCACGACGAGGCGTCAGCCGTTCGGCTCTCCGCGGAATGGGACGACCTCGCACAGGAGACGGGGCGACGCGTCGCGACCCGCCCCTCCTACGCACTGGCCTGGAATCGGATGGGACGCGGCCGATCGGCCGTGTGCACCGTCCGGCGCGGCGGGCGTCTCGTCGGACTCGCGCCCCTGCATACCCGCACCCGGCTCGGGGTCACCGCGCTACGACTCCCGGCCCACGGTCTCGCCACGATAGGAACCTTCCTCGCGACCGACGACGCCGCGCTCGCCGGCCTGCTCGGCGGCATCGCCGACCGGAACATGGCACTGCAACTCGACCACGTCGATCTCACCGACCCTCTGGTGGAGATGCTGCAGGCCTCGCCTCGCTGGAGCGTCGACATCGCCGGAACCGAACGGTGCCTGACCGTCGATGTCGCCACCGGTGACGGCGCCGGATCATTGCGTGGACGACGCACACTGAAGACGCTGTCCCGGCTCGAACGCTCGCTGGAACGGGAGGGCACACCGGCCTCCGTCGAAGTGGTGTGCGATCCGGACCATCTCGCGCAGAGATGGCACGACATCACTGCGGTTGCCGCGGCCGCCGACGAACACCGCGGACGCGACAACTTCTGTGCGCCGCCGTTCGCCGCGTTCACTCGGCCGCTGCTCGACGCCGAAGCCCGCGCCGGCCGTTTGCTCGTCGTGGGCCTGCTCATCGGCGACCGGTGGATGGCCCACGAGATCATGTTCCGTACCGGAACCACGGCCGAGATGTGGTTGAGCCGCTTCCATCCCGAGGTGCGCCGCTACCAGCCCGGACAATTGCTGCAGCGCCACCTCGCCGACCGGCACGACGAACTGGGCATCGACCGCTTCGACTACCTCCTCGGCACAACGGAATTCAAGGAGCAGTGGGCGAACGGTGAATACCGCGTCGGGCGGATCGTCGCCGTCCCCACCTCGCGACCGCACCATCGGTGGACCCTCCGCGCCGCAGATCTCGGAGCCGACCTCGTCCGTCCCCTGCGCCTGGCGGCGCGCGACGCCCTCACCTCGAGCCGCTGCTGATCAGAGGCAACCCGGAGTGACCGCGGCCGTGCGCAGCACGTCCCAGGCCGGTTTGGGTGCCCCGTCGTGCGCGAGGACCCCGAAGTTCTGTTCGCGATCGGCCACCTCGGTGCCCCGGTCGAGGAGGCTGTAGACGAACAGCTTGTCGACGAATCCCAACGCGCGCTGCTCGGTGATCCCGTCGCGCAGGATGTCGGCCTGTTCCGTGGGCCCGACCGCGTCGGTGTCCGTGCCAGTCGGCGCCCCGAACTCCGTTGCCCAGATGGGCTTGTCGGAATCCCCCCGCTCGACCATGACGGTGCGCATCTCGCGCATGCGGTAGAAGGAGTTCCACTCGGACGTCGACGCGTCGGACGGCAGAGCGGGATAACTGTAGGGATGCATGCCCACGACGTCGAAGGCCGACGACACGCCCTGGTCGTACAACTCGGCGAGAAAGGTCGTCGGGGCGATGTCCGATCCGTTGTCGGTGCCGGGGGACAGGCCGCCGGTGATCACCACCGCCCCGGGGTCGACGTTACGGATCGCGTCCGACGCCGCCACGAGCAGGTCGGCGTACGCGCCGACGTCGGGTCGCGGGGTGAAGAAGGCCGTCAGATTCGGCTCGTTCCAGATCTCCCAGTGCGTGACACTGTCCGAGTAGCGATTGGCGACGTCTCCTGCGAAACGACCGAATTCGCCGGGGTCGGAGGGCATCCCGTGTGGATCGCCGGGGTCGGTCTCCGACGTCCGCGCCCACTGCGGAGTGTGGGTGAGCAGGCCCAGCACCTGCAGGTCGTGCGCGTCGGCCGCGGCGACGACCCGGTCGGTGCCCCTCCAGTCGAAGCGGCCGCGCGCGGGTTCGATGATCGACCAGTCCATGTCGAACCGGACCCAGCCGGCGCCGCTGTCGGCGACCGTCGACATGTACTCGTCGAGCTCGTCGGCGTCGAGGGAGTCGAGACCGGCTCCCGTCGCGACCCCGAGACTGTCGGCGGTCAGATCTGTTCGGCAGTCGCGTGCCTCGGTGCTCTGGGTACACGACAGAGCGAACACACCGACAAGGGTGAGAACGGCGCGGAGCGGCATGGACCGCGACACGCGACGCGGCATCGACCGCGAAAGGGACACTGCAACCTCAACGGGACTTGACGAGACCGGCGAGGCCGAGCCCGCCGGTGATGGGTAGGACATGGGTTCCGGCCAGAACACAGACAGCCGAGAGAGCAGCGGTGACGGGCCAGGGAAGATCGTAGCGTTCCGCGAAGAGCGACATCCACACGGCCACCGCAACACCCAGCATCGCGATCGCCATGGTCTGGGTGAAGGGGAACAGACCCCTGATCCGGACGCTCCGGATCACCACGATCCAGATCGCGACGAGCATCGCGGCCTCGGTGAGCACCGTCGCCAGCGCCGCCCCGTCGAACGACATGCGGGGGATGAGGACGAGGTTCGCACCGATGTTTCCGGCGAGCGCGGCCAGCGCCACCCACGGGTAGACCCGGTGGCGTCCGGTCGCGATGAGCACCATGAGACCGAGTTCGGTGAGCATCGACAGAGCGCTGCCGAGCACCAGCATGCGCGAGGCGCCGGCCGCCTCGGCGAACCGTTCGCCGTAGAGAAGGGACAGCACACCGTCCGCCGACGACCAGAAGGCCGCGGTGGCGGTTGCACCCAGCACCGCGAGGAGCATCGCCGCTTCTCGGGTGCGCTGCCGGAACTGGTTGCTCTGTGCCGGCCAGGTCGCGACCAGCAGCGTGGTCACCGGACCCACGACGGTCGACGACACCATCGACAGCAGGTCGGCGAACTTGTATCCGACGGTGTAGAGACCTACCGAGTCGAAGGTGTCCATCCGCCCGAGCATCAGCACGTCGATCTTCGACAGCAGGGTGAGCAGGGCGAAACCGATGCTGAGGGGGATGGCCTCGACGAGCATCTCGCGCCACCGCCACAACTGGGCACGTGCGGCGGGCAGGGGTCCGGCCTTGCCCGCTCGTACGCCGCGCACGAGGATGCCTGCGCCGACGACCTCGTTGATCACGGCCGGCACGACGAGCACGAGCAGCACGGGATTCCACAGCACCGCGGCGATGGTCGCGATCAGCTGCGCGAGCTGTCCGAAGGTCTCGGCGATCGCGACCGACGCCATGCGCAGGCGACTCTGATACATCACCGACAGGGCGTTGTTCGGGGTCGCGATCACCACGACGAGACCGGCGATCACCGTCGCCCGGACGACATCGGACGAGTATCCGAGCAGCACCACGTACCCGACGGCCAGCGCGTACCCGAGCAGACCGAGCACACCGCGCAACGCGATGAACGCGGTGGTGACGTAGGAGACCTCCCACGGATTGCACTCGACGAGCTTGGCGAGCACCACTCGGCCCACGCCGAGATCGGTGACGACGGACAGCAACCCGAGTAACCCGAAGACGAAGGAGAACTTGCCGAAGTCGTCCGGTGCCAGTGCCCGGGCGACGACCATCGAACCGGCCCAGCCCATCGAGGCGACGGCCAGCCGGCTTCCGAGCATCACGACGGTGTTGCGTCGCGCGGCCCGCCCGTCGAGTTCGGGGGTCTGCGGTTCGTGGAGGGTGCCACCGGGGTCGTGCGCAGCGACGATCCGCTCCATCACGACGGTTTCGGCCATCCGGTCGGCCAGCGAATGTCTACCCACGCGACGGCCCTGTCAGATTCTCAGGCCTGCGGTGCGATAGGCATCGCGCGTGAGCTCGGCGGTGCGCGTCCATGTCGAGCCCGACGAGACCTCGCGTCCTCGGGTGCGCAGCGCATCGGCGGTATCGCGGTCGTGGACGACGACGCGCAGGGCCGCGGTCCACGACGTCACGGTGTGTTCGGTGACGAGCAGCGCTCCGTCGTCGACGACGTCGGGCAGTGCGCCGACGGCGCTCGTCACCACGGCCCCACCGCACGCCATCGCCTCGAGCGGCGGTAACCCGAAACCCTCGTAGCGTGAGGCGTATGCGACGGCGGTGGCCGCGGCGTACAGCGCGGGGAGATGCGCGGTGGGAACGTAACCGAGACCGATCGAACCGGCCGGTGCGTGCGGTCCGGTGGATCCGGCTCCGGCCAGCACCAGCGGGATGTCGAGGATGCGGCACGCGTCGGCGACCAGCGCGACGTCCTTGCGGGGTTCGACGGTGCCGACCTGCAGGACGAACCGTTCGGGCAGCCGGTAGGCCCGGCGGATGTCGCGAACCTCCTCGGGAGTGGGAGGTTTCGCCCACGCCGCTGGGGCGAGCGGGGTGACCACGGCGTCGCGGCCGCACAGCGCGTGGAGACGTTCGGCGGTGAAGTTCGAGACCGCGACGAGCACGTCGGCCCGCCGCATGGCATCGCGCAGCAGTGCACGCTCCCCGGCGGCGCGGTACTTGCCGAACGCCCACGGGGTGTCGAAGACGGCGAGATCGTGGAACGTCGAGACGGTGACGCCGGAACACAGGGCGGGCAGGTCGACGTCGAGGCTGTGGAACAGGTCGACCCCGCGGACGGGCATCTTGGCGTACAGCATCCGTCGCACCCCGTCGGCGACCGGCCGCACCGACGGGGTCACGCGTGGGGGCAGTTCACCCGTGGCATCGCACTGCACGGTCGCGCGCAGCGCAGCCGAAGGGAGCAGCGGGTCGAGCGCGGTCAGCAGTTCGCGGACGTAGGTCTGGACTCCACTGCCGGACGGGCGGAGTGCGAGGGCGCCGAATCCGATGCGGTGAGCGAGCTTCGGTGAGGTGACCAGTGTTGCGTCAGTGCGCATCCGACAGTTCCTAACAGTAACCAGAAATAGACGTCGAGAGGGAAGATCTCGAGATAGGTCGCCACGGTGGAGGCGACCGCCGCCGCAACGATCGTGCCGCTCACCCCGAGTGCGAGTGCGGCGTCCTGCCCGCTCAGCACCCGGGATGCACGCAGCGTCGAGACCGCGGCGCAGACGAGTACGAGGACGAACAGCCACACGCCGATCGGGCCGAGTTCCACGGCGAGCTTCATGTAGTAGTTGTCGGGCTGATAGGGCATGAACCCGAACTGCACGGCCGCCGTGTACGACAGTTCCGACAGCATCGGGTTGCTCTGCGCCACCGTGTCGGCGGCAGCAGAGCCGGTCGCGCCGAGACCCTGACCGAAGGGGTGCACCCACAGCGACGACAGGGTCTGCGACCAGCCGTCCCCGCGCTCACCGAGGCTCGACGAGGAGAACAGCGGAGCGAGAATCGAACTCGGCGCGGCGAAGAGGGCGAGCGGTGCGAGCGCCGCGGCGGCGCCGAAGCCGAGGAACAGGGCACGGTAGCGGTGGACCGCCAGCCACAGCAGTGCGACGGCGAGCCCGATGTAGCTGGCGCGCACGATCGTCACACCCATGCCGAGCACCATGACCGGTGTCGCACACAGGAACAGCTTGTTCCGGAGCCGGTGCGGATCGGCGAAGGAAACCGAACACCCCACGATCAGCCCGATCATCACGAACAGACCGAAGGCGAAGGGGGTCGTGAACGTGCTGAAACTGCGCAGGATTCCGCCGCTGATACGCAGATGTTCGTCCCAGCGGTATCCGAGTTCGGCCAGTCGCTCGCCGCCGATCACCTGTTGCGCGAGTCCGACGACGGCGGTGATTGCCGTGGTGCCCATGAGGATCGACACCAGGTGGTCGCGGTCGCGGGCGTCGAACGGTGCTCGCCACAGGATCACCGGGATGACGAGATAGAAGTAGGTGATCTTGATGGCGATGATGCCGGCGAGTCCCGAGACCAGCAGCGCCGACAGAACCCCGATCGCCACCCACGCGACCACGGCCGGCCACCACGGATAGGACGGGGTCGGCAGCCGGCGTCGGTACGGGCTGACGAAGGTCGCGGCGAGGGTGAGGAGCAACAGCCCCTCCTTCCACGGCGACAGGGACTCACCGCCGGGGACGATCGCGAGCAGGCCGTGGAAGGGGGTGAGCGCAGCGATCGCCAGCAACCCGCGTTGGGGGCGCTGCCAGAGCAGCACTCCCAGCACGAGCACGGAGGGAACGGCGAGCAGCAGCAGGAAAGTCATGAGACGTACTCGCCTGCAGCGGGATCCGCGGTGCGGGACCGGAACCGGGAGAGCACGGCCGAGGTGATCGCCGTGCGGAGGAATTCGCGGCCGTCCCGCTGCCGACCGCTGTGCTCACCGACCTCGCCGGTGAGGATGTCCCCGGTGAAGCCACGTCGGCGTACCCGGCGAAGTCCTTCCTCTCCGCGCTGGGACAGGAACCATCGGTAGTCCTCGGCGGACAGCACGACCGTGGTCGACACACCCGCGCGACGCAGTGCCTCCAGTCCGACCTCGGGCACCTGGGTCACGCCGAGTCGGCCGAGCAGGAGCCACAACGGATAGGGCAGGTACTTCTGCGCCCACGGCTTGATGCGGGCACGCAGGGAGGCCGTCTGTGGTTCCGCCGGAGCTGCGATTGCCGGAACGTCGGGCGCGTTCGGGCCGAGGTCTGCCCGCAGCGACTTCCGGCGGTGGGTGCACCACAGGATCACGTTCACGAGCACGGCGGAGTGCGCTGCGCCCCGGAGGGCTACCCACGACGAGTACCACGCACCCGAACACAACCCGATCACCACGAGGTCCTGCGGATCGACGCCGAGCGCGGCGACAGCATCGAGGGCGTCGCGGTCGGAGTCGTCGGAGTACAGCGGCGTGGGAGTCGCCCTGTGTGCCGTGCCGGTATCGCCGACTCCGGTGCGGTCGAATCGGATCGTGGAGATGCCGTGCGCGGCGAACTCGCGCGCGAGCTCGACCCAGAGACGACTCGGGCCGAGTCGGTGCTCGTAGGCGGTGCCGAAGAACAACACCGTCGGGGTGGACGGGTGCGGTGCGCCGAACCCCTCGGTACCGACACCGTGCGTGCGCAGCGCGAACATCTCGTTCGGGCCGAGATACTCGACGCTCTCGTGGATGGGGAGCCCGGAGTCGGTGGTCGTAACGACCGCGCGGTCGCGGCCGGGGAAGTGGACCTCGTGGGTGGCGGCCGGCGCGCCCGCGGCGACCCAGTCGGCGATCCGAGTGAGCGGCTCCGTCGGCATCGCGGAGTGGAGTGTGCTGGGAGTGACGAAGGATTCGTGGGCGCCGAGGGAGATCTCGTCACCGCCGAGTGCGGCGGCGAGCGCCGACACCGCGGCGGTCTCGCGGGCCGTGGGCCGGGTCGCGAGCAGGGACCGTGCGCCGGTCAGCGCCCGCGGATCGATCTTCGAGGTGCCGAGTGCTTCGGCGGACTCGGGGGCAAGGACACCGCCGACGATCGAGACCCGGGGGTCCTCGGGCTCGTCGGCGCCGAGGGCGAGCCGGTACAGGGCGCGTTGTTCGCGCAACATCGCTCGGCCCGACACGATCGGATCCCACAGCACGACGGCGTCGACCGGCCCGCACTCCGGCAGCGCCGTCGCCGCGATCAATGCGCCGGCGCGCAATCCTACGACGGTGATGTGCTCGGCGCCGCTCGCACGGACCGTCTCCACCGCGGTGACGACACTGCGCTGCCATGCAGCGACCGCGTCGGGTGAGTCCTGATCGCCGGCGGAGTCTCCGGTGCCTGCGTAGTCGAAGCGCAACGCCGCCAGTCCGCGCTCGGCTAGTTGTTCGGCGAGAGCCTTGACGCCCCGATAGGTGTCGAGGTGTTCCTTGCCGAGAGGCGGGCACAGCACCACCGCGCCGCGCGCGCGGCGATCGGAGGGAAGGTGGACGTGGCCGAGGAGTGGGCACGCTGGGTCGCCGAACCACGACGCCTGTCGCACATCCACTCCGTGACCTCCACTGTCGAGGGGGTGAAAGAGGGGGTGATTTCCCGACCCCGTCTTCGACCCTGAATCTTCTTGTCGTTCGGACGTATTCGTATCGAAGGATTGTGCCGACCCGTTACCTCTCGGCGCCGGCAGGGTCATAAAGTACCTTCCCGATCGGCTCGGGGTATTCGGAAGGATGGTTGTGCCCGGAATCTTGGTGCACGAATGGATCGCGCGCGACGGAGGTTCGGAGAAGGTTCTCGACGAGTTCGTTCGCACCTTTCCCGACGCCGACGTGCTGTGCCTGTGGGACGACGCCGACCGGTATCCGGGGCGGACGGTGCACGAGAGCGGGCTGGCGCGCACGCCGCTGCGCCGGAGCAAGGCGCTGGCGCTGTCGGCCATGCCGTACGTCTGGCGTCGCCGGCCCGGATCGTACGACTTTGCCCTGGTCAGCTCGCATTGCTTTGCTCATCATGTGACCTTCCGGCGCGCACCGAGCGGGTTCGAGAAGTTCGTCTACGTACACACTCCGGCGCGCTACCTGTGGAATCCGGAGCTGGACGATCGGGGTGCCTCGCTCGCGGTGCGGTGCGCGGCACCTCCGTTGCGGGTCCTCGATCGGCGTCGTGCCCGGGAGGGTGCGCACTTCGCCGCGAACAGCGATTTCGTGCGCCGCCGCATCGAGCGGGCCTGGGATGTCGAGGCGCGTGTGATCTTTCCTCCCGTCGAGACGGCCCGTATCTCGTCGGTGCCCGACTGGCGTGACGAACTGTCCACAGCCGAAACCGCCCTGCTGGAGGGGCTTCCGGAGACCTTCGTGCTGGGGGCGTCGAGGTTCGTACCGTACAAGCGACTGGATTGGGTGATCCGTGCCGCCGACCTCGCCGGAGTACCGGCGGTGATCGCGGGATCCGGGCCGGAGGAGGGCCGGCTGCGGCAACTCGCCGCCGAGGCGACGGTGCCGGTCCACGTGCTCGCGCGGCCGTCGGACGCCCTGCTCTACGCGCTCTACCAGCAGGCCCACGTCTACGTCTTTCCTGCGGTGGAGGACTTCGGGATCATGCCCGTCGAGGCGCGTGCGGCGGGAGCACGCGTGATCGTCAATGCGCTCGGAGGTGCTGGTGAGACGGTTGCCGAAGGGGTCGACGGGTTGTGCTTCCGCGAGGACAGGGTGGAGGCGGTCGCCGAGTGCATCGCCGCGATCGACGGCGTGCCGAAGGGACGTAACGATGCCGTCGCCGCGCTGTCCTCGGAGAACTTTCGACGGCGCATCCGCGACTGGGTCGGGGAGGAGGTCGGCCGGGCGTGACTCACGTCATACTACCGACGAGTAGTCGGCCTCTTGTCGGCGGTTCGTCCCTGTTGTACCTTTTTCCCGGGTCGGGAGCCTGCTGATGGGGTTCGATGGGGGATCGTCATGGCTCATTGTCGCCGACCGAGTTGCGTTCGTCGCTGCTCCCTGGATGTGTCCTTCGTTGAAGTAACTACGCGCACAAGCAATTCGAGTTGCGTATAACTTCTCCGGCCGTGGGTGGAATCAACTACGTCACTGTGATCCGTTGCACTGGAACGTAATTCGCGTTCTCGCGTTGAAACGGACATAATCACCAAATCGTTCATCTGGCTGTCGGGGCCACTTCGCGTGGAGTAGGCAAGCAGGAGAAGCATGGGGATCGGACCCGAGTTGGCGCGTCGCCGCGCGCCGGCCCACGACACGAGCGATGGCCACGGAAGTGTCCCGCGCAGACAATGGCAGCGCACCTACCTACGATCGCTGGCGATCACCGACACGACGATCGTCGTCGCGATCGTCGCCCTGGCGCAGGGGGCCGGGACGATGATCGGCGGACCCGTCGGCGCGGTGTCCTCGGTGCCTCGCGGACTCGCGTCTGCGATCGTGGTGGCCGGTCTGTGGCTTGCGATTCTGGCGCTCAAAGGAACTCGTAAGAAGCCGGTCGTGGGCAGCGGAGAGGAGGAGTACCGGCTCGTCACGAGAGCAACCCTGCAGACCTTCGGCCTGCTCGCGATCGCCTCGTTCGTCGTCGACTCGTTCGCCACCGACCTCGACACCATCCGGGTCTATCTGTTGCTGGCCATGCCGGTCGGTCTGGTCGTCCTCCCGCTCGGACGCCGGTGGTGCCGTCGTTCGATCGAGCGACGCCGTGTCCGGGGTGAGTTCCGGACCTCGGTGCTCGTCGTCGGCTCGGAACATGCGGTGGACGCGATGGTCGGATCGTTCGTCCGCGACACCTCGGCCGGATACCGCGTCGTCGGTGTCTGCACCACCGGATACACCGGGGAGAGCGGTCGCACCATCACCGTCGCCGGCCAGGAGATCCCGGTACTCGGTGCGGAGACCGACGTGATCAACGCCGTCAAACTCTCCGGAGCCGACACCGTCGCGATTGCGGCCGGAACCCAATGGGGCAACGGCGACATCGGCGAACTTGCATGGGAACTCGAGCCCTACCGCGTCGATCTCGTAGTGGCTCCCGGCGTCACCGACATCGCCCTGCCGCGACTGTCGATGCACCCCGTGGGTGGGCTGCCGTTCGTGCACGTCGAGGAGCCGCAGTACCGGGGGTCTCACCGACTCGCCAAGACGGTCTTCGACCTCGTGTGCGCGGTGCTCGCCCTCACTGTCGCGGCACCGGTCATGCTCGTGGTCGCCGCGCTGATCAAACTCCAGGACGGTGGCCCGGTCTTCTACCGGCAGGAACGTGTCGGACTGGGGGGAAGCGTCTTCCGGATGTGGAAGTTCCGGTCCATGGTCGTCGATGCCGACCGGATGGTCGATACGGTCCGCGCGCAGACCGGTCAGAAGGACGCGACCTTCTACAAGTCCGCCCGCGACCCGCGGATCACGCCCGTGGGGCGGTTCATCCGCCGCACGAGCATCGACGAACTGCCGCAATTGTTCAACGTCCTCGCTCGCGACATGAGTCTCGTGGGGCCGCGTCCCCTCGCGGTCGGCGAGGGCGAGACGATCCCGGGCTTCATTCCGCGCCGCATCCTCGTGCGTCCCGGCATGACGGGACTGTGGCAGGTCTCCGGCCGATCCGATCTGTCCGAGGCCGACCGCATCCGCCTCGACCTGTTCTATGTGGCGAACTGGTCGATGGTGCAGGATCTGCTCATCGTCGTGAAGACGGTGCGGGCGGTGCTCGCCAGCGACGGTGCCTACTGACCCGACCGCGCTGACCCGACCGCGGTGCGGGGTTTCGCGGCAGGGGAGCGGGGAACT
This sequence comes from Rhodococcus shunpengi, assembly GCF_048381395.1. Taxonomy (NCBI): domain Bacteria; kingdom Bacillati; phylum Actinomycetota; class Actinomycetes; order Mycobacteriales; family Nocardiaceae; genus Rhodococcus; species Rhodococcus shunpengi. The sequence continues at coordinate 296,027 of NZ_JBLWIU010000036.1, forward strand.
CTCCGAATTCGTCCTGGAGTATCGGCAGGAGGAGGAGAAGGTGAGCACGTCCGTCCGAAGTTTCCATCCTGATCCCGACGACATCCCGCTGATCACCTCACTCGACCAGCTCGCCGATCTGGCGACGGATCCGCTGCTCTACCTGCGGTACTCGAAGGGGCCGGCGGCGGACGCCGAGGACGGACCGAGCCGCGACCACGAGGCGAACGTGACCCTGCCGGGGCTCTCGGCCACCACGCTCTCTCCCGAGCCGTGGTGGCGACGGCCCGTCAAGGACTGGGTCGCCCGTCGCGTCTGCAAGTACTCGGAGCTCGCCGAGGAGGACGGACGGTTCGCGTGGCTTCTGACCGGCAGGATGGTCGGGCGCGGTCCCGACCACGAGCCGCTGCTCGTCGACGTCCGGCCTCATGCCCGCCTGAGCAGGGGTGTGCTCGACGAGGCGAGGAAGTGGTACGACGAGCACTTCGACGTCGGCAACGATTCGCGCAGGAGCGCGTGAACACGGTTCGCGCAGAACGCAGGAAGCCCACCCCGCGCCACGTCGCGGGGTGGGCTTCCGTTGTGATTCCGTCAGACCGGATCACCGTCGTCAGACCAGATCGCGTGGAATCCGGCGCTGCCAGCTCTCCGAGTGGACCCGTCGATCGCCGTGATCGTCGTCGAGTTCGAAGGCATCGAGCTCGGCGTTGATCACGAACTCCTCCGGGGTGGACGTGAGGATCGTGCGGGTACGGACCTCGGTGCGCCAGTCGTCCCGCTCGTAGCGGCGCAGGGTCTGCGTCTCGCCGCGCACCGAGTTGGGATCGTTGCCCCCGAAACTGAACCACTCCTGGGTGCGACGCCGGATGACCGTACCGGTCTCGTCGATCCGGAACGATCCCTGGTCGTCGAGGATGTCGAGGGTCGACACGCCGGTCGCGAGGTCGCGCGTGGTCCGCCAGTGGTGCTCGCCCGGCTGCAGCAGGGTGATCCCGAGTTCCGGGGCGGCCTCCGGTTCGCCGAATTCGCGCAGGTGCGCGTCCTCCGGTCGGGGCGGGCGCACCGGCAGATGCAGACCACCACCGGTGTACACCGTGACCTCTGCGGGTGTCGGCGACGGCCACGCCAGCGGGAAGTAGGAGGTGGACAGCGACAGGCGCAGACGGTGCCCGGCCGGGAACACGTGGCCCATGCCGTTGAGCTCGATCCGGACGCGGTAGCGCCGTCCCGGTTCGAGGGCTTCCGGCTTCTCGCTGCTGTCGCGGTGCGTGAGATTGAGCAACCCGTAGGTCACGCGCGTCGCCTCGCCGTTGGGCGCGACGTCGGACAGCCGAGCGGCGAGCATCGCCACCGGTCTGTCGGACGAGACCTCGAGCTCCAGCTCGGGACGGCCGAGAACCTCCGTCGTGGTGTCGAGCGCCTCGGTCTCGAAGACGAGCGCACCGCCGTCCTCCTCGCGCTGGTCCGACGGCAGGTCGGGAGTCGCGGCGTAGGACGCCCACTTGCCGGCGAACATGCCGACACTCAAAGGGGATTGCAGTGCCAGGGGACGTTCGTCGACGGTGAGGGTGCCGTCGTCGTCGGGGTGCAGCGCGTACCGGTCGAAGGTGTAGCGGCGGTTCTCGATGTTCGGTGACGGCCACGATGGTTCGGCCACCCAGCGGCCCGGACGTTCCGCATAGGACGGGTTCGGTTCGATGGAGTCCTGCATCCAGGCGCGCACCATCGGTTCGTCCATCACCCCGGTGTCGATGCCCTTGAGCCAGTGGTCCCACCACCGCACGACCTCCTGCAGGAAGCCGATCTCCGGGCCGGGGACCCCGAGATGCGGGTACTTGTGGCCCCACGGTCCGATCAGCCCCTTGCGGGGGACCTCGAGATGTTCCATCAACCGGAAGATGGCGTTGGTGTAGCCGTCGGCCCAGCCACCCACGGCGAGAACCGGGCACTGCACCGAGGAGTAGTCCTCGTTGACGGAGGCGCGTTTCCAGTAGTCGTCCCGATGTTGGTGTTCGAGCCACTTCTCGATCCACAGGCCGCTGCCCTCGAGACGTTCGTGCCACATCTCGCGCCAGCGGTCACCGACGATGGCGGGATCGGGAGGCAGGCTGTTGAAGGCGAACATCACCGTCGCCTCGGAGAGATTGTCGGACAACAGGCAACCACCCATGTAGTGCATGTTGTCGACGTAGAGGTCCTCGGTGGCCGAGGCACTGACGATGGCCTTCAATGCCGGTGGTCGGCGCGCCGCGACCTGCAAGCTGTTGAAGCCGCCCCACGAGATGCCCATCATGCCGACCGAACCGTCGCACCACGGCTGGGCGGCCAACCATTCGATGACCTCGCAGGCGTCGTCGTGCTCGTCGGCGAGGTACTCGTCGCGCAACACCCCGTCGGAGTCGCCGCTGCCGCGCATGTCCACTCGCACGCAGGCGTAGCCGTGGCCGGCCATGTAGGGATGGTTCAGCGCGTCCCGCCCGCGCGTGGAATCCCGCTTGCGGTACGGAATGTATTCCAGCACAGCGGGTACCGGATTCGCTTCGGCATCGACGGGCAGCCAGATCCGCGCCGCGAGCCGCACACCGTCGCGCATCGGGATGAAGACGTTCTCGATGACACGGACCTCGTGGGGGAGGTCTGTGATCGTGTGCATGTAGTCCTCCTAGTCCTCGGGCACCGGATCGAACGTGAACGGAAGTGCTTCGAGCCCTTCGTGATAGCGCTGCTCGAGCTGTTCGACACTGTCGGCGCCGATGTACATCGTGCCCAGTTCGTAGCGGTAGGCGTCCTGGTTGGGTAGATCGGCGAGCCGGTCACCGGGAGCGACGTCGATGCACACCAGGGCGCCGGGGATCCGTTCGCGCAGACGGGCGATGTCCGCTTCCGAGGGCACCGACGTGACGATACCGTCCTCGTAGTGCGGGATGATGCACTTCGCCGCGACGGCGTATTCGCCCTGCCGGTGCGGCATCCGGGGCTGCCGGCCGAGGGCGATGTCGATGGCCACCTCGTGGTTGGAGCTGCCGTCGACCTTGGCAAACAATTCGCTGTGCGACTGGGAGATCCGGGTGTTGACCTCGATCAGCCAGAGCTTGTCGTTCTCCTCGTCCCACATGAACTCGGAGTTGAAGCAGCCGTTGTCGAAGCCGACGTGGCGCAGGTAGCGCTCGGTGATGTCGATCATGCGTGCCTGCACGTCCTCGGGCACGGTGCTCGCCGGGTAGTCGAGACGTTCGAAGCTGTGCCCGGCGGCGTCCTTGCGCATGTCGAACACGCCGTGGACGTTGAACTGTCCCTGGAACATCGTGCCCTCGGGGGCGGCCTGGATACCGCTGACGACCTGCTCGGCGAGGCAGGTGGTACCCGAGCTCTGCCCGATCTCGTCCGGGAGGTCGACGCGGCGCAGAACCTCGTCGAAGGCGTTACCGACGAGTCCGATCTTCTCGCGGATCTCGATGAGGGCGTCGGCGAACTCCTGCTCGTTGTGGATCTCGAATCCGAGTTGCGACGAGTGCGACTTCACGGGCTTGACCCAGAACGGGAAGTCGAGCTCGATGCTGTCGAGGGCGTTGTCGTCGAAGGGGTCGAACGAGTTGAACTGCGGGACGCACTCGGGAACCGATTCCTTCTGTGCGAGTCGGCTCCAGTACTTGTGCTCGGTGGCCACGATGCTGCGCAGCGACGGCGAGGGGATGTTCCGTTCGGCGGCGAGGATCGGGGCGAGCACGCTGGTGGGGAAGTCCCAGTGGGCGATGATCCCGTCCACGCTGCCGGGGAACTCGTCGAGTTCGCGCCGGCAGGCGTCGAGAAGTTCGTCGAACACGTATTCGTCGGGCTCCACCAATGTTTCGTAGTCGAGGAGGCCATGGAAGCTCAGCTGGTCGGCGCTGCGTACGGTCTCCAGTTCCTTGCGCTGGATGTCGGTGAGTCCGAGGACGAAGATGTTGGTGCTCATTGATGAAGCCTTCCCGCTCCCTTGCGTCACAAAACAAACCGGTAACGAAACAAACCGCGGGGAAGGTACTTTCACGCGCAACCGCCCCGGCTCGCGGGGAGCCGGGGCGGTCGGGTCGCAACGATCGATCAGGGGTTGTCGGGGTCGAGGGCGTCCTTCATCTTGCCCATGAGGCCCTTCTCCGTTCCCATTGCGGCAGAACGGGGCTTGCCCTGCGATCCGTCGTAGGTCGCGTACAGCTTCGGGTCCGGCGGCGGGGCGCTCGCCACATCGCCCAGCGGGACCGGGTCGGCGAGGAACGACATGGGTGTCGTGCCGTCGGGGCCGGTTCCGTGCGCCCAGCGGCCCTGATCGGCGGCCGCGCCATCCGACAGGTGCCACAGGCTCGACGCGTGCTCGGAATGCTCCTCGTCGAACAATGCGTTCGGTGCGATCGGGCTGGGCTCGATGCCGTCGGCCTTCAGTTCCTCGATCGCCGCGAGCCACAGGTTCTGGTGGTAGGTGTCGCGGGCGAGGTTGAACCGGAGCATGTCCTTGACACCCGGATCGTCCGTCATGTTGTACAGGCGTGCGGTCTGCACCCTGCCCTGCGCTTCGGCGGCGACGTTGGCATGGAAGTCGGCGAGGAGGTTACCGCTGGCCACGATGAAGCGCCCGTTCCAGGGCACACCGTTGCTGTCGGAAAGAGTGGGGCCGCCACCGGAGATGATGGCCTGCTGCGGATCCATGCCGCCGAGTACGGCTGCGACCACGGGGTCGGCGGCGGCGTTCTTGGTCGACTCCGTGGCGGGTGCGCCTTCGAGGAGACGCGCCACCATGGTGGCGATCATTTCGACGTGCCCGATCTCCTCGGTGGCGACGTCCATGATCATGTCCTTGTACTTGCCGGGCATTCGACAGTTCCAGCCCTGGAACAGGTACTGCATGGTCACCGTCATCTCGCCATATGCGCCGCCGATCAGCTCCTGGAGCTTGCGGGCGTAGACGGGATCGGGCTTCTCCGGCTTGACGTCGAACTGCAGATGGTCTGTGTGACGAAACATGTTGCTCCCTCGAATGCCGATTATCGTGCGGAGACGCGTCCCGCGTGAAGACGCGCCCGTGAAGACACCCCGTGGCGCCCGGTCTCGACGCCGCCTCGGTTGGCCCGTGGTGCTACGTGCGACTACCCGTGCTTCTGCAGCTCAAACGCCCTATGGATATCCACCGTTTGTCACCGGTTCTGTGTCAACGTGGAGAGATGGAGAACAGGCGTCCTCGGAGACCGCGGGGGACGGTTTGGCCTAACTGACCTTCGATCCACCACCGGGTGACGAGTTCACCTTCGCGCTCGACGTGCGGATCCGTGCCGGGAGGCAATGGGACGAATCGGGCTTCGTCTCGGTGATGGACGACGAGAAATCGTCAGTGACAATCTATTTCGATACCTGGTTGGTGCCCTGATGGAAATCGTGATCCGTGCGCTCGTCCTGTTCCTACGCTCAGGTATTGCGTCCGGTCAGTGCGTCGCGCAGTCGGTCCACCATGCCGACCCCCGGTCCGATGGTCTTGTGGAACAGTTCGGAATGCGGCGCGGACGGATGCGGTCGGGTCGGGGCCAGTTTCTTGGCGGCCTGTACCTTGGTGCCGACCTCCACGAGGGTGTCTTGCCCGAGATGCGTCCTCAACGCCGGGAACTGTTCGGATTCTTCGTCGTTCGCGTGGTGGCGCAGTAGATCCTGTAACTTCTTCACCAACGTCGTGAACTCCGCACTCGATGCCTCCGCGTCCTCGAGTTGCTTCATCACCTGCACGATCTCGTCGTGCTCCTCCTTGTCGTGTTCGACGGCTTCCGTGCCCCCGGGGAGGTGCTTCTCCATCTCCGGATAGACGAACATCTCCTCGGCGACCGAGTGCCTCATCACCTCGGCGATCGCCGCATCGGTGAGATCGCGGCGCTCCTCCGCGTCGAGTGTGGTCTCCGCTCGGCCCAGAAGTTCGAGCATCTCCCGGTGGTCCTCGGTGAGGATGGTGACGACATCCGTGCCGCCGGAATTCGGGCCCTCGTAGGCTGTTTCGGTCATCGGGATCTCCTTCGGATCGTCAGGAATGTCCGGTATCGCCGGTCTCGTCCGGTTCGTCCTCGCCCTCCGCTTGGTCGGGCTGTTGCGGAGCCTTGGAGAGGAGATTGTCGGGATCGGCGTCAGGATCTTCGGCTGCGTCGTACGGATCGGCAGAACCGTCTGTGCTGCTCATGTATGAAGGAGTTCACCGGTGCCGACATCGGCAAACACAGGAAGATCGACAGATACGCGGGAGGCGAGCGCCGTGGACGAGCCCCGATCGATGCGAGCATGGCGAGTGGTGGAGCCCGGCCCCGTCGCCGGTCACCCTTTGCGGTTCGAATCCGTCCCGCTTCCGGAGACGGGACCGAACGATCTGCTGGTGCGTGTGCTGGTGTGCGGTGTGTGCCGCACCGACCTGCATGTCGCCGAGGGCGATCTCCCCGTCCACCGGGCGGGTGTCGTCCCGGGGCACGAGGTGGTCGGTGTGGTCCATCGGGTGGGGGAGGCGGCCGAGGGGTTCGCCGCCGGCGACCGCGTCGGCGTGGCCTGGCTGCGGTCGACTTGTGGGCAGTGCCGCTACTGTCGCCGTGGCGACGAGAACCTCTGTCCGAATTCGAGATACACCGGTTGGGACGAGGACGGCGGGTACGCCGAGTTCGTCGCCGTACCGGCGGCATACGCACTCCCGCTGCCCGAGGGATACGACGACGTCGAACTCGCTCCGCTTCTCTGCGCCGGCATCATCGGCTACCGCGCGCTGAAGCGCGCCTCGGTCCCCGACGGCGGCAGGCTCGGCATCTACGGCTTCGGCGGCAGCGCCCACATCGCGGCGCAGGTCGCCCTGGCGCAAGGTTCCGAGGTGCACGTCATGACGAGGAGCGAGGACGCGCGGAATCTCGCCCGCGAGCTCGGGGCCGCGTCGGTGCAGGGCGCCGCGGACGCCCCGCCGGTGCCCCTCGATGCCGCCATCCTCTTCGCGCCCGTCGGCGACCTCGTGCCGCCCGCACTCGAAGCGCTCGACCGCGGCGGCATCCTCTCGATCGCCGGCATCCACCTGACCGACGTACCGCAGCTGAACTATCAGCGGCACCTGTTCCACGAGCGTGAGATCCGGTCGGTGACCGCCAATACCCGTGAGGATTCCCGGGAGTTTCTCGCGTTCGCCGGTCAGCACCGCATCAGGGTTGCGACGATGCGCTACGGGCTGGACGAAGCCGACCGCGCGCTGGCGGATCTCGCCGGCGACCGCGTGCGCGGTGCTGCCGTCCTCGTCCCCTGACGGTCCGGATCGATACGGTTCTTCCCGCCCGAGATCGCCAAGTCGGGACTTTCTACCCTACGGCAACATCCCGCCCCGGGGCGACGATAATGGTGTCGGACCCAGGAGGGCCCCTCGGACTTCTCACCCACGAGGAGATGAGGACAATGTCGACATCATCGGCTCACTCTGCAATGCACACCCATCCCGACATCGTCGAGATGCGCGAACGCTACGACCGGATGGGTGAACAGCCCACAGCGCAGGTCACCGACGGATTGATGATGGTTGCCGGTCTGTACGCGGCGGCATCCGCCTGGATCATCGGATTCGCCGATCAGACGGCACTCGCCACCACCAATCTGATCTGCGGTCTCGCGGTCGCACTGCTCGCCCTGGCGCTCGGTTCGGCCTACGGCCGCACCCACGGACTGGCGTTCGTCGCGCCGCTGCTCGGTCTGTGGCTGATCTTCTCGCCGTGGCTGGTCAGTGGCGTCGAGACCAGCACATCCATGATCTGGTCCCACATCATCGTGGGCGTGGTCGTGTGTGTTCTGGGTCTGGCCACGGCCGCGATGGGGACCCGTTTGATGGACCGTTCGCGCTGATCGGTTCGGCGGCGTAGCCCGGACGGTGCTGCCGGCTGCATGTCTGAACCGGCAGCACCTCACCGGGTGCGGTGTCCGGACACCGATACCGGCTACCGAGGTCCATACCCTCCCGGCGGCGATGGCAACCAGGTCCGCCCCCGGCGGGTCAGTGAACCGGGGAGAGATGGAACCGCCCCGCGGGCGGTGATTCTGAGCACCGTGCACACTTCCCGTGTGTGCGGTGCGTCACATTTGAGCGAAATGATGCGCTCGAAAATCTTTTGTTGACGAGTTCGCCTAGTTCAATCAACCATTGCTGTACCAAATGACGCGATCGAAGCGGCACAGACACAATCGGACGCCGCGACGAAGGACGGGTGGTACGCAATGACCGAGACCGTAATCCGCGAGAGCGAACGACTTCCCTACGACCTCGACGACCGATATCGCTCGGGCTCGGGCACCGTGCTGCTCACCGGCGTCCAGGCCATCGCCCGCCTGTTCGTCGAGCAGCAGGTACGGGCCATGCGGGACGGTCGCCGAGTGGCGACCTTCGTCTCCGGATACCAGGGCAGCCCCCTCGGTGGTCTCGACAAGATGCTCCACGGCATGCCGAAGGTCCTCGCCGAGCACGACATCACCTTCGTGCCCGGATTCAACGAGGAGCTCGCTGCCACCGCTGTGTGGGGCAGCCAGGGACAGCTCGGCGCCGGCACACCGACCCACGACGGCGTCGTCGGCGTCTGGTACGGCAAGGGCCCCGGCCTCGACCGCGCCACCGACGCGCTGCGCCACGCCAACATGTACGGGGTGAACCCGAACGGTGGCGTGTTGCTCATGGTGGGCGACGACCCCGCGTCGAAGTCGTCGACCGTGCCCGCCGTCAGCGAGCGGTCCCTCGCCGCCCTCGGCATCCCGGTCCTGTTCCCGCGCAACGCCGCCGAGATCGTCACGATGGGCCTCCACGGCGTCGCGCTGTCGCGTGCCTCGGGATGTCTTGTCGCCCTCAAGATCGTCGCGGACGTCGCCGACGGCGCCTGGTCCGTCGACGGCTCCATCTCCGACCTGCCCATCACGGTCCCCGAGATCGAATGGGAAGGACGGCCGTTCGTCTACAAGCAGCGCCCCATGGCCGCGCCCGGCGACAGTGTGATCGCCGAGGCCGACCTCTACGGGCCGCGCTGGAAGATCGTCCAGGAATACGGCCGCCTCAACGGCCTCGACGTGATCGAGGTCGACCCGCCGCAGGCCCGCGTCGGCCTCGCCGCCACCGGCACCACCTTCGACGCCCTGCGCCAGGCGTTGCTCGACCTCGGTGTCGACGACGCCGCGCTGCACCGCGCCGGCATCCGCCTGCTCCGCATCGGCATGCCGTACCCCATCGGCCCCGAGATCGTCCGCGAATTCGCCCGCGGCCTCGACGAATTGATCGTGGTCGAGGACAAGACCGCCTTCGTCGAGACCCAGATCCGCGAGATCCTCTACGGCACCGCGAACGCCCCGCAGATCGTCGGCAAGAAGGACGCCGATGGCCGCCCGCTCGTGCCCGTCGACGGTGAGCTCACCGCCGGTCGCCTGCGCGGCCCGCTGCGTCGCGTGCTGCGCGGCCACGTCGAACTCGGCCCCGCACCCCTGCCGCAGTTGTCGCTCGAGGTGCTGTCGACCCAGCGCACCCCCTACTTCTGCAGCGGCTGCCCGCACAACCGCTCCACCGCTCTGCCGGAGGGGTCGATCGGCGGCGGCGGCATCGGCTGCCACACCCTCGTCACCCTGTCGGGCCGCAAGGACAGCGCCGTCACCGGCCTGACCCAGATGGGCGGCGAAGGTGCGCAGTGGATCGGCCAGGCGCCGTTCACTGACATCGGCCACATGTTCCAGAACCTCGGCGACGGAACCTACTTCCACTCCGGCCAGCTCGCCGTCCAGGCGTGCGTCGCCGCCGGCGTGAACATCACCTTCAAGCTGCTCTACAACGACGTCGTCGCGATGACCGGCGCGCAGGACGCCGAAGGCGCCCTGAAGATCCCGGCACTGACCCACAAGCTCACCACCGAGGGCGTCCGCAAGATCATCATCTGCTCCGACGAGCCGAAGCGTCTGCGCAAGCGGACCCTCGCGCGCGGCACCGAGGTCTGGCACCGCGACCGGCTCGACGAGGCGCAGAAGCTGCTGCGCGAGATCGAGGGCGTCACCGTGCTCATCTACGACCAGCACTGCGCCGCCGACGCACGCCGTCAGCGCAAGCGCGGCACCTTGCCCGCCCGCACCACCCGCGTCGTCATCAACGAAGCGGTGTGCGAGGGCTGCGGCGACTGCGGCGTCAAGAGCAACTGCCTGTCGGTGCAGCCGGTCGAGACCGAGTTCGGTTCGAAGACCCGCATCGACCAGACCTCCTGCAACACCGACTACTCGTGCCTCGACGGCGACTGCCCGTCCTTCGTGACCGTCGAGACGTCGCCCGAGAAGCCGAAGCGGCGCAAGGCTCCGACCCCGCCCCGCATCCCGGACGCCGCCATCGACACCCCCAAGGGAACCCGCAACATCTTCCTCGCGGGCATCGGCGGCACCGGCATCGTCACCGTCAACCAGGTGCTCGCCACTGCAGCCTTGCGCGCCGGATTCGAGGTCGAGTCGCTCGACCAGATCGGCATGAGCCAGAAGGCCGGTCCGGTGGTCTCCCACCTGCGCTTCGCGGCCGACGGACTCGAGCCTGGCAACCGCGTCGGCCCGGGCGGTGCCACCGCTCTGCTCGCGCTCGACCTGCTCACCGCGACCGAGCCGAAGAACCTCGCCTACGCGAACCGGGAGGAGACCGTCGCGGTCGCGTCGACGAGCCGCGTCCCCACCGGCGACATGGTCTACGACCGCTCGGTCCGGCACCCCGACGAGCAGGACCTGCTCGCCCGCCTCGACACCGCGACCCGCACGACCGTCTCCTTCGACGCCCTCGCCGCAGCCCAGGCGCTGTTCGGCGAGACCTCGGCCGCGAACTTCCTCGTCGTGGGCGCCGCCCATCAGCTCGGTGGACTCGAGATCCCCGCCGAGGCCATCGAGGAGGCCATCGAGATCAACGGTGTGGCCGTCGCGACCAACATCGCCGCCTTCCGGTGGGGCCGGGTGGCCGTCGCGGATCCCGCGGCCTTCGCCGCCGCGACCGAACCGGCCCGCCCGGAGCGTGCCGCCACCGTCGCGCCGGAGCGTCTGTTCGCCGGCACCACCTTCACCGGTGAGGTCGAGCGACTCGTGCGCATCCGCGCCGCGTCGCTGATCGACTTCCAGAGCGAAGCGCTCGCCGCCCGCTACATCGGGCAGGTGCAGGCAGCCTGGGAAGCCGAGCGTCGCGTCACGAACCGCACGGACTTCAGCGAGGCCGTCGCCCGCGGGCTGTTCAAGTTCACCGCCTACAAGGACGAGTACGAGGTCGCCCGCATGCTCGTCGACCCGGCCTTCCTCGACGAGGTGCAGGGCCAGGTCCCCGGTGGGCACAAGCTCACCTACCGCCTGCACCCGCCGGCGCTGCGTGCACTCGGCCGCGAGAAGAAGGTCGGCTTCGGACCGAAATCGCATGTCGCGCTGAAGGCTCTGGCCAAGGCGAAGCGTCTGCGCGGCACGAAGCTCGATCCCTTCGGCTACGCCCACGTCCGCCGCGTCGAGCGTGCTCTGCTCGCCCACTACACCGCAACGATCCAGCGGCTCGCCGCCGACCTGCACGTCGACTCCTATGATCGCGCCGTCGAGATCGCGGCCCTGCCCGACATGGTGCGCGGCTACGAGGACGTCAAGCTCCGCTCCGTGGAGCAGTACCGGGCCCGTCTCGCCGAGCTCGGCGTCGACACCGACTTCTGACGCACGAACACCGTCTGCTGCAAAGGAACCCACCGATGACCACTTCTGCCCTCGACCTCCCCGAGTTCACCACGTCCGACGGCGTGTTCGGCCGCTCCGCCCGCCTGACCGACCGTCCCCACGAGCGGGTCGTCTTCCACCACGACGCGGCCACCGGGCTGCGCGCGATCGTCGCGATCCACTCCACCGCACTCGGTCCCGCCCTCGGCGGCACCCGCTTCTACCCCTATGCGGACGAGATGTCGGCGCTCGAGGACGTGCTGCGACTGTCGTGGGGCATGACCTACAAGGCCGCGGTGTCGGGCGTGGACCTCGGTGGTGGCAAGGCCGTCATCATCGGGGATCCGAAGACGGACAAGACCGACGAACTGCTCGCCGCCTACGGACGATTCGTCGAGTCGCTCGGTGGTCGCTACATCACCGCCGCCGACGTGGGAACCCGCGCGGAGGACCTCGACGTGGTGGGCCGGCACACCGCCCATGCCGTGGGACGCACCGTCGCTGCCGGCGGATCCGGCGACAGCTCACCGCTGACCGCACTCGGTGTCTTCCAGGCCATGCGCGCCGGAGCGCAGACGGTCTGGGGCCAAACGACTCTCGCTGGTCGTACGGTCGGTGTCGAGGGTCTCGGCAAGGTCGGATACGAGCTCGTGAAGCTGCTCGTCGCAGACGGTGCCGAGGTGATCGTCTCCGACGTGAACCCCGCTGCGATCGCCCGCGTGGTCGACGAGTTCCCGGCGCAGGTCACCGACAACGTCGTTGCCTCGTCCGCCGACGTCTACGCCCCGTGCGCACTCGGCGGCACGCTGACCTCGACCACCGCTGCCCACCTCGACGCACGTCTCGTGTGCGGTGCGGCCAACAACCAGCTCGCGCAGCCCGAGGTGGAGGGACTGCTGGGCAAGCGCGGAATCGTCTGGGTGCCCGACTATGTCGCGAACGCGGGCGGACTGATCCAGGTCGCCGGTGAGGTCGACGGATCCGCCGCCGAGGTCGTCCGCGAGCGGGTGGAGTCGATCTTCGACCGCACCGCCGAGATCTTCGACGTCTCCAGCACTCTCGGCGTCACGCCGGGCGCCGCCGCCAACCGCATCGCCGAGCGGCGCATCGATACTGCCTGATCCGCACAGGGGAACAAGGGGAGGCACCGCGAGGTGCCTCCCCTTCTCGTGCTGTCAGGATTGCCCGGGCGACGACGAACGGCCGTGCCCCGCATCGCGGGTGATGTGCTCGACGAGCGGCTGCGTCCGGTACTCGATCGGCGTGGTGAGCGCGAGCGTCGTGGTGGTGTGCGCGACGCCCTCGATGGCGTGGATCCGCTCGAGGACCAGCAGGAGGTCCTCCTGGGACTGCGCGGCCATCCGGATCAGGAGGTCCTCCCGGCCCGTCGTCGCGTGTACTTCCAATACCTCGGGGAATCGCCCCAATTGGGCGATCACGTGTCCCATCCGTGCCTGGACGAGTTCGGCGCCGATGAACGCCTGCAGCGGCACGCCGAGCTTCGGCAGGTCGACGACCGGTCGGTATCCGGTGACGGCACCGGACTCCTCGAGTTTCCTGATGCGCGACTGCACGGTGTTGCGGGCGACACCGAGCTTCGCCGACAGATCGACGATTCCTGCCCGGGGGTTGCGAGTGAGCTCTCCGAGGAGAGCTGCGTCGAGCCGGTCGAGACTGAACACGATGACACCCTTTCCGTTGTGATGCGCGTCACCACTCGAGCATAATGCTCAGCCGAACAGAAAGATATTGACACTTCACGAGCCAGTGCCATGATTGCTGCATCAAATGCTCACGCAAACACGGCTTGCTGCAACGTAATGCGCGCGAAGTGAGCGACATGCCTACCCCTCGCCCGGACCGGGCGTGGTGGGCGCCGCAATCACCCCGAGGAGCACACAATGCCCGGAGTCGGCATCTGGCGGACCAAATCCGTCGAACAGTCGATCGCGGATACCGATGAACCCGGTTCGCGGCTACGACGAGAACTGACCGCCAAGGATCTGACCGTGTTCGGCGTCGCCGTCGTGGTCGGAGCCGGAATCTTCACCCTCACCGCCCGCACCGCCGGCAATCTCGCCGGACCGTCCATCTCGCTGGCGTTCGTCCTCGCCGCGATCGCGTGCGGTCTCGCCGCCCTGTGTTACGCGGAGTTCGCCTCCGCAGTACCGGTCGCCGGCAGCGCGTACACCTTCTCCTATGCCACCTTCGGTGAATTCGTCGCCTGGATCATCGGATGGGATCTGATCCTCGAGTTCGCCCTCGCCTCCGCGGTCGTCGCCAAGGGATGGTCGATGTATCTCGGGGGCATGTTCGGCGGAGACGCGTCGATCGACCTCGGACCGATCACGGTGGACTGGGGATCGCTGCTCATCGTCGGCGCCATCACGATCATCCTCGCGATCGGCACCAAGGTCTCGTCGCGGGTCTCCGCGGTCGTCACCGCCATCAAGGTCGCGGTGGTCCTGCTCGTCATCGTCGTCGGCATCTTCTACATCGACAAGTCCAACTACTCGCCGTACGTCCCGCAGCCCGAGGAAGCGGAGAGCACCGCGTCCGGTCTGCACCAGTCGCTGTTCTCGGCGCTCACCGGCGCGGGCGGCAGCACCTACGGCTGGTACGGCCTCCTCGCCGCGGCGAGCCTGGTCTTCTTCGCCTTCATCGGCTTCGACGTCGTCGCCACCACCGCCGAGGAGACCAAGAACCCCCAGAAGGCACTGCCCCGAGGCATCTTCGGTTCGCTGGCGATCGTCACCGTCCTCTACGTCGGCGTCACCCTCGTGCTCACCGGCATGGTGAAGTACACCGACCTGCGCACCGGCAGCGAGCTGGTCGGTGACGGCAGCGCGACGCTGGCCACGGCCTTCGAGGCCCACGGCATCACCTGGGCGCAGATGGCCATCAACATCGGCGGTCTCGCCGGCCTCACCACCGTCGTGATGGTGATGATGCTCGGCCAGACCCGCGTGCTGTTCGCGATGTCCCGTGACGGACTCGTCACCCGCAAGCTCGCCGTCACGAACCACAAGGGTGTGCCCGTGCGCATCACCCTGATGGTCGGTGGTGTCGTGGCCGTCCTCGCCGCGGTGTTCCCCATGGGTGTGCTCGAGGAGATGGTCAACATCGGCACCCTGTTCGCCTTCGTTCTGGTGTGCGTCGGCGTGATGGTGCTCCGTCGCACCCGCCCCGACCTGCCCCGCGGATTCCGGGTGCCGCTCGTGCCGCTGGTCCCGATCCTCGCGGTCCTCGCCTGCGGCTGGCTCATGCTCAACCTCTCGGTCGAGACGTGGATCCGATTCACCGTCTGGATGGTCCTGGGCGTGGCGATCTACTTCGTCTACGGCCGCCGCAAGTCGGTGCTCGGACAGCGCCTGAAGCTCGAGGCCGCGCAGCAGGAAGCTACGAAGCACGAAGCGAAGGAACCCGAACCGGTATAGATCGATCGTCCACGAGCCCGCCCGCACCGAATCGGTGCGGGCGGGCTCGTGTGTTCCGGCGGTTGCGGGTACCCGATCGGAAGGAGACCGGACGCCGTCCGGTCGCGATGCCGGAAGAGGAGGAGAGTCATGGCCACCTGCGACACGTGCGGCAACGACTACGACAAGACCTTCACCCTCACGCGTGGGGATGTCTCGGGCACCTTCGACAGTTTCGAGTGCGCGATCACCGCGATGGCACCGCAGTGCGCCCACTGCCACTGCCGCATCCTCGGGCACGGCGTGGAGTCGGCGGATGCCGTCTACTGCTGCGCGCACTGCGCACGTCAGGCCGGGCACACGGAACTGACGGATCGCGCCTGAGGAAAGCGTACGAAGCGCGCGAAAGTTGCAGAACAGACTCTGCGACTCGACCTTCGGTGAATTCCGAGAAAGATCTATGCACGCAAGTGAGCAGATTGCTCTATGCTGTGAACAGCGCCGCAGAGACGAAGGTCACAGGGTTGCCCGGCGTTTCGTCCGAACACAGGACGAATCGGACGAGGGGACCCGATTACCATTCGATCTGCCCCTGTCGTCGGGGAGGCAGACAGGGAAGGGCCCCGCCAGCGAATCGAGGGGAGGAGCCGGCGGGGCCTCGCGCTGTATCTCCTGTGTCGGGGAGGACTCTAGGGAGACACGGCCACCTACGCCGTGGCCGCTTTGGAGCTTAGGTGACGTCTGGGCACTCGTCCAGGGTCGATACTGAAACGAGACCTGAGAAATCTTCTCGGACCCGAACCGGAACGCTCATCCTGCTTTGCGACGGATGGGACCGGTTTCGGTATCGCTCTGCGCAGGAAAGACGGGGGTCGGCATCGCTCGGGACCCGTCCGGATGCCGGCGGTACGACGACGGCCGCTGCGAACGCCGACGACGTCGGCGGTTCCGCGTCGCCCAGAGCCCCCAGGCGGCAATGCACACACCCACTCCCGAGAGCAGATCGGCTTCGGTCAACCCGTGGTTCGGGGTCACCGAGTACAGCACGCGCCCCTCGAGAGGCCCGTTCATCAGCACCCAGAGTCCGGAGGCCACGAGCGCGGCCGCGCTCGACAGCAGATGAGGGCGAGAGAGGCACCACGTCGACGCGGCGAACAACGAGCACATCGCGACGAGCGAGTAGAACACGGCATTCTGCACGGTCGACTCCTCTCGCTCCTGCCGGATATCGATCAACTGTACTGGCGGAGGAGTCGGGCCCACCGAGTCGCAAGTCGTGACTCTCGCAACAGGGGTATCAGCTCAGGCGTTGCAGGGTGACCGTCGTCAGGGCGAGCACCTGATCGTCGGCTCCGGCGTCCACGAGGCGGACGTCGACGACCGCGTGGTCCTTCGTCTCACGGACCACTGTGACGTGCGACCGTGCCGGCCCCACCTTCACCTGCGACAGGTAGTGGGCCTGGATGTCGGTGGCCACGAAACCCGGGAGGACGGTGTGCGCCGCGTGCTCGGCGAGCAGTGCCTGGGCGCCACCCTGGATGGTGCCGATCATGTTGGCCACGAACGGAGTGAGGTCGAGCTCGAGTACGCCGGTCTGTGCGTCGAGGGTGCGCATTGCCAGGCGGGAGTAGATCGATCCTTCGACGTGCTCGCTGGGATACTCGCGGATGGCGCCCACCCACTCGCCGGGGTTGTAGTGGTCCGAGCCGGCCGCTGCGGCGCGGGGGAGTCGAGCGAAGGTGACGAGGCCACGTCCTGCCGGGCGCAGCGCGCCGTCGTCGAGGGCGGTGACGAGCTCACCCATGTCGGTGATGCCGCACCCGTCGAAGATCTCCGCGGCGACGTGCACGGTCTTCTTGCCGATGCGCACCAGGTGGGTATCGACGACGACCGGCCCTTCGGTGAGGGGTTCGGCCGTGTGGATGGACAGGTCCTGCGTCGCCGTCCAGTCGGGGCTGCACGCGGCGAGAGCGGGGGTGGACGTGACGATGTCGACCACGGTGGTGAGCATCCCGAGTGCTGCGGCGCCGGCGTCGTTGCGCAGCTTGTCGTGCAGGTCGACGCGCATGACGGCGCGTTCCTTGCTCACCTGGAGCGACGTCAGGCCGAAGTCGGCGGTGAAGGTGTGCTGACTCATGGTCACCGACGGCCCCAGGCTTGCGGAATGCTATTCTCGCTCATGAGAGTGATATTGCCATCATGCGAGCGACGACGGAAGAGTTGCCTCGTCCCGAGGTTCACAACGCGCAGGTGAGGCTCGCAACCCTGGTGGTCGACCATGGGCGTTGTGAGCCTCACTTTTCGGTTGTGAGCTTATTCGGGCCTCGGGGGCTCCGCGAACGAGTCGCGCTGCTGCACCATCCACACCGGCGCGATGAAGATGCCTTCTGCTTCCACGCAGATCCCCTCCGAGTCGGCGATATGCCCGACGACGAACGCCTTGCGCCCTTCGACACGGTCGAGTTTCGCCTCCACGCGCAGAGCGCCGAGAGGGGTGCGCTTGCGATAGCGGATGGTGAGCGTGCCCGTCATCCCCGGATATCCCGAGATGCGCGCGGCGTCGCCGAGGATCTGGTCGAGAAGCAGCGCGGAGACCCCGCCGTGCACGTGCCCGGCCGGCCCCTCGTAGACGGGACCGAGGTGGATCTCCGTCCACACGCGTCCGTCGTCGTCCTCGTGGATGTCGCCGATCGGGGCGATGGCGTTGCGCAGGCCTATTGCGGCGTTTCCCCAGTTACGGAATCGGCCCGAATCGTTGAACCGGGTGCCGTACGGGCCGTCCTCCCGGTCGCGTTCGAGGATCTCGCGCGCGGCCGAGAGATGTTCCCGCGCCCGCGCGACGTCGTCGGCATCCACACGGGTCTGCAGTGCGAGCTGGATCAGCTCGCGCACGTCCTCGGTGAGCGGACCGTAGGTGGCCCTCTGCTGATCGATTTCCTCGTCGGACAGTCCGTCGTTGACGTAGAGCTCGAGGATGGAATCGGTCATCGGGGTTCTCCGGATCGTGAGCGTGGTGAAGGACAGCAGTCGACCGCGCGCACGGTGAAGGAGTCAAGTTCTGCTGCCGCTGCACGGGATCATCGCAAAATCCGTAAAACGGACCGTTCTGTACGAAAACGTGTGAACCGCCATACGGGCGGGAATCAATGAGAGAACCCCGTCGGCTTAACGAGGGGAGGGGCCGACGGGGTCCGTCCGTGCCGTGTCAAAGGGGAGGAGACGCGGCACGCTTTGTTGCGAGGAGCAACAACGACTCCACGCTACCCACGATTCTTTCATCTGCCAACGTTGCCGACGGGTGATCGACGGGGTGAATTCGCTCTATCTGCACCCGTGGCGAGCGGGGTAATACAAGCGTACCGTTCGCTTCTGCGTGCGCGGGTATGCGCCGGACAGGAGTCGATGGTCGTGGCCGTAACCATCCACAAGGGCCGTGACAACGTCACCAAACGGATGTTGCTGGGAAGGCCGCTGCGCAGCGACACCCTCGGCCACACTCTGTTGCCGAAACGCGTAGCCCTGCCGGTGTTCGCGTCCGACGCCCTGTCGTCCGTCGCCTATGCACCGGAGGAAATCTTCCTCGTGCTGTCGGTGGCGGGCCTGTCCGCCTACGCGTTCTCCGGTTGGATCGGTCTCGCCGTCGCCGTCGTCCTGGTCGTCGTGGTCGCGAGCTATCGGCAGAACGTGCATGCCTACCCGTCCGGGGGTGGCGACTACGAGGTAGCGACGAAGAACCTCGGAGCGATGGCCGGCCTGACGGTGGGCAGCGCGCTCATCGTCGACTACGTGCTGACCGTCGCCGTGTCGATCTCGTCGGCGGCCCAGAACATCGGGTCGGCGATCCCCTTCGTCGAACACCACAAGGTGCTGTTCGCGATCGTCGCGATCACTCTCCTCACCGCGGTCAATCTGCGGGGACTCCGCGAAGCGGGCACAGCTTTCGCCATCCCCACCTACGCATTCATGTTCTGCATCGGGGTGATGCTCGTCTGGGGTTTCGTGCGTCTCGTCGTGTTCGACGCCCCGCTGCGCGCCGAGTCGTCGCACTACGAACTGGCCGCCGAACAATCACACCTGGCCGGACTGGCCTTCGCGTTTCTTCTCGCCCGCGCGTTCTCGTCGGGATGCGCGGCCCTGACGGGAGTGGAGGCCATCAGCAACGGGGTGCCGGCCTTCCGGAAACCGAAATCGCACAACGCCGCCACCACGCTGCTGATGCTGGGTGCCATCGCGATCACGCTGCTGATGGGCATCATCGTCCTCGCCGAGCGGCTGGGCGTCGTCGTCGCCGCCGACCCCGCGACGCAAGTGCTCGGGGCGCCGGAGGGATACCATCAGAAGACGCTGGTCGCGCAGGTCGCCGAGACGGTCTTCACCGGCTTCCCCCTCGGCTTCTACCTCGTCACCGCCGTGACCGCGTTGATCCTCGTCCTCGCCGCCAACACCGCATTCAACGGTTTCCCGGTCCTTGCGTCGATACTCGCGCAGGACAAGCACCTGCCGACGCAACTGCGCACCCGAGGCGACAGGCTGGCGTTCAGTAACGGCATCGTCTTCCTGGCCCTCGCGGCGATCGTGCTCGTCTGGGTGTTCGACGCCGAGGTCACCCATCTCATCCAGCTCTACATCGTTGGGGTGTTCGTCTCCTTCACGTTGAGCCAGACCGGCATGGTGCGTCATTGGACCCGCCTGTTGGTCACCGAAACCGACCCACGTCACCGCCGGAGAATGCAGCGCTCACGCGTCGTCAACGGTATGGGTCTGGTGATGACGGGGACCGTCCTGGTCATCGTGCTCGTCACGAAATTCGTTGCCGGTGCGTGGATCGCGATCCTCGCCATGGTGGCCGTCTTCGTGACGATGCGGGCCGTGAACCACCATTACCGACGCGTGGCCGTCGAACTCGACGCCGGCAACTGGGACGGCCTGCTGCCCAGCCGCACGTATTCGATCGTGCTCGTGGCCAAACTGCATCACCCGACTCGTCGCGCGCTCGCGTACGCCTCGGCCACCCATCCCGACACCCTCGAAGCGATCACCGTCGACGTCGACGAGGAGGACACCCGTGCTCTCGTGCGCGAATGGGAGGCCAGCGACATCACGATTCCGCTGAAGGTCCTGGAATCGCCGTATCGGGAGATCACGCGACCCGTGCTCGACTACGTCAGACGGGTGCGGGGCAATTCACCGCGTGATGTGGTCACCGTCTTCATCCCCGAATACGTCGTGGGGCACTGGTGGGAGAACCTGCTCCACAACCAGAGCGCGCTGAGGCTCAAGAGTCGCCTGTTGTTCCAGCCCGGGGTGATGGTGACGAGTGTGCCGTGGCGGTTGCACTCGTCGGATTCGAGTTAGGCGAGCGCAGAGTCCGATTCCCGATCCGGATCGCTCTCGAAGAACGACGTCACGGTGTCGACGGTGAAGCGGTGACGCAGACGGCACGCCGAGTTCTGGTTCGCGAACAGGCCCGGGATGCGGAAGGCATCCTCACGCGCGACGGTGTGCGTCCACTGCACCGGCACGATCCACTCGCGGTGGTCCTCGTGCGGGTCCGTGCCCTCGCTCTCGTGGACGTACGGCGCCTTCAGGTCGAGGCTGCGGAACGGCACCGGGCGACCGTCGACGACGAGCGTCGCCTCGTCGGCCGGAGCAGCCGAGCCGGTCACGACGCCGATGCCGACGTACCCACTCTTCGGGATGTAGACGAAGACGCGGCCACCGACCGGCAACTCCTGCAAGGAATCCGAATACCAGCGGCCACCGCCGGCGGCAACGAAGCCGTAACGGCGGCCGTCGTCCCAATTCCGTGACGGGCTGCGCTCGCCGAAGTTCACGTACCAATCCCGGCCGTTCCATTCGGACTCGGGACGAGTCGACCCGGACGATTCCGCCACGCACCCTCCTTCGTCGGGAACACCTCGTTCCACGGTAGGTGCGCGGCACCGTCGGTGTGATCAGTACCGGTCGCGGATGATCAGTGCCAGTTGCCCTGCCTCCCGAGGGTCTCGACGGGAGTCGCACCGGGCCGGGTCCACTGCGGCACCGGGCGGCTCGTCTCGTCCCATGTCGCGTTGCCGTCGGCGTCGGCGCGCCAGAACCAGCACGGGCCGTTCCCCTCCGGCCACCCCTCGGGTTTGTCCTCCCACCTCTCGCCGCGCCCGTACGGGGTCATGTCGAGCAGGCCGGCCGAGCTGTTGGCGCGTTCGGTGCCGCGACCCGTCGTGGAGTAGGTGAGGAAGGTCCGGTCTCCGTCCCGGAGATAGGAGGTGAGATAGCCCATCGCTCCGCCCACGGGTTCGTCGAGGTCGCGCACCGAATACCAGGGCTGCGTGTAGCCCATGAACTCGACGAACGCTGCCACCTCCTCCCACGGGCCGGTGGTGACGAATGCGAGCGACACGCCGCGAGCATTGAGGTAGACGGCGTCGCGGACGTGCCAGGCCGTGGTGGTGCACCCCTCGCACTGCCCCTGCGGGGGTGCGCCGTCGTACCACATGTGCTTGTAGACGACGAGTTCGTTGCGACCCTGGAAGAGATCGAGGAAGGGGACCGGGCCGTCGGGCCCGACCACCTCGACCGTTCCGTCGAACTCCACCATCGGGAGTCGTCGGCGAGCCGCGGCGATGGCGTCGCCTTCCTCGGTGTGGGCTTTCTCGCGAACGAGGAGTTCGTCGCGCGCGGCCTGCCAGGTCGCGAGGTCGACCACGGGTGGACGGCCGGAGTGCGGTTCGGTCATGGTGACCTCCGGAAAGCGGGAACCGCGACGCGCGCGGGAGCGGATCGGACGGATTACACGCGGCTCGGTTGGAGCACGTCGCGGAGCACGGCGGCGAAAGCTTCAGGATCGCCGGGCATACCCTCTGAGGCGCCCATGAAGCCACCGTGATCGCCGGGGAACAGCGTCGGAGTCGTGCCGAGCCGCTCGGCGAGCGCTGCCGAGGCGCGGCCGCACAGTTGGCGTACCGACTCGCGACCACCTGCGATGACGATGTGCGTGGACGCGTTCGCCAGAGCATCGAGATCGGGGTGGTAACCCGTGCACGACATCCAGTTCTGGCCCAGCAACACGTCGTCGCGGGTCCCGTCGTCCTCGGTGGGCAGGCCGAAGTCGGACGGGTTCGGAGCGGGCCGGTCGAGATAATCGGAGGTCAGCTCGCCTTCATAACTGACCAGGGCGATGAACTTGGCCATGGCCGGTCCGAGGCCGCTGCGCTGATAGGTGTCGCGAATGTCGTCGCGCACCGCTTCGGCCCCGATGCGATCGGGCAGCAGTTCGACGATCGGCGGTTCGTGCGCGACCAGCGTGCGCACCTGCTCCGGATAGCGCGAGACGAGTTCGAGCGCGTTGACTGCGCCGCCGCTGCTGGCGAAGACGTCGACGGGACCGAGATCGAGTTCGACGAGGATCCGGTGCAGATCGTCGGCGTGCAGGGCGGGAGTGGACGCCATCGACGTGTCGGTGCGTGTGCCGCGGCCTGTGCCGCGCGGGTCGTAGGTGATCACCGTCCGGTCGTCGAGGTAGGAGACGAGGCTGGTGAAGCCGCTCGCGTCCATCGGGGATCCGGCGAGCAGCAGCGGGGTGGTGTCGCCGGGGACGGTGCGGATGTCGTAGACGAGAGTCGCGCCGGGGACGTCGATCGAGTGGGTGACGAATTCGGGCATGTCGGCTCCTTCTGGGTCGGTGACCATACCGACCCGCGCCGCCCGAGAAATTCATCGCACAGAAAATTCATCGCACATACGACCGCGTCCGCACCCATCACGGATGCGGACGGCGTGCGCCGGCTCAGTGGGCGATGCCCGGTTTCGCAGGCAGTCCGCCGAGGAGCGCAAGAGACCCAAAGTGCATATGTGTTCCTCCTGTCGTTCGGTTATCCGGACTGCGTCCGCACCGGGACGCTGAGCCAGGAGTACCCACCGCCTCGGCGCGAAACACTGCCGCGGATCGAAAATCCACTTCGTTATGTTTTCGTGCCCTCGGGGAGTTTTCGCGCGGTCGGACCCGGCCGGGTCTGCGATTCGCTCGGCCGTAGCGGACCGTGGCCGTGGGCGCATTGCACGACCGCTTCGACCGGAGCGCCGCAGTCGCGGTGTTCGATGAGCAGCGACGGACCCTCAGGGTCGGCGCAATACTTGTCCCCCCATTGGAGCAGGGCGACGAGGATCGGGTAGAGATCGCGGCCCTTGTCGGTGAGCCGGTACTCGTTGCGCGTGCGGCGGCCTTCCTCGCGGTAGGGGACGGTGTCGAGGATTCCGGCGTCTACGAGGGTGCGCAGCCGGGCCGACAGCACGGGGTCGGAGATGCCGGTGTGCCGACGCATCTGCTCGAAACGTCGCACGCCGTTGAACACTTCGCGGAGAACGATCATCGTCCATTTCTCGCCGATGACGTCCATCGTGCGCTGGACCGAGCAGTTGTCGGTGCTGTAGTCGAGCCACTGCATGCCCACAGGGTAGCTGACTTAATCCTTGACAGTCAGACCTCTGCGGTGGCTAACTGTGGTTATCGAAGTCAGCGTGAACGAGGAGTTGTCATGACCGGAACTACCGAGGCCCGTCCGACCATCGAGGACTACGGGCAGAAGCCGCCGAGCCGCTTCGTCGAGGCGAGCGGCTTCGTCGTCGAGGAAGCCACCGGAACGAAGGTCACCGGATACGTCGACCTGGGCCCCGACCACCACACCCCGTGGGGAGTCGTGCACGGTGGGCTCTACGCGACCATCGTCGAAACTGCCGGCAGCATCGGCGCAAGCGCTGCGGTACTCGAGCGCGGTCAGTTCGCCGTCGGCGTCAACAACTCGACCGACTTCCTGCGATCGACGACAGGATGCCGCGCGTCGGTCACGGCAGAACCGTTGCAGCAGGGCAGGACTCAGCAGCTGTGGCTGGTGATCATCACCGACACCGCGACCGGCAAGGTCCTTGCTCGCGGTCAGCTGCGACTGCAGAACGTTCCGTTGCCGGAGTAGTTGTTTGCGCGCATCGGTGTCGGGAATCCGTATCCATGGCAAGCATGGAACCTTTTCTCCCGATCAAGAACACCGGCTCGAACGAGATCGACGCGGCCGATCCGGGCCAGGGCGCACCGGCCACGGATCCCGGGCCTCTCCCGGGTGAGGACGTCGATCCAGAGATGGCGAAACGGGAGAAAGAGGAATTGGAGAAGCGAATGTCCGGGAAGCGTCACGAGGACACGGTTTTCCGGACTCCTGAGGTGGATCCGTCCGAATAGATCGAACCGCGCCCGCACACAGGGGGAGTGCGGGCGCGGAGTCGATCCGGGCGGATATCAGAGAATGATGCCGAGGCCCGCGAGCAGACCGAGGACCGGGGTCAGAAGGCCGGCGACGGCAGCACCGACGGTGGCGGCGAGAGAACCGAGCAGCATAGGAATACCTCCGTGTTGATGTGAATGGACCCGCCCGCGAACGGGCGAGAGAAGTGAAAAATCCGCAGGGATAAGTTCACTTCCGTCCCATACTTCGCGAAGGTCTCAGAGCCTGTTACCTCCCGTCACTAGTTGTTATCCTTCCGTGATAAATCTGTCCGATTAACCCGAAATGTCCTTTAATTACGACCGTTTCAGGACTTGGGATTCACGGCGTTTTGGGACTTTCCACGTTCGATCACCTCGGCCCGCCTCTCGGCGACCCGTGCCGGGGAGAACTCCCGCATCCACGCTTCCGAGGTCTGCTGCTCCACACGCAGAGCGGGTTCGACGACGTGCTCCTCGGCCCGGCGGTACGACGCGAGCAGCGCCCGCACACCCGGCTGGTCGTTGCCGGCGATCGTCCGCGCGAGCTCCAGCGCCGTGTCGAGCAGTTCGTCGTGCGCGACGACCTGTGTCACCAGGCCCGCACGCAACGCCTCCTCGGCTCCGACGAAGTTGCCCGACAGACTCATGCGACGCGCGAAGCCCGGACCCACCGCCGCGGGCAGGCGCTGGGTGAGTCCCCACCCCGGCAGGACACCGACGCGCGCGTGGGTGTCGGCGAAGCGGGCGCGCTCGGACGCGATGAGGAAGTCGCACGCGAGCGCCATTTCGAGACCGCCGGTGATGGCGGCACCGTTGACCGCACCGATGATCGGCTTGGAGATGGGCTTCCATGGATGACCGACAGGGAGGTCGGCGCCGGAGACCAGCGACAGATTGCCTCCGCTCTCCCCGAGTTCCTGCAGGTCGAGTCCGGCGCAGAAGGCCGGGTCGGTGCCGGTGAGGACCACGACGTTCGTTTCGTCGTCCACCTCCGCGGCGGCGATCTCGGTGCGCAGGGCATCGATGAGCGCCGAGCTCAGCGCATTCCGCGCCTCCGGGCGGTTGAAGGTGAGGATGCGGACGGAATCGCGCTGTTCGACGAGCAGGATCTCTTCGGAAGTCATGGGCCGACAGTATCCGTAACTTCGGTGGATCCGACCCCGCTCAGCGGGGCTGGATCCACTGGAGCTGTGCCTGGGCGCGTTCCTCGATCCACGAGCGCATCGAGTCGACGCTCTCCTGCAGCGCCGCGGCGGTGAGTCCGTCGGAGGTCGGCACCGACGCCGCCACCTCGTCGAGGACCTCGAGCGCCAGACCGTTGCCGTAGATCTGCTCGGACAGCTCCTGATACGCCTGGCGGTAGATCTCCGTGAAGGCGTCGGAGTCGAGGAAACGGGTCTTCAAGGTATTGCCGCCGCCTGGGCCGCGACCTTCACCGTCGCCTCCCGGCATTCCGGGTGGCATGCCCTGAGGCATCCCCTCGGGTGGCGCGCCGCCCGGCATGCCCTGTGGGGGACCACCCGGCCCTGTGCCGCCCATCATGGAGATGGTGTCGTCGGGGCCGGCGGTCGTGTCGCCCTGCATGGCCATGTTCAGATCCCACGAGACCACCGACAGTTTCTTCGTGTCGAGGTCGTACCAGAGGTAGTAGTTCTGACCGGGTCCGGCCATGTCGTCGAAGTTGACGAGCAGGTTCTGGGTGGCGACGTACCGGGCGAAGGACTCGACGTCGACCCAGTCGGCGAGGTGCGCGTCGAACTCGGCGTCGTCGGCAGAGTCCATCCACTTCAGGAAGCTGATGATCGGTTGCAGCGTCCCGGAAGCGGCGGCATTGATCTCCTCGAACTGGTCGGCGTAGTCCGACTGGTCGTCGCCGACGTACTCGAACCGCGACGACGCATCGGCCTTGTAGAGATAGCCGGGGGAGTCGAACAGCGAGTTGGCGTACTGCTCGTCGGGATGCTCGAGCACCAGTCGCGTCGCGGTGGCGCTGTCGTTGACCGAGTACACCGTGTACGCGTACCGCTGGGTGGGCTGATCGGTCTCGGCGGTGAGCGACAACGCCATCGCCTCGTTGAGCACCGGTGAGCCGGGCCGCACCGACAGCTCGGTCATGCCCTGATAGGCGCGACCGTCGACGTACTTGTCGAAACGGATCAGCAAGGGCAGCGAGGTCGGATCCTCCGGGTCCACCTGAGTCATGCCCTCCATATCGGGTGGGCCTTGCGCCGGATCGAAGCCTTCGGGCAACTCGAAGCCTTCGGGCAGTTCGAATCCTTCCGGGGGTCCGAAGCCGCCCGGGCCTTCACCGTTCTCGCCCTGCAGGCCGCGCAGCGTCGAGTTGCCCTTCAGTCGCACACCGATGTCGTCGATGCGGGTGCCGTCGATGATCACATCGGCGACCACCCACTCCTTGTCGCCGTCCTTCTCGTATGCGGAGATCATGTCGTCGTACTCGGCGTCGCCGATCTCGATCGACAACTCGTGTGTGACGGAGATATCGAACAAATCGACTGTGCCGGCGACGTTCTCGGTGATCGCCGAGGAGATGATCGTCGGGTCCCCGGTGATGTAGGGTCGCACGCGTGTCGCCCCGAAGGCCGTGGCCACGATCGCGACGAAGGCGATGAACGCCACCGGCAGTTTCCAGTGCCGACGCAGCGAGGTCGGTATCCGGTGTCGCAGCCGGCGCCGCGGTGTCGGTGCCGTCATCACAGGTCGGTCTGGTCGTATCCGGTCAGGACGCTCACCCGCTGGCCGGCATTGACGGCACTCAGAGCGGCGATCAGATCGTTCGAGCTCGTGCCCTTCTTCAGCTGCGCCGTGTAGTACAGCTCCACCAGGGCGCCCGCGCGGACGGATTCGGTGGACACCAGCTCGTATTCACTGCAGTGCTTGATGAGAACGTCCTCGACGGTGCTGGTGTAGGCGGGCTCCGGCGGCACCTGCACCTTGACCACCTGACGCTGCACGTCGAGCTTGAACCAGTTGAACTTGTTCATGATCAGCAGTACGAGGCAGATCGCGACGGTCGCCGCGGTGGCGAGCACGTAGAAGCGGGTACCGGTGGTCATGCCGATGGCCATCACCAGGAAGATGAACCCGACATCACGGGTTTCCTTGATGGCGTTGCGGAATCGCACCACCGACAACGCGCCGACGAGAGCGAACGCCCGGGCGATGTTCGATCCGACCACCAGCATGATGAGTGCGATGACCATGCCGACCAGCACCAGCGTCTGCACGTAGGACTGGCTGTAGGAGACGTTCTTGTGCGTGTAGCGGTAGACCCACGCGATCACACTCGACAGCACGAACGACAACGCCAGCGACACCACGATGTCGAAGGTCGTGAACGTGCCACTGAGATCCTGGAAATCGAAATTCATATCCGTCCTTGTTTCTGAAAGGGAAAGTCAGCGAACCGGAATCGGCTCGGTGGAAAGAAGATCTGCCGGTACCCGCGCATCGAAGCCGTCCGGCAGCACCAATTCCGGTGCGCCGAAACGGGACCGGGGTGCGAGTCCGAACGCCTCGACCGACTGGCAGTACTTCGACACCCGGATCACCGACATGTCCAGCCGCGCCGTCAGATCCGTCGCCCAGTAGGGCACCCGCTCGTTGGCCTTGAGTTCCACGATGGCCAGCTTCGGCGGGATGATGAAGCGGTTCTCGGCGCCGGACGCGAAGTGGAAGTCGCGGTCGCGGCCGTGCACCTTGTGGTCGATCGTCACGCGCAGGCCGAGGTCGGCGTCGCGTCCGACGAACGCCTCGCGCAGATAGCCGGTGGTCACGATCGGTCGCAGGTCCAGATTCCCCACGAGGCCGGAGACCTCGTTGACGAACGGCCGCTGCGAGTCGTCGCACTCGATGTCCTCACGTCCGTTCAGCCATCGCAGGGCGACGCCGTAGGGGAGGGCGGTGCGACGCTTCTGGGTCACCCGGTTGACGCGCTGCTTGATCTCGACCTGCACGGGAGTGTCGTCGGTACACGCGGCCGGATCTCCGTACAGCCGCATGCGCACCTTGCGGCGGAACTTCAGGCCCTCGATCTTCTCCCAGTAGAACCGCAGATCCGGGGTGTCGTAGTAGAGCGACGTCACCGGATACCCCCCGTGCGGGGAGTGCGGATCGGTGTCCATCCGGGCGGCGAGCTCGCGCCGCAGCTCGGGCACCTTCATCTCGTCGACGAAGTACTTGATCTCGTACCGGTTGAACGCGTGCAGTTTGCTCGCGGTCTGCTGGAAGCCGTTGTTCACCCCGACACCACACACCCGTCACCTCGAGGAGCCTTGGAGGTTTCCTGGCAGTTCGCTGGCAATCGGGAGACTCACATGAAACTGCCAGGCTTCCTCGAGCGGGGCGTCAGCCTCACCCGCGACAATCGATGCGTGACCGACCGGATTCCCGAAGCGCGCGTGCTCGTCGTCGACGACGAGCCCAGCATCGTCGAACTGCTGTCCGTGAGCCTGAAGTTCCAGGGCTTCGAGGTGGAGACCGCGAGCAACGGCGCCGAAGGACTCGACAAGGCGCGTCGCTTCCGGCCCGACGCGGTGATCCTCGACGTGATGATGCCCGGCATGGACGGCATGGGCATGCTGCGTCGCCTACGCGCCGACGGCATCGATGCGCCCGTGCTGTTCCTGACCGCGAAGGACGCGGTGGAGGACAAGGTCGCGGGGCTGACACTCGGCGCCGACGATTACGTCACCAAGCCGTTCAGCCTCGAAGAGGTCATCGCCCGGCTGCGCACGATCCTGCGTCGCGCCGGCAAGGTGTCCGAGGCCGAACGCAGCTCGCGTATCACCTTCGCCGACCTCGAACTCGACGAGGACACCCACGAGGTCTTCAAGGCCGGCAAACCCGTGTCGCTGTCGCCCACCGAGTTCACGCTGCTGTGGTACTTGATGCTCAACGCCGGGACGGTGCTGAGCAAGCCCCGCATCCTCGAACACGTGTGGAACTACGACTTCGGCGGTGAGGTCGGGGTGGTCGAGTCGTACGTGTCGTATCTGCGACGCAAGGTCGACACCGGCGATGTTCCCCTCATCCACACGGTGCGCGGCGTCGGCTATGTGATGCGGGAACCCCGCACATGAACCGCCTACGGGCGCTGCCACTCCGTTGGACGCTGGTGGCCGCCCTGGTGCTCCTGGCGGGCATCGGTCTGCTCGCGTCGGGTGTCGCGGTTACGTCGGCTCTGCAGAACTCCCTGCTCTCGCGTGTCGACCGGGACCTCGAGGAGGCCGCACGAACCTGGGCGCGACCCGACCGGCCACCACCGACACCCCCGCTGGACGCCCCCAACTCCCGGCGACCACCGAGTCCCTTCTATGTGCAGGCCGTCGACGCCGACGGCCGGGTGCTGTTCGTCGTCAACGACGAGTCGACCGCCCCCGACGTGGCGAACGACCCGACGGGCAAGCCGGTCACCGTCGGATCCGCGGGCGACGACGGTCCGCACTGGCGGGTGATGAGCACCGAGAATGCGTCGGGTGTCGTGACGACGGTCGGCATGAGCCTCGCCGAGACCGAGGAAACGGTGGACAGGCTCGTCGTGCTGCAGACGGTGATCGGTGCTGTCGTGCTGGTCGCGCTGGCGGTGGCCGGGGGCGTCGTTGTGCGTATGAGTCTGCGTCCGTTGGACGAGGTCGAGCGCACCGCTGCCGCGATCGCCGAAGGCGACCTCAGCGAGCGGGTACCCGAGGGCGATCCCCGTACCGAGATCGGCCGGTTGTCGGTGACCTTCAACGCGATGCTGGGCAGGATCGAATCGGCATTCGCAGCGACCGCGGCATCCGAGGAGTCGGCGAGACTCTCGGAGGAGAAGATGCGTCGCTTCGTCGCCGACGCCGGTCACGAACTCCGCACCCCGCTCACCACCATCCGCGGTTTCGCCGAGCTGTACCGGCAGGGCGCGAGCACCGACACGGGCATGCTCATGGAACGCATCGAACGCGAAGCCCGCCGTATGGGCCTGCTCGTCGAGGACCTGCTGATGCTCGCGCGACTCGACGAACAGCGCCCGCTCGACCGTTCCCCGGTGGACCTGCTCGCGGTCGCCGCCGACGCAGTGCACAACGCGCGTGCCGTCGCGCCCGAACGAACCATCACCCTCGACATCATCGACGGCCCGGGAACTCCTGAGGTTCTCGGCGACGACGCCCGTCTGCGTCAGGTGCTGAGCAATCTCGTCACCAACGCGTTGACCCACACCCCACCCGACGCCGACGTCACGGTGCGCGTGGGCACCGCGGACACCGATGCTGTCTTGGAAGTCGCCGACACCGGCCCGGGCCTCGACCCCGACGACCGGGAGCGCGTCTTCGAACGCTTCTACCGCGCCGACGCCTCCCGCACCCGCGCATCAGGGGGGAGCGGGCTGGGCCTGTCGATCGTCGCCGCGCTGGTCGCAGCGCACGGCGGGAAGGTGGAAGTGGAATCGGAGAAGGGCCTCGGCTCGACGTTCCGCGTCCGCATCCCCCGCCTACTCCCACGCTGACGCAGTCGCCGGGAGATCGGTGGAAGAGCGATTGTCCCGCTGGGCTGAAAAGCTGTGTCGCCGCCCACATCGCGGTTCCTACTCTCGACTCATCCGAGGAAGGGAACCGGAAACAATGCAGTCGCTCGCCTGTCACACCTGTGACGCTCGCGTGCTCGTCGCGAAGTACAGCCCCGCTCATACCAGTATCCAGTGGTCCGACGAGGCCAGGCAGGCATGCCGCGAGATCGCGGCCGCCGCCGCGTGCGGTCCCGGTGCCTACGTGATGCGCTGTGAGGCACTCGACCGCACGGTGGACGAGGCGGTGTCCGACGGGGTGATCCGGACCGGCCACCGAGTCGACCCCGCCATCGCTCCTCTCGCTTCCACGGAGGCAGTCACCTCAGCCCGGTGACCGCCGTTCGCCTTCACCCCTTGCCAGCCCAGGAGAAACCATGACCGTCCCCCAGGAGCGGATCGAGATCCGCAACATCGATCCCGGTACCAACCCCACCCGCTTCGCGCGCGGATGGCACTGCATCGGCCTCGCCAAGAACTTCCGTGACGGAAAGCCGCATCAGGTCAAGGTGTTCGGCACCGACCTGGTGGTCTTCGCCGACACGGCAGGAAAGCTGCACGTGCTCGACGCCTTCTGCCGGCACATGGGCGGCAACCTCGCGCGCGGCGAGATCAAGGGCGACACCATCGCGTGCCCGTTCCACGACTGGCGCTGGAACGGCCAGGGCCGTTGCGAAGCGGTGCCGTACGCGCGCCGCACGCCGAAGCTCGGCCGTACCAAGGCGTGGACGACGATGGAGCGCAACGGCGTTCTGTTCGTCTGGCACTGCCCGCAGGGTAGTGAGCCCACTCCCGAGCTCGCGATCCCCGAGATCGAGGGCTACGAGGACGGGCAGTGGAGCGACTGGACGTGGACGACCATCCACGTCGAGGGATCGCACTGCCGTGAGATCGTCGACAACGTCGTCGATATGGCGCACTTCTTCTACGTGCACTTCCAGATGCCCGAGTACTTCAAGAACGTCTTCGACGGACACATCGCCGGCCAGCACATGCGCTCCTACGGGCGCGACGACATCAAGACCGGTGTGCAGATGGATCTGCCGGAGGCGCAGACGATCTCGGACGCCTTCTACTACGGTCCGTCCTTCATGCTCGATACGATCTACACGGTCTCCGAGGGCACGACCATCGAGTCGAAGCTGATCAACTGCCACTACCCGGTCACGAACAACTCGTTCGTGCTGCAGTTCGGCACGATCGTCAAGAAGATCGAGGGCATGTCCGAGGAGCAGGCCGCCGAGATGGCGAAGATGTTCACCGACGGTCTCGAGGAGCAGTTCGCCCAGGACATCGAGATCTGGAAGCACAAGTCCCGCATCGAGAATCCGCTCCTCACGGAGGAGGACGGCCCGGTCTACCAGCTGCGTCGCTGGTACAACCAGTTCTACGTCGACCTCGAGGACGTCACGCCGGATATGACGCAGCGTTTCGAGTTCGAGGTGGACACCTCCCGTGCGCTCGAGTCGTGGCACAAGGAGGTCGAGGAGAACCTCAGCGGTTCGGCGGAGTGATCCGATGATCCGTCCCGCCGTACGCGGCGGGGCGGATCATGTGTCGCGTCGGCGGAAGCCGTCGACGAACAACGACACGATGGTGCGCGAGAGATCGGCGAGGGTGCGGTTCGGTCCGGGCCGGTACCAGCGGGAGGCATGCCAGACCGCGTCGTAGATCAGTTCCCGGAACGCTTCGGGATCGATGTCGGTGCGGAAGACCCCTTCCGCGATGCCGTCCCGGATGGCCTCGCGCCATGCGACTTCCATGGCGTCGGCAGAGGAGACCATGTCGGCCTCGACGACGCGCTCGCGCATGTACTCGCCTTCGCGTCGCCAGATGGAGGTCGCGCCGTGATAGTCCTCGGAGGTCTCCAGCGCGATCTGTGTGAAGGCCTCGAGTCGCTCGACCGGCGGTAGCGACCGGGCGAGCACCTCGCGGCACCGTTCGTTGAGGTCGGTGATGTACTCGCGGATGAGCTCGGTGACGATCGCTTCCTTGGACGGGAAGTAGTGGTAGAGCGCTCCGGAGTAGACACCGACCGCATCGGCGATCTCGCGGATGGTGGTGGCGGTGACACCCTTGCGGGCGAAGATCTCCGCCGACCTGTCGAGTATCTGTCTCTTACGCTCCTGCGGGTCCACCGTCGTCCTCTCGTAAGGCCTGGGTGAGGCCTGTTCCCGACCGTATTCTGCCACATTCATTGATCAACCGATCAATGGAGTCCCGTCCCGACGTCTTCAGGAGTATGCATGGCCGTGACCCGCATGGACCCGATCGTTCCCACCACCCCCCTCGCGGGTGGCACCGCCCTCGTGACCGGCGCCGGCCAGGGCATCGGGCGAGGGATCGCACTTGCGCTCGCCGCAGCCGGCGCCTCGGTGGCCGTCGTGGGGCGCACCGCGGAGACGATCGGTGCCACCGCGGTCGAGATCGAAGCTCGGGGCGGCCGTGCGGTGCCGTACGTGTGCGACGTGACCGACGCGGCGGCCGTGGAGGCGACCGTCGCGGACGTGGTGAGGGAGTTCGGTGGTCTGAACATCCTGGTGAACAACGCGCAATCACCCGCTCCGGGAACGTTGCTCGAACTCGACGAGGCCGTGTACCGCGACGGGATGGAGTCCGGCCCGACCGCCACCTGGCGGATGATGCGGGCGTGCCACCCGCACCTGCGCGGCGGTGGTTCGATCGTCAATCTCGGATCGGCGGCCGGTATCCGGTGGAACCCCTCGGGCACGGGTGGATACGCCGCCGCGAAGGAAGCGATCCGGGTTCTCACCCGCACCGCCGCCTGTGAGTGGGCGGCGGACGGGATCCGCGTCAATTCGATTCTTCCGCTCGCCGATTCGGTGGCCATGCAGGAGTGGGCGGAACGCGAGCCGGACGAAGCTGCCGCATACGCGAGTTCGATCCCGCTCGGTCGACTCGGTGATCCCGAGACCGATATCGGGCCCGCGGTCGTCTTCCTGTGCAGCGAGGCGGCCCGCTACATCACGGGCCATTCGCTTCCGGTGGACGGAGGTCAGGCGCTGGTGCGCTGAGCCATCGGCCGGCCGAGGTGTGGCTGAGAATCGGCCGGGGACAGGGAACGCCAGACGGCCCGCGCCGCGAGCCGGACCGGGGTGGCCAGGCTGACGGTGTCGACGATGTCGACGGGTCCGGTCACGGACAGCGCTCCGACGCACATCTGCCCGTTTCCGATCGGCGCCGCCACGCATGCGATACCCGGCAACGATTCCCCGCACTCGTGCGCGACGTGGCGTTCGCGGATACGTGCGATCTCGTTGCGGGAGAGCAAATTCTCAGCCCTCGGAGCAGTGGCGTACGTGCATCCGGTCGCAGGATAGGCGGCGTGCATCCGGGTGTGGGCCAGAAGGGCCTTTCCGAGTGCGGTGCGATGCGCCGGCTGCCGTCCGCCGATGCGCGAGGGGAGTGCGACCGGTCCGCGGCCGACCTTGTCGACGTAGCGCACATCGCCACCTTCGAGCACCGCCAGGTGTACGACGAGACCTGTCGCCGAGTGCAGGTCGTGCAGGACGGGGTGGGCCGCTCGGTGCAGGCGGTCGTGGTTCCTCGCCAGCGCGCCCCACTCGAGCGGTGTGCGTCCGAGCGCGTAGGTCTTGCCGCGCTTGCTCACCCAGCCGTGCTCGGCGAGCTGGGTGAGCAGCCGGTGGGTGGACGAGCGGGGCAGGCCCGTGCGCGTCGACAGTTCGGAGAGGGTGAGGCGATCGCCGGTGTGGAACTCGTCCAGGAGCCCGGCCACGCGGGCGATGAAGGCATTGGAGAAGTCGTCGGTGTGTGTCATGGCATCCTCACGATGTGCCGGAACCGTCCGTTGATCGATTGATCAACGGGGCTGTGGACAGGGCGTGGTGTCACGCGGTCAGGGTCGCTTCCAGGTGGTCGGCTGCCCGACGCAGCCGCCGGGTCGCGTCTTCGCCGAGCGCCTCGACGGGGCCGGCAAGTGAGAGTGCGGCGATCTCCCCGTCCCCTGCGGCGAAAGCGGCGACGGCGTGCCGGAAGCATTCACCGCCGTACACGACACCACCGGCGAGCGTGTATCCGTCGGGGCCGCTCAGGGCAGGATGGTGCCCGTCGCGTCGGGCGAGTAACGCCAGGCCGGCGACGGTGTCCTCGGCGCGGCGCCGCTGGCCCGCCCATGTGGTGTCGGTGAACTGCGCGCCGCTCACCTTCTCCAGGTAGACGACCTGGTCGTCGTCGAGAACGGTCAGGTGGACGGCGAGACCGGTCTCTCGGTGCAGGTCGTACATCGAGCGGAGGGCGGCGCTGTGGATCCGGTCGTGTGCCTGCGCGAGGGCGCCGAGCTCGACGATCTTCGGGCCGAGGTGATAGGTGGTGCCGCTGCGACGCATCCATCCGACCCGCACGAGCTGGAGAAGCATGCGATGGGCCGACGAGCGGGGGAAGCCCGTTCGTCGGCACAGTTCGGTGAGGGTCAGTCCGTCCGTGTCGCGGAACGGTTCGAGCAGAAGGCCGACGCGGTCCATGACGGACGAGGGGGTGGGGAGGACTTCGGACATGGTCTTCTCCGTGGCGTGTCGTTGATTGATCGACCGATCAATGAGTATCTACGACTGTAGCGCCACTCGGAGCTCTGCGGAAGAACGAATTTCAAGACCAACGAAAAATGCACCGCGACCGGAAGTCGCGGTGCATTCGTCGGACAGGCCCGTGGGATGTCAGGCAGTGGGAGGCAGGAACGCCTTCAGCGGCTCGGATCCCGACTGGTCGTGGCCCCAGTACGCATCCGCCGTGATCTCCTCGGACGTGTAGTGACGCTCGTCGACGAGCATGCCTTCGGTACCGAACTCGAGATCCCAGCCGCCGGGTGCGCGGACGTAGAACGAGATCATCTTGTCGTTGGTGTGCCGGCCGAGCGTCGACGAGATCGAGAAGTCGAGCTTGTTCACCCGATCGAGGGCCTGGCCGACCGCGTCGAGGGTGTCGACCTCGGTCATCAGGTGCACCAGGCCGGGCTCCTCGTTCGGCGGAGCCGGGCACAGCGCGAGGCTGTGGTGGCGTTCGTTGATACCGAGGAAGCGGACCCGCACGAGGCCGTCCTCGTCGAGGCGGATCGAGCCGCGCGGCAGGAAACCGAGAACCTGGGTGTAGAACTCGTACGTCTCGGCGAAGTTCGCCGTCGGCAGCACGACGTGACCCAGGCCGAGGCCGCCGGTTACCCAGCGTCCGCCGAACCGCGTCACGACCGGGCTGTGGTCGAGAACCGGCCCGAAGAACACCTCGAGGCGGGTTCCGGCCGGATCCTCGAACGCGATGGCGCCCTCGGCGTCGATGTAGGTCGCTTCCTTGTGCGAGAGCACCTCGACGGTGCGCCCCGACTTCTCGACGGCCTCGCGCACTCGCTGGAGCGCGAACTCGTCACGCACCTCCCAGCCCACGGCCAGGGCCTTGTCGGAATCGCCGGGCAGCACCTGGATGCGGGAGCGGCGCTCGTCGATGCGGGCGTAGAAGCCGTCGGCCTCGGGGCCGGTTCCCTCGGCCATGCCGAGCCCGTCGAGGAGCAGGGCGCGCCAACGCGGCACGTCCTGCGTCTGGATGCGGAGGTAGCCGAGACCTCTCAGTTCAGTCATGTCATCGTCCTCGAAAGTGAAGGGGGAATCAGATCATCGCGCGGTAGGGACCCTGCGGGTCGCCACCGAGCTGCGTCAGGGCTGCGGAGTGGTAGATCATGCCGGGCACGTGGATGGCGTGCGTCAGGCCGACGTGTGCGTCGCGCCAGAAACGCTGCATCGGAGTCTTCAGGTGCACCGCGGCACCGCCGGCACGCGCGAAGATCTCGTCCATCGCCCGCACGGCGCGCCACGCGGCCGAGATCTGGGTGCGACGTCCGATGGCGCGCTCCTCGAAGCTGATCTCCTCACCGCGGTCCGTCTTGTCCCAGAAGCGGTCGACGGTCTCGAGCAGCGCGAGTCGCGACGCGGAGATCTCGGAAGCGGCCTCGCTGATGGCGTACAGGACGTACGGGTCCTCCTTGATGGGGACACCGGTGACCTGGACGCGCTCCTTCTGCGCTGCGATGTAGCAGGCCAGTGCGCCCTCGGTCATGCCGATCAGCGACGAGGTGATGCCCAGCGGGAAGATGTACGAGAACGGGAACTTGTACAGCGTCTCGTCACGACCCGCGTGGCGCCAGCCGTTGCCGCTGAGCACGATGTCGGCGTCGATCGTGCGGTGCTCGGGGATGAAGGCGTCCTTGATGATCAGGTCCTTCGAACCCGTGCCGCGCAGGCCGATGACGTTCCAGCTGTCCTGGTCGATCTCGTAATCGGAGCGGGGGAGCACGACGTGCAGCACCTTGCCGGTCCGGTTGCCGTCCTTGTCGCCGACGGCGGCACCGATCATGATCCAGCCGCAGTGGTCGGTGCCGGACGAGAACGACCAACGGCCGTTGAGGATGTATCCGCCGTCGACGGGCACCGCGACACCCATCGGTGCGTACGGCGAGGCCATCCACATGTCGTTGTCCTCGCCCCAGATCTCCTCCTGGGCCTTGGGGTCGAAGAAGGCGAGCTCCCACGGATGAACGCCGACGATGCCGGCGACCCAGCCCGTAGCGCCGTCGAGTGCACCGAGCGCCATGATGGTCTCGGCCGCCTCACGCGGGTGGCCTTCGAAACCGCCGTACTCTTTCGGCTGGAAGGTGCGGATGATGCCGGAGTCACGCAGGCGCTTCGCGGTGGTGTCGGTGAGGCGCATGAGCTTGTCGCCCTCGACACCCTCGGCGCGGATCTCGTCCGCGTGCTGCATGATCCTGTCCAATACCTGACCCATGACGGTGACTCTTCCTGGGATCGGCTGCTGTGAGCCGGGACTGTGTGGGAGGGGGTGCTCCGCGTAACGGAGCGACCTGCGCTGTGCAGGTGTGGCGTATCGAACAGTCCCAGCCCGTGATGTGATCGCGCACCGATGTTTCCGTTGAACGGGACATCCGGGCAACTCGGATGGGATCCGCGTCCTTCGACGGACCGACTGTTGTTCCGATCAGCGGGACGTTGCAGGAGATTGCGTCCGAGGATCGGTAGAC
This sequence comes from Rhodococcus shunpengi, assembly GCF_048381395.1. Classification (NCBI taxonomy): domain Bacteria; kingdom Bacillati; phylum Actinomycetota; class Actinomycetes; order Mycobacteriales; family Nocardiaceae; genus Rhodococcus; species Rhodococcus shunpengi. The sequence goes on from NZ_JBLWIU010000036.1 coordinate 333,991, forward strand.
AAGCCGGTGACCGCCTGCTCCGGAAGGATCGCCATGACCGAGACCACGGCCCGCCCGATCAGTGATCTGTCTGCGGCCGAACAGCTTCTCGCCATCCACGAGATCCAGCAGGTCTTCGCAGCTCGGCTGCGGGTGATGGACACCAAGCAGTGGGAGCTGTATCCGACCCTGCACACCGAGGACGTGGTGAGCGAGACGTGGGGTGGACTCCCCAGCGACAAGCAGCCCCGCACCGGTGAAGAAGCCGGTCGTGTGGTGGGGCGCGAGGCACTCACCCGCGCCATCAGCAACTTCCTCGACGGGTCCGTGTCGATCACCTCGGCGCACCACGGTCACTGCCCGGAGATCGTCCTCGAATCCGCCACCACGGCCCGCGGCATCTGGGCGATGGAGGACCAGTTGTGGTGGGACAACGACGGCGTCGAGGAGTCGCTGCACGGGTGGGGTCACTACCACGAGGAATACCGCAGGGTCGACGGTGTCTGGCTGATCTCCTACCGCAAACTCACCCGCCTGCGTGAGGTGCACACGCCGGGCTTCTTCAGTTTCCTGAAGGGACTCTGAACGACGCCCGTCAGGGATGGATTCTTCGGCGACAGCGTTTTCGGCGTGAAGGACTCGCTCGTCAAGGAGTTCGCGCAGCAGGCGCCGGGCACGCCGACGCCGGACGGACGCGATCTGGGGGACCGATCCTGGGCGAAGGCCCGGTTCGACATCGTGCTCGCGCCCGAGGGCGTCTGACCCCCACAGGTTGACGCGGTGAA
>NZ_JBLWIU010000036.1:334786-347612 GCF_048381395.1 Rhodococcus shunpengi
GTTTCACCGCGTCAAGATGCGGTGTCTTCGGTTGGTGAGCCCACCTCCCGTACGAGTCGCATCATTTCTCCGCCAACTACGTGCGGACTCTTGATGTTTCGTGAACTCGCAGTAACAGTATTCGCTGCTGCGGCTCTGGCGGCCGGGTTCGTCGGCCTCTGAACCCTGGACGAGAGCGTTACGTAAAAGTGATTGTCGTCACTTTCGGTTTTTCTGGCGTTCGGGGCAACATGCAGGTAGATGCGCTCGAAGCCCAAGAGATTCAACCGAACACAGGACGCAATCCCACGACCGTCTCGGACGATGGGTCTGGATTTCCCGGCTGATCTGCGACAAGACTTCAGTTCACACGTAACGCTCAGCTATTTCTTAGGGATAGTTCGGGTAACGCTCGCTCGAGTCCGGTTCCACCGCCGGGGCTGGACTCGTCGGGAAAGTTTTGTCTCGGGGAGGAGACACCACTTATGGGGAGGACTGCGGGATGACGACGGTCGATGATCGAGGGGTCGACCCGTTCGACGCTCCGCGGGGTGCGCAGAACCGCGCCCCCGCGGACGCGTCGCCCGGCACCGGCGTCAATCGGTGGAAGTGGCAGGACGTCTACGTCAAGCGGCTCTACGTCACGGACGCGCTCGTCGTGGTGCTGTCCGTGCTGTTGGCGCAGTGGGTGCGGTTCGGATACGAGGAACTCTTGCTGGCCGGGGAGGGCGCAGCACTCGAGTACTCGTTGACATCCGCGACCATCATCGTCGCGTGGTTGGGCGCATTGAGCCTGTTCCGCACTCGGTCGCGTCGCGTGATCGGTGCCGGCTACGACGAGTATCAGCGAGTCATTTCGGCGACGCTCGCCATGTTCGGCACCATCGCCATCATCGCGCTCATCACCAACGAGCAGATCGCGCGCGGATTCCTTGCCATTGCGTTGCCGGTCGGCCTCGCCGGCTTGCTGCTCACTCGGTGGGTGTGGCGGAAGGTGATCGCGCGCAAGCGTGCTCGGGGCGACTTCCAGACGTCGGTACTCGTTGTGGGTGGTGCGCGGGCGGTGCGGCACATGACCCGCACCTTCTCCCGCAAGGACGGCGAGGGTTACCGCGTCGTCGGTGTCTGTGTGCCCCGCTATTCGGGTGCCGCCGGGGATGTGATCGATGTCGACGGCCGGGAGATCACCATCTACGGCGATGAGCATTCGGTCGTCGAGGCACTCAAGCTGTCGGGGGCGGACACGGTGGTGGTCACCGCCACCGAGACCCTGGGCAGCGACGGTTTGCACGATCTGGTCTGGCAGCTCGAGCCGCTCGACACCGACCTGGTCGTCGCCACGGGTGTGGTCGATGTCGCGGGTCCGCGGATCGAGATGCGCCCGGTGGCCGGTCTGCCGCTGATCCATGTGGAAAAGCCCAGCTATCACGGGGCGAAGCGCTCGGGGAAGCGGATCTTCGATCTGGTGTTCGCCGGTGCGGCGCTGGTGGCCTTGGCTCCGGTGTTCGCGGTCGTCGCGCTGCTGATCAAGCTCGAGGATCGGGGTCCGATCTTCTACAAGGCCGAGCGCATCGGCATCGACGGCACGCCGTTCGGGATGATCAAGTTCCGGTCGATGGTCACCAACGCCGACACGATGGTCGACACCCTGTTGGCGCAGAACGAGGGCGCGGGCCCGTTGTTCAAGATGAAGGACGACCCGCGCGTGACCCGTATCGGCAAGGTGATGCGCCGGTTCAGCATCGACGAGTTGCCGCAGTTCCTCAACGTCATTCGTGGCGAGATGAGTGTGGTGGGTCCGCGTCCGCCGTTGCGGCGTGAGGTCGAGGCCTACGACGGTCGGGTCAAGCGTCGCCTGCTGGTGCGTCCGGGTGTGACCGGGCTCTGGCAGGTCAGTGGTCGCTCGGATCTGTCGTGGGACGAGTCGGTGCGGCTGGATCTGTCGTACGTGGAGAACTGGTCGATGGTCTCGGATGTGTTGATCATCGGTAAGACCGTCAAGGCAGTGCTCGCCAGCGACGGCGCCTACTGAGCAAGCGCGAAGAGAACGGCCTCGGAGTTCGGCTCCGGGGCCGCTCTCGTATGGGACCGGCCGAACCGCCATGCGTCCACGCATATTCCGATACCGTGGGACGAAACAGTTCGGAGGTAGCCGCATGTGCACAGCCGCCAACTACACCGCCAAGGACCACTATTTCGGCCGGAATCTCGACCTCGAATATTCCTACCGGGAAGCGGTGACGGTCACGCCACGGAACTTCCCGTTCGAGTTCCGTAAGGTGCCGCCACTGAAGACGCATCACGCCATGATCGGCATGGCGACGGTAGCCGAGGGTTATCCGCTCTACTACGACGCGACCAACGAGAAGGGCTTGAGCATGGCGGGGCTGAACTTCCCCGACAATGCCGACTACAAGCCCGTTTCGGAGGACGGGACGAACGTCGCGTCGTTCGAGTTCATCCCCTGGGTGCTCGGACAGTTCGAGACCGTCGCGCAGGTGCGGGACGCGTTTGCGGACGTGCGCATCGTCGACATCGCGTTCAGTGAGGAGTTCCCGCCGTCCCCGCTGCACTGGATCATTTCCGACCGGGACGAGTCCATCACCGTCGAATCCGTCGCCGAGGGCTTGAAGGTCCACGACAACCCGATCCAGGTCCTCACGAACAATCCGACCTTCGACATCCAGTTGTTCAACATCAACAACTACATGAGTCTGTCGGTCGATCCACCCGAGCCGCGCTTCTCGAAGGAGATCCCCTTCGATACCTACAGTCGCGGCCTCGGTGCTGTGGGGTTGCCGGGAGACCTGTCGTCGATGTCGCGCTTCGTCAAGGCCGCCTTCACCAAGGTGAATTCGGTATCGGGCGACTCGGAGTCCGAGGCGATCAGCCAGTTCTTCCACATCCTCGGTTCCGTAGAGCAGCAGCGGGGATGTGTTCGGCTCGACGACAAGTACGAGATCACCATCTACTCGTCGTGCTGTAACACCCACAGGGGCATCTACTACTACCGCACCTACGAGAACAGTCAGATCACCGGTGTCGACATGCACAAAGAGGACCTCGACGGGAGCGAACTGGCGTCGTATCCGCTGGTGAAGAGCCAGCAGGTCCTCATGCAGAACTGACCGCAGCTCGATCGGAACGGCCTCGGGGTTTCGACTCCGGGGCCGTTCTCGATCTCCGACACCCAACCGTGATTTGACTTTCCGCTGTGATGACCCGCACAGTATGTACGCACAGCGTTCACCACGTACGCAGTGCGTACAAAATCTCTCGTTCCCTTGGAAGGAACCTTCGGTGTCACGACGCTCATTCGAATTCGGCCGGATCCGCACGGCGGCAGTAGTGGTGTCGGGTGTTCTCGCGCTCGCACTCACGGGCTGCAGCTCCGGTGAATCTGCAGCTCAGGAGACACCCGCAGCCCAGGAAACGACGGCGTCGGATGGTTCGCCCACGGACTCCGCTCACCCGGCCTCCGAAGCTCCCGCCGAGGGGGAGATGCGCGTGACGCTGCTCGGCACGGGCAGCCCGGTGCCGAGCACCGAGCGTTACGGCATGTCCACGCTGGTCCAGGCCAACGGCTTGAACCTCGTCTTCGATGCAGGACGCGGAGCCACGGTGCGCCTGACGCAGGCCGGCGTGCCGGTCGGTCAGGTCGACGCCGTCTTCCTCACCCACTTCCATTCCGACCACATCAACGGCCTGTCCGACCTCTGGATGAGCAGCTACGTCCCGGCGCTCGGTGGCCGCGAGGGCGCCTTCCAGCTCTACGGGCCCGTCGGCGTCCGGAACATCGGCGACGGAATGCAGAGCACCTACCGCAACGACATCGACGTGCGCGTCGCGGACAAGGAAGTCGATCCCGCGACCACGCCGATCGAATCGCACGAGTTCGCGGAGGACGGCGTCGTATTCGACCAGGACGGCGTCACCGTCACGATGTTCACCGTGGAGCACGATCCGGTCGGTGCCATCCAGCCGGCGGTCGGATATCGCGTCGACTACGCGGGCAAGTCGGTGCTCATCAGCGGCGACACCGTGCCCACCGAGAACGTTCTGAAGTTCGGCGAAGGCGTCGACGTGCTGGTGCACGAAGTGGCCGACTTCGAGGATCCGTCTGCGCTGCCCAGCGTGTACGCGCACCACACGAACCCGCAGCAGGCCGGCGACATCTTCGAGCAGACCCAGCCGAAGATGGCCGTGTACAGCCACATCGTCAACGGCATCCCTGGCCGCGTCCCCGGTATCTCCGATGAGATGCTCGTCGAACGCACCCGCGAGAACTACGACGGCCCGCTGACCGTCGGCACCGACCTGATGACCTTCCTCATCACCGGCGACGAGGTGCAGGTCGACAACTGATCGGCAGCACGGACCGAACCCCGCCGGCACCGTCGGCGGGGTTTCGCCGCGGGGCATCCGGGGTCATCTGGTGGATGTACCGCGTTTCCGACGAGGAGGACCCGACATGGCGGCCAGCGTCTCCGATCGATTCGACATCGAGGCCACACCCGAGCAGGTGATGCGCGCCCTCGAGGATGTCGAACGCATTCCCGAGTGGTCCTCGGCCCACAAGAGCGTGGAGGTACTCACCCGGGATGCCGACGGTCGCCCGCAGCGGGTTCGCATGACGCTGTCGTTGTTCGGCTTCTCCGACACCCAGACCATCGAGCACGACTGGACCGAGCGGTCGACGTCGTGGACGCTCGTCGAGAGCGCGATGCAGCGCAGTCAGGACGGCGAATACGCGCTGGAGCAGATCGCGCGCGGCACCCGGGTGCACGTCACCATGTCGCTCGAACCGAAGGTTCCGGTTCCCGGCTTCGTGCTCAAGCGCGGGCAGAAGCATGCGGTCGAAGCGGTCCGGAAGGGGCTGACCGAGTTCGTCCTGTCCAATTACGCCTGACTCGCCGTCGGCAGTTCCAGAGTGAACCGGGCTCCGCAGCCCGGTCCGTCACTGTGCGCGCGGATGCGACCGTCGTGGGCTTCGACGAGTGCCCGCGCGATCGTCAGGCCGATGCCGCTGCCGCCGTGATTCCGGTCGCGGGCGGTGTCCGCGCGGTAGAACCGGTCGAAGAGGTGGTCGAGGTGATCGGGCGCGATGCCGGCGCCCGTGTCGGTCACGGTGATCTCCGTTCGGCCGCGGCCCAGGATGCGAGTGGCGACGGTGACGTTTCCTCCTGCCGGTGTGTGCCGTAGGGCGTTGTCCAGCAGGTTCGCCAGCACCTGTCCGAGCCGGTCGGGATCGACCGTCACCGGCGCGGATTCGGCGACGTCGGCCTGCAACGTCACGCCTTTGCCGTCGTACTGCTCGCGTACCGCGTCGACCGCCGTGGCGACGAGGGTGCCGGTGGTAGTGGGCACCCGATGGATGCGGGTGAGGTGCTCTTCCGCCCGGGAGACCGCGGTGATGTCCTGTGCCAGGCGGTTCAGCCGGTGGGTGGCGGCTCGCAGAATCTGCCGGGTGTCGTCGTCGAGAGTGCGGACGCCGTCCTCGAGTGCTTCCAGATAGGAGTCGAGTGTGGCGATGGGTGTGCGCATTTCGTGCCCGAGGTCGGCGAGCATTCTGCGCCTTGTGATTTCGGTGGCTTCGAGGCGTCGTGCCAGCTCGTTGAAACTGGTTGCCAGTTCGTCGAATTCGTGGCCGAGTTCGGGGCTGGGGACGCGGGTGTCGTAGCGACCTCCGGCGATCTGTGCGGTGGAGGTGGTCACCGTGTCGAGCGAACGCTGGATGCGACGCGCGATGTACCAACTGACCACCGATGCCAGCAGCACCGCGATCGCGATGGCCAGGCCCCACGCGAGGATGATGGCTCGGGTGAAGGCTTCTTCGACGTGGGCGGCCTGGCTCGAATCGTGATCGATGCCCGCTTGTCCGAGATGGTCGTGGAAGATCCCGGGAGCGAGAGCGGACGCGACGAGCCATGCGCTGAGGGCACATCCGACGACGACGGCGAAGAGAGCGACGAACAGGCGCGTGCCGAAACTCGTCGCGGCGGGCGAGCGGGACGTCATTGCCCCGTTCCCATCCGGTAGCCGACGCCGCGGACGGTGCGCACGAAACGTCCCTGGTTCGCATCGTCGCCGAGTTTGCGGCGCAGATGGCCGATGTGCACGTCCACGAGGTGGTCGTCACCCACCCAGTTCTCTCCCCATACGGCCGCGATGAGCTGTGCCCGAGTGAACACGACGCCGGGGTCCTGGGACAGGGCCGCGAGGATGTCGAACTCGGTACGGGTGAGCGCGACCGGTGTGCCGCGCACAGCGACCTCCCGTCCGTCGACGTCGATGGACAGATCGCCGAACACGCGGTCCTGCCGGCCCGTAGAGGCTGAGATCCGCGCGGTGGTCCGGGGACGACGCAGCATGGCCTGGATGCGGGCCATGAGTTCGCGCGGGCTGAACGGCTTCGTCAGGTAGTCGTCGGCCCCGACGGACAGGCCGATCAGGGTGTCGACTTCCTCTGTGCGGGCGGTGAGCATCACGACGTACGCGTCGGAGAAGGTTCGCAGCTGCCGGCACACCTCGACACCGTCGAGTCCGGGGAGGCCGAGGTCGAGCACCAGGATATCGGGGTCGACCTGCCGCGCGAGGGTCACGGCCTCGGATCCGTCGCCGGTGATCGTCACGTCGAAGCCGTCGCGTTCGAGATACGAACCCACGAGCTTCGCCAACGACTCCTCGTCCTCGACGACCATGGCTCGCATCCGGCCGGTCGAGCTCGGGGCGGGTGCGGATCCGCCGGATGGTCCCGTTGGGCGAACAGAGGAAGGCATGGCATCCATCATCACCACCCGCCGTGGTGCTGACGATGTGCCCGCACTTCTTGAGCAAATCTTCATGAGATCTCCACCGGAACCCGGGAGCGCACACGCGAGGGTGGACATCATGAACAAGAAGGCTCTGGCCGCCGGTGCGATCGCGCTGGCGGTGACGTTCGCAGCGTCGGCGTGCAGTGATTCCGGTAGCGACGAAGCAACCACGGCGACCGCCACTTCGGCCCCGACATCCGCCGAGGCGAACTCCGCGCGGTTCGACCAGGACGATGTGATGTTCTCGCGCATGATGATCCCGCACCATGCGCAGGCCATCGAGATGAGCGACATGCTACTGGCAAAGGACGGCATCCCGGAGCCGGTGAGGGCGCTGGCCGAGCAGATCAAGGCAGAGCAACAACCCGAGATCGAGCAGTTCGAGGCATGGCTCGACGAGTGGGGCATGCCGCCCATGCACAGGGAGGACACTCCCCGGATGGACAGACTCGACATGCCCGGCATGCCGCACATGGACGACATGCCGCACATGGACGGGATGATGAGCGAACAGGACATGCAGGCACTGTCCGACGCGCAGGGTGTCGACGCGGCCCGCCTGTATCTGGAGCAGATGATCGTCCACCACGAGGGAGCGATCGAGATGGCGCAGGACGAGATCGAGGACGGGCAGTACCCCGATACCGTCGAGCTGGCCCGCACCATCGCCGACACCCAGCAAAAGGAAATCGACACGATGCGTCAGTTGTTGACCACTCTGTAGCCGATCCGCGTCGCGGGTTCGTCCCGCCGGCCGAGTCAGGAGCTGTCGATGTCCCAGCAGGTGCACGAACACACCCACGAGCACGCCGGCCACGATCGTCACGCGGGGCACGGCGCGCACGGCGAGATGTTCCGGCGACGGTTCTGGGTCAGTCTGATCCTGTCGGTGCCGGTCGTCGTCTTCAGCCACATGGTCGCCGAGCTCTTCGGTTATCACCTTCCGGATGTTCCGGGCGTCGAGTGGATCCCACCGGTACTGGGCACGGTGATCTTCTTCTACGGCGGCGTGCCGTTCCTGACCGGCGGCTGGGCCGAACTACGTTCCCGCCAACCGGGGATGATGCTGCTCATCGCCATGGCGATCACGGTCGCCTTCGTCGCGTCGTGGGCCACGACTCTCGAGGTCGGCGGTTTCGACCTGGACTTCTGGTGGGAACTGGCGCTGCTGATCGTCATCATGCTGCTCGGTCACTGGCTCGAGATGCGGGCGCTGGGTTCGGCCTCCGGAGCACTCGAAGCACTGGCCGCGATGCTGCCCGATACCGCCGAGAAGGTCACCGACGACGGTGTGGTCGAGGTGCCGCTGCACGACGTGGCTCTCGACGACGTGGTGCTCGTGCGCGCGGGCGCACGTGTGCCCGCCGACGGCACGGTCATCGACGGCACCGCCGAGGTCGACGAGTCGATGGTCACCGGCGAATCCAAGACGGTCACCCGCGACGTCGGCGACACGGTGGTCGCGGGCACCGTCGCCACCGACAGCGCGCTGCGGGTGCGGATCACGGCGGTGGGGGAGGACACCGCCTTGGCCGGTATCCAACGCATGGTCGCCGATGCCCAGGCATCCTCGTCCCGCGCGCAAGCGTTGGCGGATCGTGCCGCAGCCTTCCTCTTCTACTTCGCCGCGATCGCGGGTGCTCTCACCTTCCTCGTGTGGACGTTGCTCGGCAATCTCGACGAAGCCGTGGTCCGTACCGTCACCGTTCTCGTCATCGCCTGCCCTCACGCGTTAGGTTTGGCGATCCCGCTGGTGATCGCCATCTCGACCGAACGTGCGGCTCGGGCGGGTGTGCTCGTCAAGGATCGGTTGGCGCTCGAACGCATGCGCACCGTCGACGCGGTGTTGTTCGACAAGACCGGCACCCTCACGCAGGGCAGGCACGAGGTCACCGGTGTTGTCGCGACGGCGGGAACGGACGGGGATCATCTGCTCGCCCTGGCAGCAGCGGTCGAAGCCGACAGCGAGCACCCGGTCGCGCGAGCCATCGTCGCTGCCGCCCATGCCCGCGTGCCGTCCGCCGAGCGGATGGCGGTGACGGACTTCCGCTCGTTGCCCGGCCGAGGCGTGCGAGGACTCGTCGACGGAGTGGAGGTGACGATCGGCGGACCGTCCATGCTGAGCTCCCTGCAACTGTCGGTGCCCGACGACGTCGCCGCCGTCACCGACGGATGGGTACGACGTGGCGCATCGGTGCTGCACGTCGCCTCCGACGGGCGGGTACTCGGGGCACTGGCACTCGAGGACACCGTGCGCGACGAATCCCGCCAGGCCGTCGACGCGCTGCATGCGCGTGGCGTGACGGTCGCGATGATCACCGGTGATGCCCAGCAGGTGGCCGACGCGGTGGCCGCCGATCTGGGCATCGACGAAGTGTTCGCCGAAGTGCTGCCGGAGAACAAGGACGCGAAGGTCGCCGAGCTGCAGAAGCGCGGGAACACCGTCGCGATGGTCGGCGACGGCGTCAACGACGCGCCTGCCCTCGCGCGAGCCGACGTCGGTATCGCGATCGGAGCCGGCACGGACGTCGCGATCGAGTCGGCCGGCGTCGTCCTCGCCGCGAACGATCCGCGAGCGGTGTTGTCGATCGTCGAGCTCTCGCACGCGAGCTATCGCAAGATGTGGCAGAACCTGCTGTGGGCAACTGGATACAACGTCGTCGCCGTTCCGCTGGCGGCCGGGGTGCTCGCTTTCGCCGGTGTCGCGATCTCCCCGGCCGTGGCTGCGGTGCTCATGTCGGCGTCGACGATCGTCGTCGCGCTCAACGCCCAGACGCTCCGGCGCCTCGATCTCGACCCCGAGCACGCTACTCACGGATAAGTTTCTCGATAACTTCCCTTTTGTTGTCGCGCGCACGCAACAGTTCTGTGAGACGATCTCAATCGCATAACGTATCGGAGCCGCTACGGAGGACGCGGCTTCGATATACGGGGTTGTCGACGTCCGAGTGCAGGGAGGTGCTCGAGCGTCGAAGCGTCTCGGGGAGGAGACACACTATGAGGGTTCTTCCGTCATGACCACAGTTCGTCCAGCGAACTACGATGCTGTGCACAGCATTTCACGTGTCGATGCCGGTACCGGCGCTCCGGCCGGTAATCGGATGTCCACCAGGTGGGGCTGGCAGAAGTCCTACGTCAACACCTTGTTCGTCACCGACGCTCTGGTCGTCGTGCTGGCTGTCGCGCTCGCGCATGTGGTGCGGTTCGGTCAGGACTCACTCGTCACCATGGACGGCGTCGGAACGCTGAGTTACACGCTGATCTCCGTTGCGCTCGGCGCCGCATGGATCGCGTTTCTTTCACTGTTCCGTACTCGCTCCAGGCGGGTGATCGGCGCCGGCTTCGAGGAATATCAGCGCGTCGTTTCGGCGACGCTCAATCTTTTCGGCCTCGTAGCCATCGTGGCGCTCATCTTCCGGATGGAGCTCGCCCGCGGCTATCTCGCCATCGCTCTGCCCGTCGGTCTGGCGGGTCTGCTGTTCTTTCGGTGGGTCTGGCGGAGGGCCGTCGCACGTCGGCGCCGGAAGGGCGAGTTCACGACGTCGGTGCTGGTAGTGGGCGGCGCTCGCGCAGTTCGTCACATGGCCAGCACGTTCCAGCGTCGTAGCGGTGAGGGTTATCGCGTGGTGGGTGTGTGCGTGCCGCGCTATTCCGGTGTGCCGGGCGAGAGCATCGATGTGGACGGTCGGCAGATCCCGATCCACGGCGACGAGAACACCGTCGTCGAAGCGTTGCGTGCCTCGGGTGCCGACACCGTCGCGGTGACCGCCACCGAGACTCTCGGTCACGAGGGTATCCGCGACCTGCTGTGGCAGCTCGAACCCGAGCGCGCCGATCTGGTGGTCGCGACCGGCGTCGTCGACGTCGCCGGTCCGCGCATCGAGATGCGCCCGGTGGCCGGCTTGCCGCTGATCCATGTGGAGAAGCCGAGCTATCACGGTGCGAAGCGCAGCGGGAAGCGTCTGTTCGACCTCGCGTTCTCGCTCGCCGCGCTGCTGTGCCTTGCTCCGGTCTTCGCTGTCGTTGCGCTGCTGATCAAGCTCGAGGACGGCGGTCCGATCTTCTACAAGTCCGAGCGCATCGGACTCGACGGCACCCCGTTCGGAATGATCAAGTTTCGCTCGATGGTGCAGAACGCCGACAAGCTGGTCGACGCTTTGCTCGATCAGAACGAGGGCGCCGGCCTGCTCTTCAAGATGAAGGAGGACCCGCGCGTCACCCGTGTGGGTCGAGTCCTGCGTCGCTTCAGCCTCGACGAGTTGCCGCAGTTCATCAACGTCGTGCGCGGCGAGATGAGCGTGGTGGGTCCGCGTCCGCCGCTGCGTCGCGAGGTGGAGAGCTACGACGGCCGGGTCAAGCGTCGTCTGCTGGTGCGCCCCGGTGTGACGGGCCTGTGGCAGGTCAGTGGCCGGTCGGATCTGTCGTGGGACGAGTCGGTGCGTCTGGATCTGTCGTACGTCGAGAACTGGTCCATGGTCTCCGACGTTCTGATCATCATGAAGACGGTGAAGGCGGTCGTCGCCAGCGAAGGCGCGTACTGATCTTCGGGCGAAACAGTCCTCGCCCCAAGATCAACTTCGCGGTAGTGTCTCAGGCTGTCGCCGTCCCCTGCACGGTGACATCGAACCCCGCCGGAAGGTTACTCGCATGGCCTTCCGGCGGGGCTTCTGTTGTCTGTGGGCACACTTCCTCTGGCCCGGGGTAGGTCTACGCCTCGAGCGGCAGGGTGAATTCATCGGGTGATATCCGGCTCGTCAGGTTACGAAACACGAAGTTGGACCGTTGTCCAACTTGTGCAGTGGATTGTGTTCGTGCTCCTCGGTTGGGTTGTCGTGTCGATCGCCGTGGCCGTGATCTTCGGGCGAATCATTCGGGCTCGTGACCAGCGCGAGGTCCCGCCACCGTTTCCCGAAGACGGTGATACGCGATGGGAGGACGCCGGTTGAGCCGGTGATAGCTGCCTCGACGGTCTTCGGGCATCCGGGGGCGTTTGCGAGGCGGGTCCCGTGGGAAGTCGACTGTCAACGAGATCTGCGCAGTTCGACGACTCCACCGATGTACAGGACGGTATTTCATGCCTGAGGAAGACGTACACACCACTAAGACCGATCAACTGAAGTTTCAGGATCCGACCACTCGCTACCCGTCCATCTCGCCGCCGAAGCAGGATCAGCCCGAGCCGGGACTCGACGCCGACATGGTGCCCAAGGCCGACATCGGCGAGTTCTCGTATCGAGGCACGGGCCGGCTCGAAGGACGTAAGGCACTGATCACCGGTGGTGACTCGGGCATCGGCGCCGCCACGGCCATCGCGTTCGCGCGGGAGGGTGCCGACGTCGCGATCTCGTACCTGCCGGACGAGGAGCCCGACGCCAAGAACGTCGTCCGCATCATCAGCGAGAGCGGTCGCAAGGCAGTCACTCTCCCGGGTGATCTGACGGATGCCTCGTTCTGCTCCGCGGTCGTGAACCAGGCGGTCGAGCAGCTCGGCGGGTTGGACATCCTGGTCAACAATGCCGGCAAGCAGATCGCGGTGGAGGGACTCGACGACCTGCCCGACGATCAGCTCGAGCAGACCTTCCAGGTGAACATCCTCGCGATGTTCCGCACCACGCGTGCGGCATTGAAGCATCTGCAGCCGGGTTCGACGATCATCAACACCACGTCGATTGTGGCGTACCAGCCGTCGCCGGCGTTGATCGATTACTCGTCGACGAAGGCTGCGATCAACAACTTCACGAAGAACATGGCGACCCAGCTGGCGGAGAAAGGTATCCGCGTGAACGCGGTTGCGCCCGGACCGATCTGGACGCCATTGCAGCCCTCGGATGGTCAGCCGAAGGAAGAGCTACCCGAGTTCGGGCAGAACACACCGCTCGGACGGGCGGGGCAGCCGACCGAGTTGGCGCCCGCCTACGTGTTCTTGGCGTCGCCTGAGTCCAGTTATGTAGTGGGCGCGACGATCCACGTCAACGGTGGGATGCCGTCGCCGTAGAGTGGCCCGGAACGGATCGTGCGCGTCGGTGGATCTG
>NZ_JBLWIU010000036.1:347618-350912 GCF_048381395.1 Rhodococcus shunpengi
CACGACTCGTTCTGGAGTATCAGACCGCGCTGCGTAGAACCTGCCCCGTAAGGATGCGTTACGGGCGGTCGGTCAGCGCGAGCAATGCCGGTCCCATAGTCTTTCCTTCATGACTTCGGCCACTGAAGAGAAGGCTCCCGATCATCAACTGTCCAGCTCCACGCTCGAACGGTCGGGAACTCCTCGCAATCGGGACGCGCTCCTCTGGCTCATTGGGCTCGTCGGCGCAATCGCCATCCCCATTGCGGCAGGCGGAAAGATCAACCTCGCCGAGGTGGCCTTCCTCATTCTGATCTTCGTCATCCTCTCCACGCTGCGCGGACACCAGTTCCTACGACATCTCTGGGTTTTCGCATTGCTGTGGAGTGGTGCACAGGTGGTGAGCAATATTGTTCACGACCAGGGATTTGTCACTGCGCCCGTTCTCGCTGGCCCCACCGTCGCATTGCTTGCGACCGGCCTGTATTGGATGTACCTCAAGCTGGGGATCTCCGTCCCGGACATCCTCATCGCAGTCGGCATTGGATGGATTGCGCTCGAGGTGGTGGCAGGCGGCGCACTGTCCAGTTCGAACCCGTGGAAGTACCACCTCGCTACTCCGCTGGCCGTGGCCGTCCTCGCTTTCGCCTACAAGCGCCAATGGAAGCGCATGACGCTTGTCGTGCTGCTCTTCGCCTTCGCCGCGGCGAGCCGGTTCTATGACAGCCGAGTGCAGACCGCATTGTTCCTTGTCGCGGCAATCGCACTCCTGCTCGTTACCAGCGACAGAGTTGCTCAGCGCAAGCGATCCGGTAAGACCCTCGCGTTCCTCCTCCTCGGGGCTGTAGCCGTTTACCTCGTCTATCCGTCGCTCGCGATGAGCGGATACCTCGGCGATCGGGCATACCGTCAGCAGGTCAGCTACGAAGCCGAGGACGCGAACTTCGTCCTCGCCACACGCATCGAGTTCCCCCAGGTCGCATACCTCGTGACACAGAATCCCGTGCTCGGCATCGGGTCTTATGCGCCCGTCGGACGTGCAGAATCCGCAGCATCGGTCAACTTCGTCGACGACTACATCTCCCATGTCACGCCAAGCGACCGGAACTACCTGACCCGCAATTCCGACGGATCCTGGGTCGGATACCGTGCACACAGCTCCGCGATGTCCAGCGCGCTCTACGCCGGCGTGCTCGCATTGCCGTTCTGGATCTTCCTGCTAGTACGCAATGCGCGAGGTGTGGTCCGGTTCGCCCGCGGCCAAGTGGTCGTCCCTGCTTTGTTCATCTACCTCTGCGGGCTGACCACCTGGGATGTGTTCTTTTCCCCGTTGACGAACCGGACTCACATGAGCATCGGCGTGATGATGTTCCTTCTCGCTGTCGTGTTCCAGGTGCAACGTGATCCGCAGCCGAGTGAGGAACTCACACCTGTGAAGTCACGCGGTTCACGCGCCGCGTCGTGATTTCAGCCAGGCGTCGGCCGAGGCCACCTGCGCGGCAGTGAGCGCCCCGCGTACGAGCACGTAGTCACCGACCTTGCCGGTCAGGAACGACGAACTGGTGCCGTTCGATCCAATCGTGCTGCCCGCCGTGGCGAGATCGCCGGTGCCCTGATCGTTCGCAGCGACCTGCGTGCCATCCCGATAGAACTTCGAGTTCGCGCCGTCGAACACAGCGATGAAGCTGTGCGGGTTCGCATCGCCGGATCCCTGCGACGTTGCGCCGGCGGCATTAATGCGACGGGCACCGAACCCGGAGGTCGACGACTTGTAGATCGCCAGGTGGTTCGTGGAATGGCCGTCGCAGATGTACTCGGTGGACGATCCGGTTGCCTGTGCGTTGACCAGCACGGTGAGTGGTCCGGTGCCGAACCCGCCGGACAGGATCGCTGCCTTGAGTCGGGAGGCGCCGTCGAACACGATGCACGGATGCCCGTTGAGTCCGTCCGCGTCGAACACGGGTGCGCCGGTCACGCTGTCGATGTTGCGCGAGTAGCTGGACTTGTCCGCCAATGTGGTGACCGTCGCGCCATCGGTGCCGACACTCGGGTCGTACCAGGCGAGCAAGTCCGTGCCGTGATCGGTGGGTGACCACTGATCGCCCGGCTCCTCCGGGTCGATCGGGACAACGATGGGAGCGGGGCCGGGGCCGGGGGCGGTGAACCATCCCTTGCGACGCAGGATGCGATCGAAGACCACCGCCTGCACCTGCATCCCCACGCTGTTGAGATGCACGCTGCTCGGATCGCGCAGTGAGGTCGGGACCGATCCGGCGTTCATGTCGGAGGTGTCCGCCGCGGTCGGGGTGATGCCGGCTTCCACCAGGCCACGGGTTGCCAGGTACTCGCGGAGGTTGAAGAACCGGTCACCGAATTGGCGTGCGCAGAACGCTTCGATCTGTCGCAGCCATCCGCCGCGCGGGGTGTCTTTGCCTTCGGTGACGCCTCGGTCGAGGGGACTCCACACCAGGTAGCGCGGGTTGTCGGCGACCAGGTGCGTGACCATGCGGGCGATGTTCGCGCACACCTCGTCGACGGTGCGGGTACCGGCTTCGGTCAGGGGGATGTCGTTGGTGCCGACTGCGATGAGTTGGATGTTCTCCTCGTAGCCTTCGAGGCCGACCACATCGACGATGTCCTTGACCGGGACGGCGGTGCCGGCGGTAGCGCGGGTGAACACTCGGTTCGATCCCGAGCGGGAGAGGGTGCCGCGCACTCCGGCGATCTCGACGGGAAAGTTTGTGACCTCACCGCCGCGCAGGGAATCCACCGACAGGTTGGTCAGGTTCACTGCACCGGAGGCCGGGATGGTGTTTCCGGCGACGGCGGCGGTGAACACGAGGCCGCCCTGCCGTGCTGCGATCTCGTCGGAGCGGGCACCGGAGGCGCCGCGGTTGACGACGGTGACGCCGAGGGAGGTGGCGAGCAGGGTCGGCCACCGGGTCGCCGCGTCCGGGTTGGTGGTCGCGGCCGAGGTCGAATCGCCGTAGAGGACGATCGGCAGTCTCGAGCGCTTCGCACCGTTCGCTCCGACGTAGTCCTGGTATGCCTGCGGCACCTCGTCGACCGGGGCATAAGTGTCGATATGGCTCGTACCAGTGCGCTCATTCGGGGGAGTCTGCGCACTGGCAGCGTGAGGTTTGTCGTCGGCCGAACCCTGCAACCGGCGTTAGGACAGCTGAAGTCAGGCTCGACAATCATCGACACCCTGTCGTACCAAACTGTCACGGCAATCGAGCTAAGTAAGGGCGGCCATCTACGTCAATGGACAGATGCCGTCTCGAAGGGCGAGTCGCAACAAACGAATCGTGCGCG
>NZ_JBLWIU010000036.1:350934-615953 GCF_048381395.1 Rhodococcus shunpengi
CACGACTCGTTCCTAACGAATCAGACCGCGCTGCGTACAACCCGTCTGTGGGTGCGTCCCCTGGCCGCTGAAATCGGCACAACCGAAGCAACGTCGGCGGAAGATTCCGCGAGCGCTGCCAGGATCTGCTCGGGTCCGGCGCATGTGCTTGCGCACGTGATCCCTCGAGCGCGGAGCTTCTGAAGAGTGAGTGCTTCGGCGGCGGTGCAGTAGCCGTCGAGGATGTCCTCGGTGAGGATCGCGTAGTCCACCTCGCCTTCGAAAGCGGTGGTGGTCTCGATGCCTGCAAGATCGAGTCGCTCCTGCAGCTCAGTCCACCGGTCGAGTGCGACAGCGCTGGAGGGAGTGCCGAGGAAAAGTACCCGTGCCGGTCGGTCGGAAAGCGGGGATGTCGTCACAGGCTGCTCCAGGGTGCGAGTAGGTCAGGTGAAACCGAATTGCCACTCCCGGTAGGGAGTTACACCTTCACCTGTGAAATGTGGTGTTTCACACTGTGTACAGGACTCGTTCACCCTCCGCTACCCGGGCAACTATCAGGAAACATGAATGTGACAGAAGTGGTTACGATTCCGCCCGGGCACCGGGGACTTTCGTCCCGAAATTCTGGTCCAAACACGCGAAAGCGACCAATCGTCCTCGAAGCGTCGGGCCGGCGTCGGCTACGACCTATGGAGAGGCCCGAGCACGACCGCGCCGGGACCGATCCCGAGCGGTAGCGCAGCAAGAACCTCGATCACCGACCAGGCAGTGATCGAAGACGTCCGTCCACTCGACGCCGGGTCGATCGCGTTCTCGAACGTCAACTCGTACCGGCCGAGCGATGACTCCCACTCGACGACGTGGCGTGTACTGGTGGCATCCGGGTCGGCAACGACCACCACCTCGACCCGATCGAGCCCGAGCGTCGCGAGCGCGAGGGCCACCGACGAATTCGAGGTTCGAGAGAAAGTCAGCGCTGCTTCCCTGGCCGATCCTCGGAACACCTCCCGTTCGACCTCCAGACTTTCTTCGATCCCGAGAGCACTGGGTCGCTTGATCGTCGTGTGGGTCAGGCGGGCGTCAACTGTTCCTGCTCGTGTCGCTGCGGCCAGAACATCGCAACCACCGATCGCACCCGTAGGGAGCAGTACACGGCCTGGTCCGGAGCCGAACGATTCCACCTCGAAGTTGCGCTCGGCGAAGACGCCACACGAACAGACGATGATGTCCTTACCGCGCTTCACCACTTCGGGCAGCACTGTCCGGGCTGCATCGACCGTGGCAGCTTCGACCACGATGTCAGCAGCGTCGAACGCAGCAGCGGCTTCCTCAGGGCTGCTTCGTGAGTTCAACACGGCCGTGAGGCTTACGTCCGGCACCGAGCCGGCATGCAGAGCGTCGATCACCGTCTGTCCGATCGCGCCGGTCCCAACTACGCACACTGCTATCGGATGACGCTGGATCTTCTCGGGTGCCAGTTGTCTCACATCCTCCGCGGCATACCGCCGCTCGTCTCCACGAAATACGGGCTCATGGTACCGAGAGAAGGAATCGGCGATGTCCGATTCGCGACACCGCAGTGTCTCGCGCAGAACCGTCCAATGAATCGGAATATGTTGCTATGAGGGCAACTACGGCGCCGATGCACCGCCGACGGCGGCAAGCGCGCTCACGCTGCCAAGGGCATCGTCTCCCGGGGAGGAGTGGTAATCCTGTGCGACGCCACTTGGCGGCATGGACACCGCACTGCACGTCCGAGTTCGTCGTCGGGCAACCAGCCGTACTCATCGCACCGACCGCATCGTGGCGGGAGTTTCGGACGGGGTGGTTGCAGCGACTGCCAGATCGGGATCCAGGCCGCTGCGGAGCGAGCTGGGTCCCACGGTCGATGACGTTCGAGCGCGGCACGGACGAGAGCATCTACGCCGTGAGTGTCGATCGATTGCTCGACGAGGGTGCGCTTCGCCGGCGTCAGGGTGTCGAACCGTGCAGACAGGCCAGCTCGGCGGCACGCCGTGGCCAATCGGTCGATGGGAAATGGCTGCTGCTCACAAGTTGCATCGTGGGTGCGTTTTGTCGGGTGGGGAAGTGCAGCAGGTTCATCTCTTGGTTCAAGAACGGTTCGGGTGACCGGGGTGTCACCCCGGTCGGTCGTTCCTGTCACCCCGCGGCGCTTCGTCTTGTCACCTCGTTCAGAGCTGCGGGGTGACGACGTGTCACCCCGCTTTATCGACAGGTTGTACAGGACGGGGCGACGGTCTTCGCGAGGAATCGTCGCCGCAATCCGCTTTTGATCGCCTTTGGCAATGAGGCCGAGAGCGGCGAGCGCCTTCAGGCAACGCTGCACCTGGCGTTCGCTGATGCGGGCGTACCCGGCGAGCGTCCGCACGGAGGGATACGCGTCCGCACCATGTCGGGACGCATGATTGGCCAGGCCGAGTAGCACCACTGTCAGGGCCGGTGCCGAGGGCATACCGGGAGGAGTGGGGTACGGAATGTCGGCGCGTTCGAGCGCCCAGGTGATCGCTTCGATGCTCACTGGACCACCTGCGAATGGGTATGCTGATGCATGTTCGACTCCTCTTCAGTCGGACATCCGGCCCGTCGCGATGCCAGTCGCGGCGGGCCATCTGTTTTGAGTTGTTCGCACACCCGTTCGGGTGTGGTTGCTCATCTTGGCATCGGGACCGAAGGGTCGTCAACGGTCTCCGCTATGGACGACGCGTCTCAGGAAGGCGCAGATTGTCCCTCGTTCGGATGAAAGATGTGAGCGATTCAAGAAAATGACGTAACGGAAGAATCGGGCACCGCGAAGATGCAGTGTCAGTGCATCTCCGATTGGGGTTCCATGAGTGAGCGTCCATTGGTCGACCACGCGGCCGATACGATCCAGTTCCAGCGCGTCGATGACCGTACGTTACGCCGCCACGCCCGTGCGTCTGTCGAGCTCGGGGTCGACGGTGAGGACCGGTTGCGATCGTCGGCCGGTCGCCCAGCTACGAAGCGGGTTGTGTTCAAGGAAAGGAACGGCCCTGATTTGTGGCTGATCACCGCGCTCGTGGCGTTGGTAGCAGCGGTTGCGTTGTTTGTCGGAGGCGTGGCGGTGAATCAAGCCCGTGATTCGACCCCGACGTATCAGTCGGTCTATGTCCCGGAGAACGTACTGGGCGGATCGCAGAAGTAGCTGCACCGACGCGAAACGCAGTGAGGCCCGCTGGCAGAGGGGAGGAGCCAGCGGGCCTCAGGTGCAGCCGATTCCCGGGGAGGGGAAACGGATGTTGCGGGGAGGCAACACACTTGAGAGTTTAACCAGAGTCCGTGCCATGAGGCACATCGAAGTAGGGACTTAAGTCCCACCGATGTGACTTGATCGCCCCTTGTTCAGTTGGCGCCGGAAGTCTCCAGATTCAGCCGCTCTTGAAGCCACTTCCGGAGTCCATCGCCGTACTCCTCGCTGTCGAGTGCCGCATCGACTGCTGCGCGGAGGTAACCACCCGGGTTACCGAGATCATGGCGGGTGCCTCGATGTACGACGACGTGGACTGGGTGACCTTCTTCGATCAGCAGCGCAATCGCGTCGGTCAGTTGGAGTTCTCCCCCGGCCCCGGGCTTGATCCGACGTAGGGCATCAAAGATCTCGCGGTCCAACAAGTACCGGCCAGCGGCAGCAAGTGTGGACGGGGCATCGGCAAGCGCCGGCTTTTCAACCATGCCGCGAACTCGCAGAACATCCGGATTTGCGACGTTGGGTACTTCCTCGACCTCGAATACGCCGTACGAGCTCACTTGGCTTTTCGGAACGTCGATGGCGCATAGCACGGTTCCCCCACGCTTGGCTCGGACACGAGCCATCGTTTCGAGGATGCCGCTCGGTTGCACGAGGTCGTCTGGCAGAAGAACTGCGATCGCATCTTCGTCCGGATCCAGCACGGCTTCCGCGCAGCCGACGGCATGACCCAGACCGAGTGGCTTCTCTTGGACAACCGATTCAACCGTGAGCAGACTGGGCGCCCGGCGCACTTTCTCGAGCAGCTTGAGCTTGCCCTTCGTCTTCAGGTGTTCCTCAAGGTCGAAGTCGTCGACGAAGTGCGCTACAACTCCGTCCTTTCCGGGGGACGTCACGATGAGGAGTCGACAGGCGCCAGACTGGGCAGCTTCCGTCGCGACAAGTTCTATGCCAGGTGTATCGACTACGGGTAGTAACTCTTTGGGTACCGTCTTTGTCGCCGGGAGGAACCGAGTGCCCATACCCGCTGCTGGTACGACGGCAGTGCGGAACACTTCGTGGAATTGTGATCTCGGATGCAAAGTCTCCCCTGTCTCCTAGCTGAGCGCAGCAGACGAATAGCTGTAAGCTTCGCAAGAATGTCCCAAGAAGGGCCTGTAAATCTCTGCAGTCAGCCTTCAGCACGAGCGAACGAGCGTCTGTGAGATGGGAGTCTACGGGCCACCTGGCCGGCACGCATATCGACCACAGGCTCATCGCGGGCAGGACTAATGCGCCTCTGCGAGGCGGATGCCCTACATTGAGCAGCTCGATCTGACCGTGACTCGATCATCGCGGAGGGACTCGGGGTGCCGACCATCGGTCAACTGGTGATCGGCCTCCCTAGCCTTTCAGCTACTCTGGCCCCCACCTCTGGAACCCCCCGCCTAAACGTGTCCTTCATCACTAAGAACTTAGACGGTCCTGAAATTCGGGTTCTGCAGTCGGCGCCCGGCCTCGTTACGGCCCGATGAGCTGTACCTTCTCCGATCTGGTTCAATGCACGCACGAGCTTGGTTAGAAGCCTTTGCGGAGCATCCGGGGTGTGCCCGCACCCCCAGGAGATGCAAAATCTCGCTGAATGCTCGAATATAGATGCCTGAAGACGGGTGGGTCGATCGCTCTGCGTGTGCCTGGGGAGGAACTCACAGAGCGGTGGCCATACGGAAGGCTGCGACCACCCGGCACTGTTTGGTTCGGGGAGGAGCCGGAATGACGTCAGGTCGACCATCACGCGTACGTACCTCTAGCTGTCGAAGCGAGTACGGCCTACCCCGCCTGTTCGCCACGGGCGGAGATCTGCCCCGCCGCGGCATCGACGTCGCGGCCTCATCTCGGTGAGCAAAGGTTTCGTCCTGCGTGTGCTGTTCATGCCGCGCCGCCTTACACCGATCCGCAAGTCTGACCGAGTACTACGTTCTGGGAGCGCAGCAAATTGAGCAGTCGTATAGCCGTATTTGGAACCGGGTATCTGGGGGCAACCCATGCAGCCTGCATGGCGGAACTCGGTCACGACGTCGTCGGCGTAGATGTGGACGCGGCAAAAATCTCCAAGTTGGAGGCGGGCGAGGTTCCCTTTTATGAGCCCGGTCTTGAAGAAGTCCTGAAGCGCAATCTTGCGTCGGGGCGCCTCCGTTTTACGTCTTCTTACAAGGACGCCGCCGAACATGCAGATGTGCACTTCATCGGGGTAGGCACGCCCCAAAAGAAGGGTGAGTACGCAGCCGATCTGACGTATGTAGACGCTGTGGTCGAACAACTCGCGCCTCTGCTTGCTAAGCCAGCAGTGATATACGGAAAGTCTACTGTTCCGGTTGGTACTGCTCAGCGACTGGGCGAACTCGCACGTCGACTCGCACCCGCAGGCGACGAGGTCGAGGTAGCTTGGAACCCCGAGTTCTTGCGGGAAGGATACGCGGTTGAGGACACGCTGCACCCTGACCGCCTAGTCCTTGGAGTCGATCCCAAACGACCTGGACGTGCGGAATCAGTTGCACGTGAGGTGTACGCCCAGCTTCTTGACGAGGAAATCCCCTTCCTCGTTACAGATCTCCCGACTGCCGAACTGGTCAAGACCGCGGCAAACGCGTTTCTCGCTACAAAAATCTCCTTCATCAATGCAATGGCTGAGGTATGTGACGCCGCAGGAGCAGATGTAGCTGTCCTAGCCGACGCGATCGGTCGAGACGCGCGAATCGGACGACGGTTCCTCAACGCAGGCATCGGATTTGGTGGCGGGTGTCTTCCGAAAGACATTCGGGCGTTCATGGCACGTGCTGGCGAGTTGGGAGCCGACCAGGCGCTCACTTTCCTTCGCGAAGTCGACAACATCAATATGCGACGTCGTACCCAGATGGTCGAACACGCACGAGAGGCTGTAGGCGGCTCCCTCTTGGGAACACGAGTGGCCGTCCTTGGAGCCGCATTCAAGCCGGACTCCGATGACGTGCGAGACTCCCCAGCGCTGAACGTCGCCGGCCAGATCCAGCTGCAAGGCGCGGCCGTTACAGTTTACGACCCGCGTGCCATCGAGAACTCCAGAGCACTTTTTCCGACGCTGAATTATGCAACAAGCGCAGTAGACGCATGTGCAGGTGCGGACGTGGTGTTGGTCCTCACCGAGTGGAAAGAGTTCCGGGAAATCGATCCGGACTTGCTGGCGAAGCAGGTTCGAGAGAAGCGCGTACTGGATGGACGAAACTGTTTGAATCCAGTTCGTTGGAGGACAGCAGGCTGGGACTATCGAGGCGTTGGGCGCCCGTAGAATTCGTGGATTACACCCTCGGTTACAAACAGCCAACTCCCAGCAGCATCTAGGAGCCGACGTGAGCGTGGTACGCACCCTCAAAATCCAACTAATCAAACGGCTCAAGGGTGGTGACGTCGCAGCACGCGCCCTTGGCATGAAAGTCGGCGCCGATTGCAGGATCCTCTCACTCGAGGCCGGTTCGGAACCGTGGCTCGTGTCGATTGGTGACAGAGTGACTGTGAGCAGCGGTGTCCAGTTTCTCACGCATGATGGATCAGGCTGGCTTTACCGAGACGAACGTGGACGCCGGTACCGGTACGCAAGGATATCGGTTGGTAGCGACGTCTTCATCGGCAATCGCAGCATCATAATGCCGGGAGTAAAAGTTGGCGACAGAAGTGTCATCGGCGCTGGCTCGGTAGTTACCAAGTCTGTTCCCTCTGGATCTGTGGTTGCGGGTAATCCGGCGCGTTTCATCACTACGTATGACGAACTTATGTCACGAATTTCAAAGTGGCCTAGTCAGGCCGATGTCCACGGCTTGGACATTCGTGAACGGTCAGAGCGCGCACTGGACCGTGAGTTCCTTCCGTACTTGCAGAGCATGCGCGTAGGTCCGCCCGAGCATCCCGTTAGTTGACATACTGCGTGATAGGAGAACTGTGAAAGCAATCGTCACCGGTGCAGCCGGCTTTATTGGTCACACCCTAGTGAAGCGTCTACTAGATGAAGGCTATGACGTAGTCGGCGTGGACTGCTTTACTGATTATTACAATACTGATATTAAACGTCGAAATATTGATACAATTATCGATAAGAACAACAAATTTAATCTGGTGGAGGCAGACCTTCGGACCGTTGATCTAGGCGCTCTACTGTCCGATGCGGAGGTCATATTTCATCAATCGGGTCAGCCTGGTGTAAGGAAGTCTTGGGGTAATGACTTTCTGCATTATACAGAGATGAACATAAATGCAACGCAGCGTTTGCTTGAAGCTGCGCGGGCAGCGAAGAATCTAAAGCGACTCGTGTACGCATCGTCTTCGTCGGTCTATGGAGACGCGGAAACTTATCCAACAAAGGAAACGGATCTTCCGCGTCCTGTGAGTCCTTATGGGGTCAGCAAACTGGCGGCTGAACATTTATGCTCGTTGTACGCAAAGAATTTTGGGATTCCGATCACTTCGCTTCGATACTTCACAGTATACGGGCCGAGTCAACGGCCGGATATGGCGTTCACGCGATTTCTTCGTGCGGCAATCGATCGTTCTACCATCTCAATCTTCGGGGACGGCACCCAGGTTCGAGATTTCACCTACGTGGACGACATTGTAAACGCTAATCTGATGTGCTCGCAATCGGCAGAGGCTCCGGGATCAATTTACAATGTCGCCGGAGGTTCAAACGCTTCGGTTAACGACGTCCTTAAGGTGATCGAGGAAATTACAGGATCCCCATTGAATGTCGAGTACGTAACCTCCGTGGTCGGCGATGTAAAGCGTACTGGTGGTGATATTACGTCGATATCATCCTCAGTGGGGTGGGAGCCGAACGTCAACCTACGAAGTGGACTTGAGCGTCATTGGGAATGGGCGCAGAGCGTCTACCGATCCTAGGACAACCCGTCATCACCGCTAAAGGACCATTATGGAAGACCAGCTTCCTTGCATATCTATCGTCACCGTTGTCAGAAATAACCTTCAAGGACTAATTACCACCGCCGAGAGTATTCAGCGCCAAACTTATAAAAAAATCGAACACGTCATCGTCGATGGAGCCTCGACCGACGGGACGCTCGACTGGCTCGCTGCTTACAAGCCGAACTACCGGGTCTCGTTCATTAGCGAGCCGGACAACGGAATCTACGACGCGATGAATAAGGGCACGACCCTCGCCTCGGGCGACATCGTTCAGTTCCTGAACGGTGGCGATGAGCTCGCAGCTGGTTCTGTTCTCAATATTGTGGCACAAAGTTACCGTGAAAGTCGCTGGGACTGGGCGTATGGACAAATCCGATACGTTAACGGCAAGTATGAACGAATTCGGGAATATAGCTTTTCTCCGTTTTCGTTGAAAAAGCTTTCGATGGGACTGGCGTTCACTCCCCACCCTGCCACGTTTGTAAAAAGGTCGAGAATTGAGACGATGGGCGGATTCCGGTCCGACTTTGGCTTCTCTGCGGACCAAGAGATGGCCGTACGGCTGGGGAAGCAGGGCTCGCCAAATGTCATTGATACGGTAATTGCCAACTATCTGATCGAAGGTGCGCATGGTGCGAGCAAGCCGGCGGATACCGCTCGGCGCTATGCCCGGATACGCCAGGCAAATGGGCTGCTGGTCGGAGGTTCGCGTGTACTAGATGCTGGCTTTACAATTGCGCTTGCGACGTTCTGGACAGCCCGGGCCCAAGCAGGCCGATTGCGGCAGTATACGAACCGATAAAGATCGGCAATCCCCGTACGTGCGGACACCAAGCAAGAACCAGGAGTCGGACAAGCTAATGGTAACAAGATGGAATCCGATCCGAAGTAAAGCCGACTACCGTCGATTCTTGGACGAAGACCTGAAGGCGCACAACCTCAAGCGCTGGGGAGTCACCTCACCGCTTCGTAAGCCTGAGGTCTACTACCAACGATTGATGCGACGGGTTGAGTATCTTAACTCAAAGAGCGGTCCCCTCAATCGACTCTTTTTGTTCTACGCCCGCTATCGCCTCCAGCGATTTTCAATTCGGACCGGAATTTCCTTCCCCCCGGGTGTATCCGACATGGGGCTGTCGATTGCGCACTACGGAAGTATCGTCGTCAACGCCAAAGCGCGAATCGGAAAGTACTGTCGGATCCATTCTGCGACAAATATTGGAACTGCAGGTGGAGGAGTCCCGACGATCGGTGACTATGTTTACATCGGTCCCGGCGCCGTCATCTACGGTGACATCACAGTGGGGGACCGTGCGGTAATTGGAGCTAACGCTGTCGTGAATCGGGATGTTCCATCTGGTGTTACGGTCGCTGGGGTTCCCGCGCGGGTGATCGCTGAGCGGGATTCGTCCTACATCGTGCCGATCTGGTTTCCTAACCACCGCGGCCGCAGCAGTGAACTGCGAGCGCAGAACATCTCTCAAACCGTGGATGAAAGCACAGCATCATGAGGGTCGCCATACTCGTCCCAAGTCTCGGCGGTGGGGGCGCCGAGTTCGTCGCTCGCGAATGGGCCAGGTGGTTAAACGCTTCGGGAGTCGACATACGACTTGTTGTGTGTGGGCCCGTCGACCCTCTGCTCCGTCCTGAGGGAGTTCAGGTGCACTCCATTCTTGACAAGGGGTTCATCCGCCGACTTCTCGCGGTCCGTCGATATGCGGCGTCCTCGCGTCTCGATATCATTCTAGGGTTGATGCCATACTTCAATTTATTGGCGTTAATTTCGCAGGTTGGCAGAATCCGTGGGCGTGCACGTGTTGTGATCAGCGGTCGCAATGTCGAAGTTCCTCTACGCAAGATTTTCGGATTCAAGTTCCGTGCTATTCAGGCAATCGCAAAGATCTGCTACCCCTTTGCCGATGCCTATATCGCGATTTCTCATACGGTTGCAGCAGAGGCGGCAGCTTTATACCGGATAGAACCAAAAAACATCTATGTAGTGCCGAATCCCGCCACAGCGAAGGTGGACGTGCGATCCGCGCACTCAAGCATTAAACGTTCGAGAGATACGTTAGCTTCTCAAAATGCGCTCAACCTTGTCGTCCCTGCCCGACTAGTTGAGCAGAAGCGGCCTCATATAGCCGTTCTGGTTGCTTCCGAACTTGGCAAGAATGTCGAGCACGTCGAAGTTCATTTCTTCGGCGTCGGGCCCTTGGAATCAGAAATTCAACAGCTCGCACAGGCTTGTTCGGTATCGGTCAAGTTTCATGGGTGGGTAGAAGCCTGGTTCGAAGAATGTCCACCAAATTCTGTCGTATTATTGGCGTCTCTGGCAGAGGGGTTTGGCAATGTCCTTGTCGAAGCCGCGTCGGTGGGAATTCCTTCCGTCGTGTCTTCGCGTTGCCTGGGTTCTTCTGACGCAATTGTCCCGGGTTTGACCGGAGAGCTTTGCGCAGGCGACTCTGTGAATGACTACGCCGAGGCGGTTTTGGCAGCTGCTGATCTCACTATGAGCGGGGCGGAGTCTGCATGGCTTTCGAGATTTACCTTGGAGTCTAGCGGAAACCGCGTACTCCGGGTGCTTCGCGACGTGTACAACAATGGTGAGAGAACCGAAATCGTCCCTCTTACGGTCGAGTTGGCGGACCGGA
Source organism: Rhodococcus shunpengi (assembly GCF_048381395.1). Taxonomy (NCBI): domain Bacteria; kingdom Bacillati; phylum Actinomycetota; class Actinomycetes; order Mycobacteriales; family Nocardiaceae; genus Rhodococcus; species Rhodococcus shunpengi. The sequence goes on from NZ_JBLWIU010000036.1 coordinate 361,720, forward strand.
GTGAGTAATTCACCAGTTCGATTGCCAAACGCACAATCTCCAATTCTGAGCGTTCGAAGGTTAGGTGATGCTCGATGAACAGCGACAATAATGCCATAATTGACGACAGTTATGTTCGGGTGGGAAAAATTCCCTTTATCGCGACCACCGCAGACAAAGCGTGCGGTGACGTAATTCGATGGGGTTTGGAGCGTAAGTCGATATCGGTTCGCTTATCGAACGCTTATTGTGTGGCAGTGGCGTCAAATGACCGGTCCTACGCCGAGGTGTTGAACGACGAAGGAGTCAATTTCCCGGATGGTCGACCGGTGGTATGGGCAATGAAAGCAAGATCGCGCGGTAGCGTTATCGCGGGTCATGTCCGTGGACCGTCGCTGTTCCGCAATGTTCTCGATCGGGGCCGCTCTAACGATCTGAAGCACTTTTTTCTTGGTGCAACCGACGAGACTTTGGAAGACCTTTACAGAGCGGCCTGTAATCAGTATCCAGGAATTGCTATCGCGGGCATGTATTCTCCTCAGTTTGGGCCCGTGGATTCTTCATTTCTAGACGATGTGTCGAAGCGGGTTAACGCTGCCGACCCGGATATTGTATGGGTGGCGCTAGGGACTCCCAAACAAGATTTTTGTACGGCCGCATTATGCAAAATGGTTCAACGTCCGTGCGTGGGTGTCGGTGCAGCATTTGATTTTGTTGCGGGGACTATTTCGGAGGCGCCGGCATTTTTTCAGAAGTTCGGCATTGAGTGGATATACCGTTTCGCCTCTGAGCCGCGCAGGTTATGGAAGCGGTACGTGTTCGGCAACTTCACCTTTATTCGTTCTGCGTTGACTGAATCGGGTAACTGACTGCGTATGAACAGTATCGGTAGCGGGCCGCTTGCGCGTATCGTGAAGTCCGCAGGTGCGCGCGCTTTCGTACTGCCCTTATCCGGCGGCGCTGCGCTCCTTATTACGCGACTGATAACCTCCGAATATGGTCCGGAAGCGTATGCTGTATTCTCTCTTGCAGCTGCATTGCCATTTCTTATTCCGATGATGGATCTTGGGATTGGGTCGGCTGTGACTAATGCCGCAGCGGGGTTGCCCGGTCATCCCGGCTCTTTTAATTCCGTGCTCCGAAAAGCCCAACGGATTTTGATGTCGGTGGGCGCGTCACTTGGCGCCGCGAGTCTTGCGTTAGGGGCGTTCGGTTTATGGACTACTGTGCTCAATCTTGAGTCGAGCCGAGAACTCAACTGGTCGATTGCAACTGCTGTTCTTTTGGTCGCGGTTTCGGTACCTTTGTCGTTAGGCGCACGCATTCTTCTTGGTATTAGACGGAATGCCTTCGTCGTCCTGGTCCAGGGAGCGACCTCGGTGGTAAACCTCGCCGCCGTGACAATCTTGTTCGTGGCTCGGGCGGAACCGGCTGTCTTGATAGCGGTTTCCACAGTGGGCGTATTAGTGACAAACTTTTTATTGAATTGGGTTGCTTTGCGGTCGCCGGCAATTCGTGCGGCGCGTGCTTATAACAAATCGTCTGAACGAGATCAGAATACTGCAATTTGGTCAACGGCGGTACCAATGGTAGTAGTCTCGATTGCTCTGCCGTTCACTTTTCAGTCGGACCGAATCGTTCTCGGATGGACCTCGTCGCTTGAGCAGGTGGCGATCTATTCGGGTGCTGCGATGGTCTTTCTTCCGGTTCTTTCAATTGTACAAGTGGCTGGACGATCGTTGTGGGGTGATTTTGCGGAAGCTCGTCATTCTGGACGGGACGTCAGCAGGTTGTTCAATCAGGCGGTTCTACTGAGTACTTTCTTGGGTATCGGTGGCGCACTTGGTTTGGTTATTTTTGGTCCCGTCATCGCGAGGTGGGCGACGAGTGGAATAGTGGATATCCCGCACTCGCTCTATTTTGCATTTGCGGGTGTAGTGATTTGTCAGGCGATTCAGCAGCCTGCGGGTATGTATTTAACGGACGTTTCAGGTCTCCGGTTTCAGGCGGTAACGACGGTCGTGACGGCGATTGCAAGCCTCGTTCTATCGATCTATTTTGCTTCGAAGCACGGTGCAATCGGCCCGGTCCTTGCGACAGTGGTGGTTCTTGCGTTCCTACACGTCGTCCCATGTTTGCTGTATTCGTACAGGAGAATTCGCAACGAGGGTGTACGCCGTTGTCAGTTGGCTGCGATGTCAGCGAGTGATGGATCCGTTGGGTGAATTAAGGGGTTAATCGATGAGTGAAATAAGCGGCCTGCCCGCAGCCTTAGATCGGATCATTGTTGAACATGTAGATCCTGAGAATCTCGTACCGGGTGGTATCGACACGTGTATCCACGACCTTATCAAGTACGGTGATGACTTTCGATTCGGATTGGTGGGCATCACGCTCAATAAAGCACATAAGGTCGGTGTGTGGACGAAGGTTGAACTTGCTGGCCGGGATGTGGAATTCATGCCTGTTGCTCGCTTCGATCGGAGTGAGACATCAGGTAGCCGTGTTCGTGTCCCGCATTCGATGCGCCTGCTGTGGGGAGTTGTGCGGTATAATCGCAGGATCCCGCGAGTCCTTTTGCAGGCGCATAGGGTGGAAACGGGATTTCTTCTCTCCTACCTTCGGCGTAGCAGGTTCATCCAGTTCATCCATAATGATTCGAATGGCCTGACCGGTGCACATTCGGATTCCTCGTGGAAGGGACTCGGTTCGGTTTATCGGGCCCTCGAGAAACGCGTTCTTCGGCGTGCGGCAGGTATCGTGGTCTTCAATCGCACGGATGGAACGCGACTGGTTCGAGCACGGCCCGATGTTTATGTTGCACAGACGTGGTTCGATCCGCAGGTCTATCAGCGCGCCAATCGGGTTAAGTGGGATGGGAAACGTGCACTTCGTGTGTGCTGGGTAGGACGATTGGAGTCCCAGAAGGATCCCTTGCTGGCGGTCGATACGATCTCGCAGCTCTTAAAACGTGTTCCGAGTGCTGAGTTGGTGATGGTCGGCGACGGATCGATGCGCGATGGCGTGATCGGTCATGCTGCAGAGCTAGGGGTGTCCGAATCAGTGCACCTACTTGGAAGCCAGGATCGGGCGACGGTTGCGAAAGTCATGAGTGAGTCCGATTGTCTTCTGATGACATCGCACTACGAGGGCTCTCCCCGCGTGCTGGTCGAGGCTGGCGGTACTGGGTTACCTGTGGTGGCGACGAAAGGCGCGGATCCGGACGGTGCGCTCGAGGTTGGTTCCAACGGTATTGCAACGGAGCAGCGAGACCCCGCTTTGCTTGCAACGGGCCTGATTGAGGCCTGCCAGTATTCGGAGGAAGACTGCTGTACGGCGGCTGAACATCGGGCAGCGGGACCGTCGGTGAAGCGAATTCTCTCGATAGGGGTTGCATGATTACTTGGATGGCACCGACTACCTAGAGATTATTTGTAAAGTCGATGATGAACGGAAAAGAGGAGAAAATGAAGACTGCGCTGATCACTGGTATCACAGGTCAAGACGGATCGTATCTCGCTGAATTTCTTCTGCGAAAGGGGTACGAGGTACATGGACTCATTCGTAGGTCGTCGTCGTTCAATACCTCGCGTATCGACCATTTATATGTCGATCCACATGAACCCAATGCAAAGTTGTTCTTGCACTATGGGGACCTGAGCGACGGTGCACGACTTGTTACATTGCTCTCACAGATCAACCCCGACGAAGTTTACAACCTTGGTGCTCAGTCGCATGTCAGGGTGAGTTTTGATGAACCCGAACACACCGGTAATACAACGGGAATCGGCTCCATCCGCCTTCTGGAAGCTGTTCGGTTGGCCGGGGTCAACTGCCGGTACTACCAGGCCTCAAGCTCGGAGATGTTCGGTGCTACTCCTCCGCCTCAGAATGAGGAAACCCCGTTCTATCCGCGTTCGCCGTACGGTGCTGCAAAAGTGTACTCCTATTGGGTGACGCGGAATTATCGCGAGGCATACGGCATGTTCGCGGTCAACGGAATCCTGTTCAATCACGAGTCGCCGCGTCGCGGTGAGACGTTTGTGACTCGCAAGATCACGCGTGCGGTTGCCCGAATCAAGGCTGGTGTCGAAAAGCACCTGTACATGGGAAATCTCGACGCCGTGCGAGACTGGGGATACGCCCCGGAGTACGTGGAAGGCATGTGGCGCATGCTTCAGGTCGATGAGCCTGATGACTTCGTACTGGCAACAGGCGAGGCCTACTCTGTGAAGGACTTCCTGCAGGTTGCGTTCGAGCATGCCGGCCTGAATTGGGAAGATCACGTCAAGTTCGACGAGCGGTATCTCCGGCCGACTGAGGTTGATTCGCTGATCGGTGATGCGTCGAAGGCTCATGAAAAACTGGGTTGGAAGGCTCGGGTTCATACACCGGAGCTCGCACGGATCATGGTCGATGCGGACATCGAAGCTCTGACGCACGAAGGGCGAGCCTGGATCGATAAGCCGGCTCACCCCGATTGGGAGATCCTCTGATGAGTGACGCGTTCGTTCCTCACCCGCTCGATCGCACAGATTCCATCTATGTCGCAGGACATCGCGGACTTGTAGGTGGGGCAATTTGGCGGCTTCTTGAGGCGGAAGGGTTCGAGCGCCTGATCGGGCGGTCCTCCTCGGAGCTTGATCTTCGGGACCGGCACGCTGTGTTCGCCTTTTTCGCCGAGCAGCGTCCGGTCAACGTGGTGCTTGCTGCTGCGAAGGTTGGTGGCATCCTTGCGAACAACACGTATCCCGTGGATTTCCTCTCGGAGAACCTCCGCATTCAGGTGAATGTGTTGGACGCGGCTCGCGAGTTCGGTACTCAACGGCTGCTGTTTCTCGGCTCGTCATGCATCTACCCCAAGCTTGCGCCACAACCGATCAAAGAGGAGTACCTTCTCACTGGCCATCTGGAACCGACGAACGATGCATACGCGATCGCCAAGATCGCGGGTATCTTGCATGTCCAGGCGGTCCGACGTCAGTACGGTCTTCCTTGGATCTCCGCGATGCCGACGAATTTGTACGGTCCCGGTGACAACTTCTCACCGAAGGGCTCCCATGTTCTTCCTGCTCTGATCAGGCGATTCGATGAGGCGCGACGTGATGGCTCGAAGAGTGTGACGAACTGGGGCACTGGTTCACCGTTGCGGGAGTTTCTGCATGTGGACGACATGGCTGCGGCTTGCTTGCACCTGATGGAGAATTACGACGGTCCCGATCAGGTGAATGTGGGCACTGGCGAGGACCACACGATCAAAGAGATCTCTCAGATCGTCGCCGAGGAAGTCGGATACACGGGAACGATCGAGTGGGATACCACCAAGCCGGACGGTACCCCGCGGAAACTACTGGATGTCTCGAAACTGCGCTCGTCGGGTTGGGAGCCGAAGATCGATTTGAGATCGGGCATCGCTTCGACAATTGCGTGGTATCGAGAGAATGTCGAGTCCATTCGGACCTGACGGCTCAGATACTTATGGCCACGAGATCAGTCTCGTGGCCATAAGTATTTCTGGAGAGATCAAACAGGATTTACCCGCACACCGGTACGTCCGCCACCACACGGGGATCGTCGATCAGCGGTTGAACAGGGATGCGAGCGCTCCCACTTGCGGTGGGCTCGGTCAGCTCGTAGACCACTTCAACAGTCTCACCAGGGGGAATAGACGCTTGTACGTTGAACATGGGGTGCCCCCTTTCTGCTGCGGTGTAGGCGAACGCTGGACGCCCGTCGACGGTGACTTTGTTCAACTTTGCACCTTGAGTCGCCAACAATCCGAGATCGGTGAGATTCGTACCGACCGGAGCCCCGACGGGATTATCGAACATGCCGGCGACGTAGTCGGTGTAGTTTCCGGGAGGAACGCTATTGGTCAGTCGTACCGCCACTTTCGAGTTGCGGGTCTCTCCCTCGCATGACTCTGCGGTGTATTCGATCTCCCGACTCAAGTAGTAGTCGAGTTTGTTCCCGCCGAGATTGTTGACTACCACTTCTGCGTATGGCGTTGCGTCATCAGGAACGACGTGACCCAATGGAGTCGTTTCCAGCACCGCCTGCTCGTCCGGGACTGAACTCCAGACAGCGAGTCGGCCTTCGCCTGCTGCGCGCCCCAACGCTTCCAGGAGGGCTTGAGGACGTGAAATGCTTCCGGTGAGCTTCTGTACGACAGTCTTTGCAACCGTCTCGAGATAGCGCTTCCGAGCTGCCTGATCGTCGCCGAAGCGCGAATAGGCCGTTGATTCGGTCAGCTCGACCACGTTGTTGGCAGTGACCTTCTCCCCACCAGGCAGAGTGACGTCCCCGACTACGTCGAGAACATAACTCAGTGCCACAGGGTCGGTCGCAATTGCGCCATCAACCCGTTCACCGGTCTCCTGCTGCCACATCGACTGCCAGATCTGGCCCGCATACGGGAAGTGCGGACTCACATTGCTGTTGCGGAAGTCCTGCGTAGGCCGGCTGTGGCCGTACGCACGCTGGAAATCGGGACCGAGGTCGATCGGGTCGTAGTCGAATCGGAATTCCCGGTTGCTCGTGACGTCGTCGACGGAGACAGCGCCATCGTTTGCTCGGATCACCGTGAAACCGCCGAGTAGGCCGCCTGTACCGCGTGCCTCTGCGTTCGTCTGGAAACCGACGAAGTAACTGCGCGGCCCGTCTGCGCCCAGCATGGCCGGCGCGATCTGCGCAGCGAGCGACGTGTTGTTCAGCAGGCCGGACAACTCAGACACCTGCTCCTGCAGATCGACCCGCGCGTCGTCGATCAGACCGAGCCACGTGCTGTCGACGTTCTGAGCCTGCTCGTTGAGGTTGCTGATGGCCGCGGACGTCGTCTCGAGGACGGGTGCGGCGTCGCGAAGAGCGGCGAGATTGATGCGTGCGCCGTCCAAAATCAATTGATCAGGAGAGACTGCACTACCTGCGTCGACCGCGGGGAGGAGAACCTGCTCTGTGAGACCGCTCACAATAGTGGTCATCTGGCGAGTGGAATCGAACGGGCTTCCTAAGAATGGAATGGTGCCGGCAACACGCCACGGCACCGAGTCGACCGAACCCTGGGCGTCCTGGGCATAACGATCGGCGTCGCCCGCGACGATGCGGGCCCTGCCGCTATCGCCTGCGAGCAGTGCGTCTTTCGCCTGCATCGCGAAGTCCTGTGCCTTCTCGAGGTTCGACTTCGCCTGCATGCCTTCGTAACCCAGCCAGCCGATGAATCCGACGACGGCGAGTGCGCCTACGCCGCAGCCGATTTGCACGCGCCGGCGCTTCCTGCGCTGAGCTGCGATCTCCTCGTCCGACAGGCGCCTGCGCACCTTGCGTCGACCCGGTTCGGGCGAAACTGACTCACCGGTAACATCGTTCACGCCGCTTGTGCCCCCTTCGTGGTTTCCGCTCGAGACGATAACCCGATTTCGATCTGGCCGATCGTTCAAGTGGTGGGTAACAGTGACTGTAAGTAAACTTCTGCACGGTGATCGTGACAGTGGAGTTGGGAGGCTTCGTCCACGATCGCACGACAGGGGAGGGTTCTGCACTTCCCATGTCCTGAATTGTGTCGGGAGGACGAGGGGAGCGTGGTGCATCTACTTCCGCTGTCCCCGAGTCAGCGGGGTCTCTGGTATGCGCAGTTGCTGCATCCAGACGTACCTTTCACCACCGCGCAGTACGTCGAGCTTATCGGCGAACTCGACATCGAGCTCTTGCGTGATGCGTGTGTGCAGGCTGCGCGCGATGTCGAGTCGGGTTTCTTGTTCTTCACCAACGTCGATGGCGTGCCGTACCAATATGTTGACGTCGCGTTCGACGACGATGTTCCGTACATCGACTTCCGTTCCGAGACAGACCCAGAGCAAGCGGCATCCGAGTGGATGACCGAGCGCTACACGAGCCCGTTGGATCTGCTGCACGATCGGTCGATCTTCACGACGGTGCTGCAAATCAGCGACGACCGCTATTTCCTGTCGAGCTACGTCCACCACATCGCGCTCGACGGCCAGGGCGCGGTCAACATGCTCAACCGCGCCGCCGAGTTGTATTCGGCGTGGGTCTCCGGCTCCGAGGCGCCGCCGCTCAAGGCGATGCCGATTGCCGACATTCTCGAAGTCGAGGCCGCCTATGTGGGCTCGAAGCGTCAGGACACCGACCGACAGCACTGGCTCGAGCGCCTCGCCGACCTGCCCGAATCCGTGTCGTTCGTCGATCACGAAGCACCTCTCGGGGTGCCGGCACGTCGAGCGAACTCCGAACTCGACGCCGACACGGCGGCCGCGGTCTCGGCGCTCGCCCACGACGCGAACTCCACCGACGTGCCGATCGTCCTCGCAGCGTTCGGCGCGTTCCTCGCCCGGACGACGGGCGTGGTCGACGTCGTGCTCAGCCTGCCCGTCTCCGCCCGCACCACCGCCGCGCTACGTCGGTCCGCTGGCGTTCTCGCCAATGTCGTGCCGATGCGCCTATGTGTGGATCCCGCAGCAACACCGGTCGAACTCATCCGCGACGTGCAGGTGGAACTGAGCAGCACCCTGCGCCACCAGCGGTACCGGTACGAAGACATGCTCGCGGATCTGCGCAGCCTCGGCCGCTCCCGCGACGAGGCGGCGAGCCCGTTCGGCCCCACCGTCAACCTGATGATGTTCCATCCCGAGATCGCCTTCGGCGACGTGACGGGGGAGTACCACCACCAGTCCAGCGGTCCGATCGACGATCTCGCCGTCAACGTCTACCCGGGCGTCGCCGGCCGCACGATGCGCGTCGACTTCGAGGCCAACCCCAATCTCTACAGCGACGAGCACCTCTCGTCGTTGCACAGCCGTTTCCGCGGATTCCTGAAGGAGTTCGTGCAGAACGCGGGCGTCGCGGTGGGCGATCTCGCCCTCGCCGACCCGGCCGAACTCGACGGCCTGGCTCCCGCACGCGGACGCACCGCCCCCGAGCCCGAACTGCTGCCCGACGTCCTCACCCGCCACGCCGCGAGCGACACCGTCGCCGTCGTGGATGGACACGACAGCATCACCTACCGCGAACTCGACGCTCGCTCCGACGCGCTCGCTCATGCGCTGGTCGCGGCCGGTGTCGGACCCGAAGAGCGCGTCGCGGTGCTGCTGTCTCGCTCGATCGATTCGGTGGTCGCATTGTGGGCCGTCACCAAGACCGGTGCCGCCTACACCCCGCTTGACCCCGAACTTCCCGCCCGCCGCCTCGAGCAGGTGCTGCGCGACGTGCGGATCGCCGTCGCCCACGACCACCCGGCGCTGCCCGAGCACGTCACCCGCGTCGCGCCGCCCCCCGACGGGTCCGGCGAGACGTTCACCGCGGAGCATCGCCTGGGGCCGCTGCACGTCGACAACACGGCGTGGGTCATCCACACCTCCGGTTCCACCGGCACCCCGAAGGCCGTCGCGGTGGGGCACGGCGGTGTGTCGGCGCTCGTGTCGACGCTGCGCGATCGCTACCGCGCCGACGAGACGTCGCGCGTGCTGCACCTCGCGTCGCCGTCATTCGACGCATCGCTGCAGGAACTGCTCCTCGCCTTCGACGCCGGCGCCACCCTGGTGATCTGCCCGCCCGACGCCGTCGGCGGACCGGCCCTGGCAACCCTGCTGCGCAACGAAGCCGTCACCCATGCGATCACCGCACCGGCGATCCTCGCTGTCACCCCCGACGACGGCCTGCCCGACCTGCAGGTTCTCGACGCCGGTGGCGAAGTACTGCCGCAGGCCGTGGCCGACCGCTGGTCCACCGGCCGCACCATGCTCAACGCCTACGGACCCACCGAGACCACGATCCTCGCGACCCTCAGCGATCCGCTGCAGCCCGGCGCGGGCGTGCCGATCGGCCGGCCGATCGACGGCATGACCGCCGTCGTCCTCGACGCCCGTCTGCATCCCGTGCCCGCTGGCGTGATCGGCGAGCTGTATCTCGGGGGACCGGGCGTCGCACGCGGCTATCTCGGCGCACCGGCCCTCACCGCCGAACGCTTCGTCGCCTCACCGTTCGGTGGCCGCATGTACCGCACGGGCGACCGCGCCCGCTGGATCACCGACGGCCACCTCGAATTCCTCGGCCGCGCCGACCAGCAGGTGAAGATCCGCGGCTACCGCATCGAACTCGGCGAGATCGAAGCCGCGCTCATCGCCTTCGACGAGGTGCAGGCCGCGACCGTCACCGTGCACGGCGAGCACATCGCCGCCTACGTCGTGGGCGACGTCGACCCCGCCGACCTCACCGTCCGTCTCGCCGACGAACTGCCCACCTATCTGCGTCCGTCGTCGATCACGGTGCTCGACGCGCTGCCGCTCACGCCGGGCGGCAAGGTCGACCGGCGCGCGCTGCCCGCGCCCGAGCGTGCTGTGGCCGTCGGATCACGGCCGCCCAACGGCCCGAGCGAGAAGATCGTCGCCGAGCTGTTCGCCGAACTCATCGGCATCGACGACATCGGAGCCGATGACGACTTCTTCGCGCTCGGCGGTCACTCGCTCGGCGCTGCGCAGCTCGCCGCCCGTCTCGGTGCTGCACTGGGCCGCGACGTGCAGTTGCGCGACGTGTTCGCCCACCCGACCGTCGCCAGCCTTGCGGCCGCCGCAGCGACGCGACCCGAATCGGAATCGCGACCCGTCGCCACCCCCGACACCGGACCGTCGCCGCTCGCTCCCGCGCAGCGCCGACTGTTCCTGCTCGCCCGGGCACATGGCGACCCTGCCGCCTACCACCTGCCGTTCGCGTTGCACCTCGACGGCGCCCTCGACCTGCCGGCTCTGCAGGCCGCGGTGGTGGACGTCCTCGACCGGCACGAAGCCCTCCGCACGCTGTTCCGCCTCGAGCTCGACGGCCCGGTGCAGGACGTGCTGCCGCTCGAGCGTGCCGTCGCCGGCCTCGCTCTCGAACCCGAAGCGGCCGACGGCGACGTCGAAGCGCTCATCACCGAGTGGGCGGCCGAACCGTTCGACCTCACCGCGCAGATCCCGTTCCGGATCCGCCTGCTGCGACTCGCCGACGACAAGCACGTGCTCGCCGTCGTCGCACATCACATCGCGCTCGACGGTGCGTCGTTCGTGCCGCTCACCGCCGACGTCGCCACCGCCTACCTCGCCCGCACGGCCGGGGAGGCGCCCGCGTGGACGCCGCTGCCGCTGCACTACCGGCACTACGCGCAGTGGCACCTCGATCGCCTCGGTGACCCGACTGCGCCCGACACCCGCGCCGGTCGCGAGATCGACTACTGGACACGCACACTCGACGGTCTCGCCGACGCAGCGCCGCTGCCCACCGACCGTCCCCGCAACGGTGGCTTCGGTCCCGCCGCGGCCGTGGACTTCACGGTGCCGGCCGAGCAGGTCGCGGCACTGCGGTCCGTCGCCGCCGCGCACGACGCCACCACTTTCATGGCCGTGCACGCCGCCGTCGCCGTGTGGCTCGCCGCCTGGACCTCCGGGCACGACATCGCCATCGGCACCGGAACGGCCGGTCGCGACCACCCCGACCTCGACGCGCTCGTCGGTATGTTCGTCGGCACCGTCACCCTGCGGACGAATGTCGACCCGGCCCAGCCGTTCACCTCGCTGCTCACGCAGGCCCGCGACACCGACCTCGACGCCTTCGCGCACGCCACCGTGCCGTTCGACTACGTCGTCGACGCCCTGGGCTTCTCGCCCTTCCACGTGATGCTCGCCTACGACAACGTGGACGTGCCCGACCTCGAACTTCCCGGCCTCACGGTGCGGCCGCAGGAGATCGCCTCGTCGCAGGCACGATTCGACCTCGAGATCTCGTTGCGCGAACTGCGCGACGGATCGCTCACCGGCCGCCTCGTCTACGACACGAAACTGTTCGACGACGACACCATCGCCCGCTGGGTAACCCGCCTGAGCGGAGTGCTCGAGCAGGTCGCGCAGCATCCGTCGCTGCCCGTCGGCGACCTCGACCTCGGCACGCTTTCCGTCGAACCGGCCGAACCCGGCCCGGAGGCGACCTTCGCCGAGATCATCGACCGATCGCCGACGTGCGTGACCGAACCCGGGGGACAGGCCGTCGAGATCCGCACGGCGGCACGCCCGCTCGCGTGGACGCTGATCGAGCAGGGCATCGGCACGGAAGACCGTGTGGCCGTCGTGCTCTCGCGGTCGACGCGTTCGGTGCTTGCCGCCGCGGCGGTCGCGCTGAGCGGCGCGGCCTTCGTGCCCGTCGACCCCAACCAGCCCGCCGCACGCATCGCTCAGCTGCTCGGCGCATCCGGCGCGCGGTACGCGATCGTCGACGGCGACGTCGCGCTGCCCGACGGGGTCGAGCCGATCGCGTTCACCCTCGAGGGCGACACCCGCCCGATCACCGACGCGGATCGTGTGCGGCCGCTGGACGTCGACAACACCGCCTACGTCGTCTACACCTCGGGCTCCACCGGCCGGCCCAAGGGCGTGGTGGTCTCGCATCGCGGACTCGGCCCGCTCGCGCAGTCGTTCGTCGAACGCTTCGACCTGCCCACCATCTCGGACACCGCAACCGACGCACGGGTGTTGCACTTCGCCACCCCTGCCTTCGACGGCGCGGTGCTCGAATACGTCTTGGCGCTCACCTCCGGCGGCACGCTGGTAGTTGCGCCCGCCGACCTGTTCGGTGGCGACGAACTCGTGGAACTGCTTCGCTCCGAAGGCATCACCCACTGGTTCTCGACGCCCTCGGTGCCCACCCAGCTCGACCCCACCGGACTCGACGCCCTGCGCACCATCGCGATCGGCGGCGAGGCATGGCCGGTCGAGACCGCCGAACGCTGGGCGCCCGGACGCACCCTGCTCAACGTCTACGGTCCCACCGAGACGACGGTGCTCGCTACGTCGAGCGAACCCTTCGCACCCGGCGACCGGCTCACCATCGGCACCGGCCTCGTCGGCGTCACCGCGGTGGTGCTCAGCGAACGCCTGCGGCCCGTGCCCGAAGGTGTGACCGGCGAGCTGTATCTCGGGGGACAGGGCGTCGCCCGCGGCTACCTCGACGCACCCGCACTCACCGCCGACCGATTCGTTGCCAATCCCTTCGGCACCGGACGCCTCTACCGCACAGGCGATCTCGTCCGCTGGACGGGACACGACGACGACCGCGCCCTCGAATTCGTCGGCCGCAGCGACCACCAGGTCAAGATCCGCGGCTTCCGCATCGAACTCGGCGAGATCGACGCGACCCTGCAGACCCACCCGGGCATCGGCACCGCCGTGACCGTCGTGCGCGGCGACACCCTCGCCGCCTACGTGCACAGCCGCAACGGCCGCCTCGACCCGCACGAGATCCGCGAATGGGCCGCCGAGCGGCTGCCGCGGCACATGGTGCCCGCGACCGTCACCGTGCTCGACGCGTTCCCGCTCACCAGCACCGGCAAGATCGACCGCGCCGCGCTGCCCGAGCCGGAGGTCACCGCGACCCGCACCGACGGATATCGCAGCGCCACCGAAGAACTCGTGGCCGGTGTCGTCGCCGACCTGCTGGATCTGCCGAGCGTCGCCGGATCCGACGATTTCTTCGCCGTCGGCGGCAACTCGCTGCTCGCGACCCAGCTCGCCGCGCGCCTGCGGGGAGTCGCGGGTCGCCGGGTGGGTGTGCGCGACATCTTCGAGCACCCCACCGTCACCGAACTCGCGAACCTGCTCGCCGAGGAACCCACCGGTGAGCACTTGCCGCTCGTGCACGTCGATGACGACAGCGACGCGCCGCTCGCACCGGCGCAGCAGCGCATGTGGCTGCTCAACCGGTTCGACGTGGCCGACCGCATCGACGGCGGCGACCACATCGCCTTCGCGCTCGACCTCGACGCCGATACCGACCTCGACGCCGTGCGCGCGGCAGCCGCCACCGTGCTGGCCCGCCACGACTCGCTGCGCACCGTTTTCCCTGACAGCCCGTCCGGCCCGCACCAGCACGTGCTGCCGTCGGTGGCGCTCGACTTCGAGCCCGTCGACGCCGGCGCCGACCTCGATGCGAAGCTGACCGAATTCGCTCGCGCACGTTTCGATCTCACCGTCGATCCGCCGATCCGCACCCGGCTGTACCGGACGGACTCCGGCTACGTGCTCGCCGTGGTGATCGACCACATCGCCGCCGACGGCCTGTCGCTGCTGCCGCTCGGCCGCGACGCCGTCGCCGCCTACCGTGCCCACCGCGACGGGGAGTCGTTGGACCTGCCGGCACCGGCGGTCACCTACCGCGACTATGCGCGCTGGCACCGGGCCGTGCTCGGCGACGAGAACGATCCCGACAGCCTCGCGTCCCGTCAGCTCGCCTTCTGGAGGCAGACCCTCGGCGACGTGCCGCCGTTGCTCGCGTTGCCCACCGACCGTCCCCGTAGCGCGGCGACCACCGGTACCGCGGGTCGTGCGAGTTTCACGATCCCCGCCGAACTGCACGCCGCGATCGACAAGCTCGCCCGCGCCCACGACGTCACGCCGTTCATGGTGATGCACGCGGCCTTCGCGACGCTGCTGTCGGCGCTCGCCGCCACCGACGACGTCACCATCGGCACGCCGGTCTCCGGACGCAGCGATGCCGCGGTCGACGACGTGGTGGGCATGTTCGTCGGCACCGTGCCGCTGCGGTTGCGGGTGCATCCGCGCCGCACCTTCGCCGACCTGCTCGCCGACACCCGTCGCGCCGATCTCGACGCCTTCGCCCACGCCGACGTGCCGTTCGATCGCATCGTCGACGCGGTAGGTGCCGGCACCGACGCGCACCACCCGTTGTTCCAGGTCATCCTGGCGTACGAGTCGTTCTCGCTCGACGAGTTCACGCTGCCCGGCAGCTCCAGGACTATCCGCGAGATCCCGGTGGGCACGGCACGCGTCGACCTCGAGCTGACCGTCCGCGAACGTCGTTCCGAGACCGGTGTGCCGGCCGGTTTGGAAACGATCCTTACGTACGCGGACGAACTTGTGGATTCGCACACGATTGTGCAGTGGCAGTCGTGGTTCGTGCGTATCCTCGATGCCGTTACCGCCGACCCGGCTGTGTCGGTCGGCGGTATCGAGTTGGGCGACGCCGACCTCACCCCCGTCGGCGTCGCGCAACAACTTCCGGCAGAGTCGCTGCCCGAGCTGGTCGCGCAACGCGTGGCCGACGATCCTGCGGCCGTCGCCGTGGTGGGGGACGGGTACTCCCTCAGCTACGGCGCGCTGTGGTCGCGCTCGGGCGCGCTCGCCAAACTCCTCCGCGAACGCGGCGTCACCGCCGAGGACGTCGTGGCCGTCGCGCTGCCGCGGACCCCCGACCTCGTCGTCGCGATCCTCGCCGTCTCCCGCGCCGGCGGGATCTACCTGCCCGTCGACGTCACGCATCCCGCGACGCGCCTGCAGGCCCTGTTCGACGACGCGCAGCCCTCCCTGGTCGTCACCGACAGCAACTTCACCGACGTCCGCGTGCCGACGCTGCGACTCGACGACCCGGAGGTCGCCGGCCGCCTCGACGACGGTGCCCTGTTCGACTTCCCGCTCGTCGCGGATCTCGGCGCCTACATCGTCTACACGTCCGGTTCCACCGGAACCCCCAAGGGCGTACAGGTGACGCACCGCAACGTGCTGTCGCTGCTCGCCGCGACCGTCGACGAATTCGGACTGCGCGCCGACGACGTGTGGACGCTGTTCCACTCGCCGGCCTTCGACTTCTCCGTGTGGGAGATGTGGGCACCGCTCGCCACCGGCGCGTCTGTTGTCGTGGTCGACCACCTCACCGTGCGCGACCCAGCCGCCTTCGTGGATGTGCTCACGAGCAACCGGGTGACCGTGCTCAATCAGACCCCCACGGCCTTCTACCAGCTCGCCGCCACCGATCACGCGCCGCTCGAGGACCTGCGGCTGCTGATCTTCGGCGGCGAAGCCCTCGACCCCGCGCGCGTGCGCCCGTGGGCCGAGCGTCATCCGCATGTGCGGGCGGTCAACATGTTCGGCATCACCGAGACCACCGTGCATGTGACCTTCGGCGACGCCACCGCGACCGGCATCGGAACGCCGCTGCCCGGTCTCGCTGTGGACGTGCTCGACTCGTCGCTGCGACCCGCACTGCCCGGCGCGATCGGCGAACTGTACGTGCGCGGAGACCAACTCGCGCGCGGCTACCGCGGACGTCCCGGCCAGACCGCGACCCGCTTCGTCGCCGCCCCCGGTGGCACCCGCCGCTACCGCACCGGCGACCTCGGCCGCCGCGACACCGGCGGTGCCCTGCACTATCTCGGTCGCGCCGACCAGCAGATCGAACTGCGCGGCTATCGCATCGAACCCGGCGAGATCGAAGCCGCCCTGCTGCGCAGCGAGGGCGTGCGCCAGGCCGTCGTGCTGCTGCGCGACGACCGCCTCGTCGCCTATCTCGTCGGTGGCGACGCCACCGCGGCCCTGCGCGACCTGCGCCGCAGCCTGCCCGACTACCTCGTGCCGTCGGCCGCCGTGGTCCTCGACGCACTGCCGCTCACCGCCAACGGCAAACTCGACCGCGCCGCGCTGCCCACCCCCGACGTCACGGCCGGTGGAGGAGCGGCACCACACGGACCGGTCGAGGAACTCGTCGCGGACGTGTGCGCCGAACTGCTCGGCATCGCCCCGGGAACCCTCGGCGCCGACGACGACTTCTTCCACCTCGGTGGCAACTCGCTGCTCGCCACGCGTCTGGCCGGTCGCCTGTCGGACGTGCTCGACACCGATGTCACCGTGCGCGACGTCTTCGAGAACCGCACCGTCGCAGCGCTCGCCGACTTCGTCGACGAGCACGGTGAGACCGGTTCGCGCCGTGTGCCTCTCGTCGCCGACCCCGACGCACCGGCTCCGCTGTCGGCGGCGCAGCAGCGCCTGTGGTTCATCAACCGTTTCGACCCGGCGTCCCCGAGCTACAACCTGCCCTTCGCAGTGCGACTCGACGGGACGCTCGACGTCGACGCCCTCGCCGCCGCGGTGGCGGATGTGCTCGAACGGCACCGCACGCTGCGCACCGTCTACCCGGCCGCCGACGAGTACACCGTGCTGCCCGCCGCGCGCCCCGATCTCGACCCGGTGGCCGTGCCGGAGGATGCCCTCGACGAGTTCGTCCGCGACTACGCCACCACCGGATTCGACCTCACCGTCGACCCCCCGGCCCGCATGCGGCTGTACCGGACGGCACCCGGCCGGCACGTGCTGCTCGTCGTCCTGCACCACATCGCGGCCGACGGCTGGTCGCTCATGCCGCTGCTGCGCGACATCGCCGTCGCCTACGACGCCCGCCTCACCGGCGCGACCCCCGAACTCCCGGAGTTGCCCGTCCAGTACACGGACTACGCGCGGTGGCAGCGCAGCGTCGCCGACGAGCAGATCCCGTTCTGGCTGGGCGAACTCGCCGACCTGCCCGACGAGGTGACCCTGCCCGGCGACCGGCCGCGCCCCGCACAGCCCACCGGACACGGCGCCGCCCATACCGTCTCGCTCGACGCCGACCTCGTCCGCGGACTGCACACGCTGGCCCGTGAGGGTCGCGCGACGGTGTTCATGGTGCTGCACGCCGCCCTCGCGGCACTGCTCGCGCGGCACGGTGCCGGTCGCGACATCCCCATCGGCACCGCCGTCTCCGGTCGCGGCGACCCGCAGCTCGACGACGTCGTCGGCATGTTCGCCGGCACCCTCGTGTTGCGCACCGACGTCGACCCCGACGCCACCTTCACCGACCTGCTCACGCAGGTGCACCGCCGCGACCTCGCCGCCTACAGCAACCCGGACGCACCGTTCGAGACGCTCGTCGAGAAGCTGCAGCCCGCCCGCAGCGAAGCGCGGCACCCGCTGTTCCAGATCGCGCTGTCGCAGGCACGACCCGTCGCGTCGACCTTCGCGCTGCCCGGCCTCAACGTCACCGCCGCACCCGTCGACACCGAAACGGTCAACGTCGACGTGCAGGTCACCGTCACCGAGCAGCAGGACGGCATCGACCTCGAATTCTTCTACAGCACAGACCTGTACGACGCCGACACCGTCGCCGCTTACGCCGACCGTCTGCGCACGATCCTGAGCGCGGCCGTCGCGGATCCGGATGTGCGGGTCGGGGAGATCGCCCTGCACGACGACGCCGACCTGCCCACCATCGGCGCTGTGCCGGGTGCGCCGCGGTCGCTGCGCCAGTGGCTCGCGCAGGGCGCGGCTGCCGGTGGCGAGGAACTCGCGATCGTCGACGACGACCGCGAACTGTCGTACCCCGAACTGCTCTACTATTCCGACGCTCTCGCCGCGCGCCTCCAGCTCGCCGGGGTGCGCCCGGGCGATCCGGTCGCGTGTGCCTACCCGCGCTCGCTCGAATCGGTGCTCGCCGTGTGGGGCATCATCGGCGCCGGCGCCGCACCCATGCTCGTCGACCCCACCGCCCCCACCGCGCGCCTGGCCGAGATGCTCGCCGACGTGCGCGTGGGAGTGGGTGAAGCGCCGACGCTTCCGGCAACCGTGCGGTGGCTCGAGGTGACCTCCGACGACGAGGAACCGCTCGCCGACGTCGTCGATCCCGCGCCCGACGCCCCCGCCTACTTCGTCTTCACCTCCGGCACCACCGGACACCCCAAGGCCGTCACCGTCACCCAGCGCGCCGCGAGCGCGTTCGCCGAGGACATCGGCGAATACCTCGCCGCCTTCCCGGGCGATCGCGTCCTGCACGTCGCGGCACCGTCGTTCGACGCCGCGATGCTCGAGATGCTCACCGCCGGCATCTCCGGCGCGACGCTCGTGGTGGCCGACGCCGACAGCTACGGCGGCGCTGCCCTCGGCGACCTGCTCGACAGCGCTGCGATCACCCATGCGGTGATGACGCCGTCGACGCTCGCGACCGTGCCGGTGCGCGATCTGCCGGCCCTGCGCACGCTCGTGCTCGGCGGCGACCGGCTCACCCGCGAGATCGTCGATCGTTGGGGAGACGGGCGCACTCTCGTCAACAGCTACGGCCCGGCCGAGGCCACGATGTTCGTCACCAACTCGCAGCCGCTGCGACCGGGCGACGACATCGTCATCGGCACCCCCGTCCGCGGCGTCACCGTCGAGGTCCTCGACGAGCGGCTGCACCCCGTGCCCGCCGGTGTGGTCGGCGAACTGTACGTCTCGGGACCGCGACTCGCGTCGGGCTACCGCGGCGCCGCCGCGCGCACCGCCTCGCGGTTCGTCGCCGGACCGGACGGACGCCGCTATCGCACCGGCGACCTCGTGCGCTGGACCCGCACCGGTGCCCTCGAATTCGTCGGCCGCAGCGACAACCAGATCAAGCTGCGCGGCGTGCGCATCGAGCCCGGCGAGATCGACACCGCCCTCACCGCACTCGACGGCGTCGACCGCGCCGTGACGCTCGTGCGCGGCGGCCGCCTCATCTCCTATGTCACCGGCGAGAACCTCGACGGCAGTAATTTGGACAACGCAGATCTGCGAGCCCAGCTGCGCACCGTCCTGCCCGCGCACCTCGTGCCCACCGCGATCGTGCCGCTGGCCGCGATCCCGCTCACCTCCCACGGCAAGGTCGACGCCGCCGCACTGCCCGAACCCGCTGCCGGCGAAGGCAGCGAACCGCGCACGGAGACCGAAGCGCTCGTCGCTCGCATCATCGGCGACGTCCTCGGCGACGGCACCGCGGTGGGACGCACCGACGACTTCTTCGCCGTCGGCGGCAACTCGCTGCTCGCCACCGTCCTCGTCGGCCGCCTGCGCGACGAGACCGGCACCGACGTACCGCTGCGCACCGTCTTCGCGAACCCCACCGTCGACGCACTCGCCGCCGCCCTCGACGCCGGTGGCTTCGACATCGACGCCGGACCCGTCGCCGTGTCGCCGCGACCGGAACGGATCCCGCTCAGCCGTGCCCAGCGTCGTCTGTGGGGACTGAGTTCCCTTGCCCCCGATGCCTACCGGCTGCGCAGCGAGGTCAACCTGAGTGGACCGCTCGACCTCGGTGCCCTGCAGGCCGCGCTCGGTGACGTCGCGCTGCGCCACGAGATCCTGCGGACCGACTACATCGTCGACGGCGACGGCGTGTACCAGCAGGTGCACGAAGCGCCGCGCAGCGACCGGTGGCGCGTGCGACTCGAACGCACCGGCCCCGACCAGCACGTGCTGCACCTCGACGTCGACCATTCGATCGCCGACGGCACGTCGCTGCGGCCGCTGCTGCGCGACCTCACGCTTGCCTATCTCGCGCGCGTGAACGGTGCGGCACCACAGTGGGAACCGCTGCCGCTGCAGTACGCCGACTACGCCCTGTGGGAAGCCGAACGCGGCATCCCCGAGCGCGACCTCGAGCACTGGCGACGCGCTCTCGACGGACTCACCGTCACCGAACTGCCCGCCGACGCCACCGGAACCGACACCGGTGCGCGCAGCGTCGACTTCACGGTGCCCGCCGAGGTGCGCGACGCGCTCGCCGACCTCGCCCGCGCCCACGGCGCCACCGAGTTCATGGTGCTGCACGCCGCGCTGTCGGTGCTGCTCGCGCGACTCGGCGGCAGCGACGACATCGCCGTCGCCGCCGTGGTGGGCGGACGCCGCTGGGCGCAGCTCGAAGACCTCGTCGGCCCGTTCCTCGACACCCTCGTGCTGCGCGCCCGCGTGGCCCCCGACATGTCGTTCGCCGGACTGCTCGGCCAGGTCCGCGACTTCGACGTCGCGGCCTTCGATCACGTCGCCGTGCCCTACGAGCAGCTACTGTCGGAGCGGCAGAGCGGCGCACCGCAGGTCGCGTTGGCGTTGCAGGACTTCGGCATCGACCCGATCAGCCTGGGAGAGCTCACCGTCGAGGCCCGCGAAGTCCTCGACGACACACCGAAGTTCGACCTGCAGTTCACGCTCGCCCCGCGCCCCGACGGCTACACCGGCACGCTCGTGTTCGATGCCGCCCGCTTCGCCGGCCGCACCGCCGAACTGCTCGTCAGCCGCTTCGTCGCGTTGCTCGGCAGCCTGGCGAGTGCACCCGACAGGACCATCGGTGAAGTGGCCGTCGACACCCCGGCCGCCGCCCTCGACGGCGGCGAACCGGCCCCGGCACGCACACTCGCCGAGATGCTGCGCGCCACCGCCGCCGCCCATCCCGACCGGGAAGCCCTGCGCGGCGACGGCGAATCGCTCACCTACCGCGAACTCGACGAGCAGTCCGACACCCTCGCCGACGAGCTGCGGGCCGACGGCGCGCGGGACGGGAAGATCGTGCGCATCGACGCACCGCGCAGCGTCGACTACATCCGCACCCTGTGGGCCATCACCAAGACCGGTGCGGCCTTCACGCATTCGCGGCAGGCAGGGGAGACGTGCCTGCCCGGCACCGCCTACGTCGTGTCCACCTCCGGGTCCACCGGCACCCCGAAGCGGGTCGCGGTGACGCACCGCGGACTCGCCCCGCTCGCGGCCGAAGTGGCCGAGCGCTACCGGGTCGAGCCCGGAGACCGCGTGCTGCACGGCTATTCACCCGAGTTCGACGCGGCGCTGCTCGAACTGCTGCTCGCCCACACCACCGGCGCGACGCTCGTCGTCGCACCCCCGGACGTCTACGCCGGGCAGGATCTGCACCGCTACCTCGCCGAGCAACGCATCACCCACTACCTGTCGACCCCCACGGTGCTCGGCACCCTCGACCCCGAGGGACTGCCCGACCTGAAGGTCGTCGCCTCCGGTGGCGAATCCCTGTCGCCGTCGCTCGCGGCTCGCTGGGCCGACGGCCGCGTGATGCTCGACGCCTACGGTCCGACCGAGGCCACGATCGTCGCGACCCTCGTCGACATCGAACCCGGCACCCGCCCGAGCATCGGCAAGCCCGTGCCCGGCACCGTCGCCCACGTGCTCGACGCGCGCCTGCGTCCCGTGCCGGCCGGCGCCGTCGGCGAGCTGTACCTCGCGGGTGAGGGCCTCGCCGCCGGATATCTCGACGACCCGGCCCGCACCGCCGAACGCTTCGTGGCCGCTCCTGGCGGTGCCCGCATGTACCGCACGGGCGACCGCGTCCACCGCCGCGTCGACGACACCCTCGGCTATCTCGGCCGCACCGACCGCCAGCTCAAGGTGCGCGGCGTGCGCATCGAGCCCGGCGAACTCGAAGCGACGCTGCTCGCCCAGCCCGGTATCCGGCAGGCCGCGGTGGTCGCGGTGAGCGGCACGCTCGTCGCGTTCGCGGCCGGACCGGACCTGTCGGCCGACGACATCACCGCGCGACTCGCGCTCGTCGTACCGCCGCACCGCATGCCGACCCGCGTGCACGCGCTCGACCAGCTGCCCCTCACCTCCAACGGCAAGCTCGACGTCGCCGCGCTCGAACTGCACGACGCCGCCGCACTCGACGACGACGCCGCCCTCGATCGTCCGCTTACCGACGCCGAGGATCTCGTCGTCACCGTCGCCGAGGACGTGCTCGGCGCCCGCCCGGCCGCGCACCGCGGGTTCTTCACCGCCGGTGGCGACTCGCTGTCGGCCGTCGTCTTCGCGGCGCGCCTGAGCGAGGCGTTCGGCACCGACGTGCCGGTGCGCGAGGTGCTCGCCGCTCCGACCCTCGCCGTGCTCGCTGCCCGCATCGAATCCGGCGACGACCAGCGCGTCGCGCTGCGGCACTACGACGACGACACCCCCACCCCGATCGCGCCCGCGCAGCGCCGCCTCGGCATCGTCGCGCGGGCCGAGACCGGCACCGCCGGCTATCTCGTGCCGGTCGTGCTCACGCTGAGCGGCGACCTCGACGTCGACGCCCTCACCGCCGCGGTGAGCGACGTCGTCGACCGCCACCGCGTGCTGCGCACCGCCTTCACCGACGACGTGCAGGTGCCCGTCGACCCGCCGGTGCTCGAACACTCCGCGCCGGAGGACGTCGCCGCGGCCGTGACCGCCACGATCACCACGCCCTTCGACATCACGACGCAGGCCCCGATGCGGATCCGGTTGTTCGACGTCGAACCCGGCCGCTGGGTGCTCGCCGCCGCCGTGCACCACATCGCGTTCGACGGCGCGTCCGTCGGCCCGCTGCTCACCGATCTCGCCGTCGCCTACGCCGCGCGTCGCGGGGGAGAAGCACCGGTCTTCGAGTCGCTGCCCGTCACCTACGGCGACTACGCGCGCTGGCAGCACGAACTGCTCGGCGACGCCACTGACTCTGCCTCGCTCGCGGCCCGCCAACTCGACTACTGGGCAACCACACTCGCCGGCCTGCCCGACAGCCCGTTGCCGCTGCCCGCCGACCGGCCGCGCCCCGCGCAGCCGACCCACCGTGGCGCGCAGATCGTCTCGACGCTCGATGCCGAGACCCACCGACGCCTCCGGGACGTTGCGCGCAGCCACGACGTCACCGTATTCATGCTCGTCCACGCGGTGCTCGCCGCGATGCTCGCGCGTCGCAGCGGACGCACCGACATCGCCGTCGGCACGGCCATCGCGGGTCGCACCGATGCGCGCCTCGACCGGCTCGTCGGCATGTTCGTCGGCACCGTCGTGCTGCGCACCGCCGTCGACCCGTCGCGGCCGTTCACCGACCTGCTGCGCGACGTGCGGACCACCGACCTCGGCGCGCTCGCGCACGCCGACGTGCCGTTCGACGAGGTCGTCGCCCGCCTCGCACCGCGGCGCGACCCGTCGTACAGCCCGCTCTTCCAGGTGCTGCTCACGCACCGCGTCGAGGCCGGCGAGGTGCTGCCGCACCTGCCGGACGTGCAGATCGCCGAGACCGACGCCGGGGAACCGGCCGCGCAGTTCGACGTGGTCGTCGAACTCGTCGAGCGCGAGGCCGGACTCGACCTGCGCCTCGTCTATGCGACGGATCTGTTCGACGACACCACCGGCGACGCGATGCTCACCGACCTCGTCGCGATGCTCGCCGCGGCGCTCGCCGAACCCGACCGCGCCGTCGGTGATCTCGCCGTGCCGGTGCCTGCACCGTTGTCGGCTCCGGCCGTCGCGCCGCGCACGCTGCTCGAGATCCTGGAGACTTCCGTCGAGCGGCATCGCGGACGCATCGCGGTGCGCTCCGGCACCGTCGCGTGGACGTACGGCGGACTCGACGCCCGCGCCGACGAGATCGCGTCCGTGCTCGCCTCCCACGGTGTGCGACGCGGAGACCTCGTCGCGATCGCCGTGCCGCGCAGCGAGTACTGGCCGCTCGCCGTCTGGGCGATCACGAAACTCGGTGCGGCATGGGTGTCCGTCGACCTCACCCAGCCCGAGGCCCGCAGTGCTGCGATCCTCGCCGACTCCGGCGCTCGCATCGGCCTGACCGTCGGCTACCGCGAACTCGGACACGTGACGTGGCTCGACCTCACCGCCGACCGCAGCATCGACTTCGACGCCGTCGAACCCCCACGTCCCGCAGTGACATCCGACGACCTCGCCTACACGATCTACACGTCCGGCACCACGGGCACCCCGAAGGGTGTCGACGTCACCCACCGCGGACTCGCGGCGCTGCTCGACGTGCAGACCGGCCTGCTCGATCTCGGACCGGAATCGCGCGTGCTGCAGGTCGCCTCGCACACCTTCGACGCCGCGATCTTCGAACTGCTCTCCGCCCACGCACACGGCGGTGCCCTCGTGATCGCCCCCGACCACACCTTCGCCGGGGAACCCCTGCAGGAGCTGATCGTCGACGAGCGCGTCACGCACCTCAACCTCACGCCCACCGTGCTCGGTACTCTCGACCCCGAGGCACTCGAGCCGACGACGATCGTCGCCGCGGGCGAGACCCTGCCCGGTGCGCTGGTGGGCCGCTGGTCGCGGCACCGGATCGTCAACGGCTACGGACCCACCGAATTCACCGTCGCCGTCTCGTATTCCGCCCCGCTCATCGGCGACGAGAAGCCGAGCATCGGCACGCCCGTCGCGGGAGCCACCGCCTACGTGCTCGACTCGCGCCTGCACCCCGTGCCACGCGGCACCGTCGGCGAGCTCTACGTGACCGGCGACAGCACCGCCCGCGGCTACCGCTACGAATCCGGACTCACCGCAACCCGATTCGTCGCCGATCCGTTCGACGACGGCGGGTCGCGGCTGTACCGCACGGGCGATCTGGTTCGGATCCTGCCGAACGGGGTACTGGACTACGTGGCCCGCATCGACGACCAGGTGAAGATCCACGGCATCCGCATCGAACCCGCCGAGGTCGACGCCGCGCTGCTGAGGCGTTCGGGAGTCGCGGCGGCCGTGACCGTCCCGCATCCCGGACGTGACGGCGACACCGTGCTCGTCTCCTACATCCAGCCCGAGACCGGCACCGCACCCGACATGGCAGCGTTGCGGCGTGCGCTCGTCGCCGATCTGCCGCGTCACCTGCGGCCGGTGAGCATCACCGTCGTCGACGCGTTGCCGCTGATGGCGTCCGGCAAGGTCGACCGCGCGGCGCTGCCCGCCCCCGACACCGCCGTCGACGAACCGTATGTCGCGCCGCAGGGACGCATCGCGCAGACCGTCGCCGCGGTGTTCGCCCGCCACCTCGACCGGCCGGTCGACGAGATCTCCGCCGACCGAAGCTTCTTCGATCTCGGTGGCAGTTCCATCGCCGCCGTCACCGTCGCCGGTGAACTGCGCGACGCGCTCGGCGCCGACGTTCCCGTCGAATGGCTGTTCACCAGCCCGGATCTCGCGTCGCTCGCCGACCGCATCGAACACGGCCGCAGTAATGACGAGCGCGACCCGCGCAGCGACGACGAACGCGACCCGCTCGGCAGCCTCGTCGAAATCGCCGGTCGCGGTGACGAGAAACCGCCGCTGTTCTGCGTGCACCCCATCAGCGGACTCGCATGGATGTACGCCGGGTTCGCGCAGCACCTCGACGGCCGCACCCTCTACGGTCTGCAGGCAACGGGCTTCGACGACATTCCGGACAGCATCGGCGAACTCGCCGCGCGGTATGTGGCCGAAATCCGTAAGGTGAGGGCCGATGGTCCCTACCACCTGCTGGGCTGGTCGGTGGGCGGCACCATCGCACACGAGATGGCCGTGCAACTACGCGAGCACGGAGAGCAGGTCGGTGCGGTAGTGCTGCTCGACACGCTCACGCCCGAGACTGTGCCTGCCGAGCCCCACCCGACGGCAGAGAACGTACCCGACATCGCCGGGCTGCCCGAAGAACTCGTCGCCGAGGTCCGGCGCCGCACCGACGCCGCCGCACAGGCCGTCGAAGACGCGGTGCGCCGGCACACCCTCGGCCAATACGACGGCGACATCGACCTGGTGGTCGCCGCACCCGATCTCGACCGGCACCCCGATATCGCCGCCACCTGGCAGCGGTATGTGCGCGGTCTCGTCGTCGAACATCCGGTGCCGTTCACGCACTCGGAACTGGCCGATCCGGACGCGGTGCGTGCGATCGGCCCGGTGCTCGACAGCGTGCTCGAGCGCCACGACGACCCCCACACCGCGCCCGCCGGGTGCGCACGCAGTGTTACCGCAACGAGGGAGACGCCCTGATGGAAGTACATGATTACCTGCGAATTCTGCAGGCGAGGTGGAAGATCGTCGCCGTCACGACGGTGGTGGCGGTGCTTGCCGCTCTCGGCGCCTCCCTGCTGACCACGCCCCAGTACGAAGCCAAGACACGCCTGTTCGTGTCGACCGCGTCGGGCGCGTC
The DNA here is from genome assembly GCF_048381395.1 of Rhodococcus shunpengi. Classification (NCBI taxonomy): domain Bacteria; kingdom Bacillati; phylum Actinomycetota; class Actinomycetes; order Mycobacteriales; family Nocardiaceae; genus Rhodococcus; species Rhodococcus shunpengi. The sequence goes on from NZ_JBLWIU010000036.1 coordinate 388,243, forward strand.
GGTGCAGGAGATCTACCAGGGCAACCTGTTCTCCCAGCAGCGAGTCACCTCCTACACCGAACTGCTCGAGGGCACCACCCTCGCGCAGCGGACCCTCGACAAGCTCGGTCTCGGCGAGATGTCGGCCGTCGATCTCGCCGGCAAGGTGACCGCCTCGTCGACCCCCGACACGGTGCTCATCGACACCGCCGTCACCGACGAGTCGCCCGAGCGTGCCCGCGACCTCGCCAACGCGCTGTCGGACGAGTTCGTCGTCATGGCACGCGAACTCGAGACCCCGGAGGACGGCGGCCCGCCCACGGCCCGCGTGGTGGTCGAGCAGTACGCGGCCACGCCGTCGTCGCCGGTGACGCCGAAGACCACGCGGAATGTCGCGCTGGGTCTGGCCGTCGGTCTGCTGCTCGGTATCGCCCTCGCGGTGCTGCGCGACCGCCTCGACAACACCATCAAGGACCGCAACGCCGTCGAGGATCTCGCCGGCACCGGTGTGGTGGGTGTGATCCCGCTCGACAAGGCCCGTCACGAAGAGCCGGCGATCGTCTTCGCGGAAGCCAACAGCGGCGACGCCGAGGCCTACCGCGAGATGCGGACCAACCTGCAGTTCCTCGAGGTCGACAACCCGCCGCGCGCGATCGTCGTCACCAGCTCGCTGCCCAGTGAGGGCAAGACCACCACGGCCGTCAACCTGGCTCTGGTGCTCGCCGAGGCCGGCCACTCCGTCGTGCTCGTCGAAGCCGACCTGCGCCGTCCGCGTGTGACCAAGTACCTCGGCTCGCTCGGCGACGCCGGCCTGTCGAACGTGCTCGCTCACACGGCCGCACTCGAGGACGTGCTCCAGCCGACCCGCTTCGACGGCATGTGGGTGCTCGCCGCCGGCGGTCTGCCGCCCAACCCGTCCGAGCTGCTCGGTTCCGCGCATGCGCGGGAGGTCATCGAGGACCTGCGGTCGCGCTTCGACTACGTCATCATCGACGCACCGCCGCTGCTGCCCGTGACCGACGCGGCGATCCTCACGAACATCGCCGACGGTGCGCTGCTCATCGCGCGCTACGGCAAGACCACCCGCGAGCAGTTCGCGCGGGCCGTCGGCAACCTGCGTTCGGTCAACGCGCCCGTGCTGGGCACGATTCTGTCCATGACCCCGACCAAGGGCCGCGGCAGTGCCTACGAGTACCGGTACTACTACAGCTCCGACAAGGACGGTGCCGCTCCGGCTGCCGCCCAGACGAGCACGCCGGCGACGCAGCGCGTCGGTGCACCGGCCCCGACTGCACCGGCCGCCCAGCCGGCCCCGCAGGCACAGGCACCCGTCGAGGGACCGGCCCGGCCGCAGAACGGTCACCGTCACGCCGAGCCGCCGGCCACGCAGGCCTACCCGGCACCGAGCAACGACGCCTACCACTACCGCGCTACGGAGCAGTTCCCGCCGGCGCCGCAGCCGGCATCGGAGCGGTACGGCAGCGAGCCCTACCAGGCGCCGCAGGCGTACTCCGCCGCCGAGCCGCTGTCGCGACCCGTGGTGCACGCACCGCGGCGCCCGGTGAACGACTCAGGCTCGGAGAGCGGCGAGGAGAGGTAGCAACAGATCGGCGATCTCGGATCCGACCGTGACGAACGTCTCCTCGTCACGGCCGATCGGGTCGACGATGTCCTCCGGCCCGGGCGCAGACATCTGCGCCCGGGCCGTCGTCAGTTCTGCGATGGTCCGCGCACCGGTGGCGTTCTGCAGCCTGGCGGCCTCGCGCAGCGTGAACGTCACGCGCATCCTGCGCGGTGCGAGCTGGACGACCTTGGCGCGGTGCCGCTCGCTCATCGTGATGATCATGTCGGAGTCCTCCGCGATCTGCGGGGTGATCCGACGCGCGGCGAATCCGTCCGGATCGCCTCCGAGCTGCTGCAACACGAGTGCCGCGGTGGGTTCCATGCCGTAGCCGACCATCGCCCGGGTGCCGGCGCTGTGCGCCGAGAGGTCGTCGCGACCGGCCTCGGCCGCGTAGGCGGTGGTCAGCCTTTCTGCGGTGGGTGATCGGCAGATGTTTCCGGTACACACATAGAGAATCCGCATTCGGCGATCCTATGGGAGACGCCTTCCGGCCGCTCAGGAGACGTCTGTGGAGTGCTCGGTCCCGGTGTACGTCATCCGAACGGCCCTCGTGACCGATCGGTAACGTTCTGTACCATCGTCGGTGATTTCGGGCGCCGGGGGAAGCTGACGCGGCTGGCGCATCCAACGTCGAAGGCGGCTGATGAGTTCTATTCTCGGTGTGACCGTGGGGGAGAGCGCCGTTCGGGTGGTGCGGCCGGTGGATCGAACGACCCCGACGGCGGGGTTCCAGTTCCAGGTGGTCGAAACCGGTAAGGACGATCCGGCGCGGCTGGCGGCAGGCACTCTCGGGGTCCTCTTCCAGACCGGTGTCGCGGGCGATCCGGTCGAGCGGGTCGGACTGGTCTACCGCGACCAGGCCCAGGCCGAGCGCCTGCGCGCGGCGATGACCGTCGAACACATCGACCGCTACCTGCTCGTCTCCGAACCCGAGGCCGCCGTCACCTATCTGCAGGCCACCGGCGAACTCGGGAGCAACACCGCCGTCTTCTACGACCTCGGCGACGCCGGGCTCACCGTCACCGTCGTCGACCTCGTCTCCCGCGAGGTGCTCGCCGAACGCACCGACAGCATCGGCGGCCGCGTCTTCGACAACGTGATCCGCGACCACCAACTCGACACCAACGGTGTGTGGCGCCCCGACGATCCCGCCACCGACGACGAATTGTCGGCCCAGTGCCGCGAGGCCAAGGAGAAGCTCTCGCAGAGCGAGACCGTGGCCGTGCCGGGCGCGGCAGGGGTCGTGCTCATGTCACGCGAGACCTTCGATCCGCTCATCGCGCAGTGCGTCGAGTCGTCGGCGCAGTTCGTGCACCAGGTGATCTCCCGTGCCGGTCGCAACCCCGAGGCCGTGGTCCTGCTCGGCGGCGGCGCGCACATCCCGCTCGTGCAGGAGGTGCTGCGCTCGTGGCTCGGACTGCCGCTGGTGGTGCCGCACGAGCCCGAACTCGTCCTCGCCAAGGGCGGGGCGATGGCCGCCGCGAAGCCTGCGAACTCGCAGCCGGCGAGCACCCTCACCCGCATCGTGCCGGGCCGCCCGTCGTCGACCAGCGCCGAGACCGAACAGATCCCGGTCGTCGCCGCTGCGGCCCCCGCGCAGACGACCGCAGCCGCCGCATCCGGGCCGGAGTCCGCCGACGCGAAGAAGCCGTGGTGGTCGACGCTGGCCGGTCGCGGTCCGTCGGTCAGCGGCAAGCAGATCTCCGGCGCCGGTATCGCGGGCACGGCCCTCGCGGTCGTCGCGGTCATCGGGGTGGCGCTGAGCACCGGCTTCACGAGTTCGTCGACCGACGAGACGAGCCCGACCCAGTCGTACACTCCGCCGACGACCGGTGCGCCGCGGCAGAACCCCGCGCCGGCGGTGGCGCCCACGCAGGTCACCACGACCACCACCACGGTCGAGCCGGAGCCGGCTCCGACGACCTATTCGCCGCGCCCGGTCCCCCCGGCCCCCGAACCTCCACCCGCTCCGGTTCCGACCATCCCGGGGCTGGGAGTGCCGGTCCCGACGCTGCCGCCGCTGCCGACGATCGAGCTGCCCCCGCTGCCGCAGATCCGGCTTCCCTGACGTCACGCGCCGCCGACCCGTCGGCGGTCACGCACAGCGTCACGCGCGTCGCGCGTGCCGGCCACCCGTCTGCTGTCCGGGCGCGTCGGTACGCGCGAGCACGGCGGCGATCGCCGTGGTGAGCGGCACCGACAACGTCAGCGCGATACCGCCGACGCATGCGCGGACCACCTCGATGGCCACGGCGTCGCCGGTGATCACATCGGTGATCGACCGCCCGGCCACCGAGAACAGCAGCAGTAGCGGCAGCGCGCCGCCCGCGTAGGCGAGGACGAGCGTGTAGACGGTGCTGGCGATGTGGTCGCGGCCCACACGCATCGCCGCCGAGAAGATCTCCCGGCGCGACGACTCGGGATCGAGCCCGGCGAGTTCGAATGCCGACGACGCCTGCGTGATGGTGACGTCGTTGAGCACACCGAGCGAGCCGATGATGAATCCGGCCAGCAGCAGGCCCGAGATCGACACGTGCCCGATGTACAGCTGCACGTCGGTGTTCTGTTCCTCCGACAGACCGGTCAGGTGCGTCATCCGGATCGCGACGTAGGACAGCAGGGCTGCCACGACCATCGAGGCGAGTGTGCCGAGCAACGCCGAACTGGTCCTCAGATTCACGCCGTGCGCCAGATACAGCACCGCGTAGAGGATGAGCGCACCGCCGACGAGCGCGACCGGCACGGCGGGTTTGCCGTCCAGGAGCGCCGGGAGCATGAACACCACCAGCACACCGAACGCGACACCCAGGCCGATCAGGGCCCGCAGACCGCGCCAGCGGGCGATCGCGACCACCACGACGGCGAACGCCGCGACCACCAGGGCGAGCGGGAAGCCGCGGGCGTAGTCGTAGAAGGAGTACTGGGTGGCACCCGCCGGATCGGTCTGGCGGACGAGGCGGATCTCGTCGCCGGCCTGCAGTTCGGGCTGACCCGGGCCGGGGATCACCTCGAGGAGGGTCCGGGCGCCGTCGTCGGGACCGGATTCGATGGCGACGATGCTGCGTTCGCAGTCGAAGGTGTTGCTCGAGGGAGGGGACGGCTCACCGGTGAAGACGCGCCCGAAGGACGGGCTGCCGCACGGTCCGGTGTTCTGTTCGACGACCGTCCCGGCCTCGGTGACGACTGCGCCACCGCCGCTGGTCTGGAAGGGGGCGGGGATGTCCACGGAACGGCTGCTCGGCCACAACAGGGCTGTGCCGAAGAGCACCAGGAGACCGATCGCGGCCAGTAGGCCGACGACGATCTTCGCGGCGATGGGGCCGAGCGGGATGGGACTTTCGGCCTGCCCGTGGCCGTGACCGTGTCCGTGGCTGAAATGGCCGTGTCCGTGATTCACCCGGACAGGCTAGCCAAGAAGCGAGGAGATTTGGGCTGGTGGTGGCGGGGAGCAGGGGGGGGTGTCCCCGCCACCGTCACCTGATCTCGCACAGGGGGGATGGCGATCGATCAGGGAGCCCGGCACATTGCGTAGTGCTTAGTGCCATAAGACAAATTACTGGTTCCAGCCCCGGCTTGGGGAGGGGTTGGCGTGTGGCGATGGTCACGAACCCGACAAACTGTCCGTTCGGGTAGGTAGCGCGTGCCTCCAAACAGGGACTTTGGTCCCGAAAACCGCAAAGTAACTGTTCGGTAACGATGATCTTCCCGAGGTCGGAGCCGCCCTCCTACTGCTTGTAGGAGGACAAGAAGTTGCCGATCCGCTCGATCGCCACCGCCAGATCACGTGCCCACGGCAACGTGACGATGCGCAGATGGTCGTGGTTCGGCCAGTTGAAGCCCGTGCCCTGGGTGACGAGGATGCGCTCCTGCAGCAGCAGATCCTGCACGAGCTTCTCGTCGTCGTGGATGTCGTAGACCTCAGGATCCAGACGCGGGAAGGCGTACAGCGCACCGCGTGGCTTCACGCAGCTCACGCCCGGGATGGCGTTGAGCCGTTCCCAGGCGACATCGCGCTGCTCGAGCAGGCGCCCACCGGGCAGGACGAGATCCTCGATGCTCTGATAACCACCGAGCGCCACCTGGATCGCGTGCTGGGCCGGCACGTTGGGGCACAGGCGCGTCGAGGCGAGCAGATCGATGCCTTCCAGGAAGCCTGCCGCGTGCTCCTTCGGGCCGGTGATGACCATCCAGCCCGACCGGTAGCCGGCGACGCGGTACGCCTTCGACAGGCCGTTGTAGGTCAGGCAGAGCAGGTCGGGGGCCAGCGAGGCGAGGGAGATGTGCTTGGCGTCGTCGTAGAGGATCTTGTCGTAGATCTCGTCGGCGAGCAGCAGCAGCTGGTGCTTGCGCGCGAGGCGCACGATCCCCTCGAGCACCTCCTGCGAGTACACGGCGCCCGTCGGGTTGTTCGGGTTGATCACCACGATCGCCTTGGTGCGCTCGGTGATCCGGGACTCGATGTCGTCGAGGTCCGGGTTCCAATCGTTGGTCTCGTCGCACAGGTAGTGCACGGGTGTGCCACCGGCGAGCGAGGTCATCGCCGTCCACAACGGGTAGTCGGGTGCCGGAATGAGCACCTCGTCGCCGTCGTCGAGCAGGGCCTGCATCGTGATGGTGATGAGCTCGGAGACACCGTTGCCCAGGTAGACGTCGTTGATGTCGAACTTCGGGAAGCGAGGCACGAGTTCGTAGCGCGTGACGATCGCGCGACGGGCGGAGGCGATGCCCTTGGACTCCGAGTAGCCCTGCGCGTGGGGCAGCGCCGCGATCATGTCCTGCACGATCGTGTCGGGCGCCTCGAACCCGAACGGTGCGGGGTTGCCGATGTTGAGCTTGAGGATGCGATGCCCCTCGGCCTCGAGCCGCGCGGCGTGGGCGTGCACCGGCCCGCGGATCTCGTAGAGCACGTTCTGGAGCTTCGACGACTGCTCGAGCCGACGGCTGATGTGATGGTGAAGTTGGCCTTGCTCCTCGGTAGTCACGGGTTACATGGTGCCACCGTGCTGCAACACGATTTCATCCGCGTTTTCTCAGTTGCGGTAACGACTCGGGAAACAAGGCGCGACGAATGTCCGGATCAATGCGATGATCGAGGTCCATCTAGGCCGCACGTCGGGGTGACGTGGGGGAATGCAAGGAGCAAGTGGTATGGCGCAGGGCACTGTCAAGTGGTTCAACGCGGAAAAGGGCTTCGGCTTCATCGAGCAGGATGGTGGGGGAGCAGACGTTTTCGTCCATTACTCCGAGATCCAGGGGTCGGGCTTCAAGACCCTGGACGAGGGGGCACGAGTCGAGTTCGAGATCGGTCAGGGGCAGAAGGGCCCGCAGGCTCAGGGCGTGCGCATCATCTAGATCGCACCCTTTCGAGAATTCCGCGTTCGACGGCGTCGCATCTTCCGGTGCGGCGCCGTCGTCGTGTGCTCTCCACCACAACAGGAAGGTATGGACCTACCTGTCGGTAAGTACGGCTTGTAAGGTATATCCGAGTCGTGGGGTAACAGTTTGTTTTCTCCGGTGCGGGGGGATTCGTACCGGACGGTTTTTCCTTCGTGGGGGAATGGGTGTTTGTGGATTCGGCTACTCCTCGCAGTGCGGCACACGATCGATGGACCGACCCCAAGAAGCGCCTCTGGCTGTACGGACTCGTCGTACCGCTGAGCCCGTTCATCGCCTACTTCCTCGTCGAATATCTGCACCTCGGCGTCTTCTGGGCCACCGGTGCACTGGTCATCGCCATCATCTGCCCGCTGGTCGACGCGTTCGCGAAACTCGACACGAGCAATCCGCCCGAGAGCATGATGCGGACGCTCGAGAACGACCGGTACTACCGCTACTGCACCTATCTCTATCTCCCGCTCCAATACGCAGGCCTGGCCTTCGGGTGCTGGATGTGGGTGTCGCAACCCATGGGCGGCGCCGAACGATTCGCGATGGCCGCCACGCTCGGCATCGTCGGCGGTGTCGGCATCAATGCGGCGCACGAACTCGGCCACAAACGCACCACCCTCGAGCGGCGTCTCGCGAAGATCGCCCTCGCCCAGTCGTTCTACGGCCATTTCTACGTCGAACACAATCGTGGACACCACGCGCGCGTCGCGACCCCGGAGGACCCGGCCACCGCCCGCATGGGGGAGAGCTACTGGCGGTTCCTGCCGCGCTCGGTGTTCGGCAGCCTCCGCTCGGCGATCCGCTACGAGAAGGGCCGCCTCGAGCGTCGCGGTACATCCTTCTGGAACGTGCGGCACAACGACATCCTCAACGCATGGGCGCTGAGCGTCGTTCTCTACGCCGCGCTCATCGCGGTGTTCGGCTGGTCGATCGCTCCGTGGCTCGTCGTCCAGGCCGTCATGGCGATCATGTTCCTCGAGGGCGCCAACTATCTCGAGCACTACGGACTGCTGCGCGAGAAGCGACCGGACGGCGGCTACGAACGCGTGCAACCCCAGCACAGCTGGAACAGCAACCACGTGTGTTCCAACCTGTTCCTCTACAACCTGCAGCGGCACAGCGACCACCACGCCAATCCCCTGCGCCGTTACCAGACCCTGCGGTCCATGCCGCAGGCGCCGCAGCTGCCGGCCGGCTACGCGGTATTGATCATCCTGGCGCTGTTCCCGCCCCTGTGGCGGCGGATAATGGACCCGCGACTGCTCGAGCACTACGGGCACGATCTGTCGCGAATCAACATTCGGCCTGAGAAACGAACGGCGATTCAGGCACGATACGGTGGTCGGAATTAGGCGCCGTGTCGGGGAGACAGCGCCGTTTCTGTGATGCGCACACCCGTGCGGATCGTGCGCGCCCGGGGAGATAAGTGGAACAGCAGCATGTGCCTGCATCGTCGCAGGTAGGGGAGGACGGCGACGGTTTCCCGCTCTCGTCGGCACAGCGCGGAATCTGGTTCGCCCAGCATCTGCTCGGCGACATTCCACTGACCATCGCCCAGTACGTCGACGTCCGTGGCGACTTCGCTCCCGAGATCTTCGCCGACGCCGGCGCCGCCACCGCCCGCGAACTCGGCACCGGCATGCTCCGCATCTTCGAGGTCGACGGCCACCCTCGTCAGGTCATCGACCACACCCTCGAGGACCGCGCCACCATCCTCGACCTGCGCGACGAGGACGATCCCGAGGCGGCGGCCCTCGCCTGGATGCGAGCCGAGTACCGCACGCCCCTCGACATGCTCGAAGACCGTTTGATCGTGTGCGCGGTCCTGCGCATCGCCGACGACCGCCATTTCGTCTACACCCGGATCCACCACATCGCCCTCGACGGCTACGGGGCGACGACCTTCGACACCCGCACCGCCGAGCGCTACAGCGCCGCGGTGCAGCACCGCGAGCCCGCCCGCTTCGACGTGAGCCCGCTGCCGGAGATCGTCGAAGACGAACAGCGCTACCGCGACTCGGCCCGATTCGTCAGCGACCGCGACTACTGGGCCGACCGCATCCGCGACCTGCCGCACCCCATCAGCCTCGCCGGTCGCGCCGCGCCCGTCGGCCCGCACCCCGTCCGGTTCAGCGCGCCGCTGCCCGAGCGGGTCGAGGCCGCGGTCGACCGGATGATCGCCGAGCGCGAGAAGACCACGACCTTCGCGACCGTGGTCGCCGCAGCGTTCGCGGCCTTCCTCGCTCGCGTCACCGGCGAGACCGACGTGGTGCTCAGCCTCCCGGTCTCGGCCCGCACCACCGTCCGCCTGCGTCGTTCCGGCGGCATGGTCTCCAACGTCGTCCCGATCCGCGTGGCCGTCGAACCGGACGGCAGCCGCGACGATCTGATCGACCGGATGCAGCTCGAATTCACCGGGGCGCTGCGTCACCAGCGGTACCGGCACGAGGACATGCGCCGCGACACCGGCTACGGCAGTGCCGACCGCGGATTCTTCGGACCCGCGGTCAACATCATGATGTTCGACCACGAGATCCGCTACGGCGATTCGGTCGGCCGCCGGCACGTGCTGAGCACCGGACCGGTCGACGACCTCTCGCTCAACATCTACCCGAGCGCACCGGGACAGCCCGCCCACATCGACCTCGAGGCCAACCCCCACCTGTACACGGTCGACGAACTGCGCTCGCACCACACACGATTCGTCGAGTATCTCGGCGAGTTCGCCGACTCCGACCGCACCATCGGCACGCTACCTGTCCTGCACGACGACGAATACGAGCGCCTCGTCCCGTATCGCGGACTGCCCGCGCAGCCCGTGCGCCTGTTCGCCGACTTCCTCGCCGACGGCGTGCGCCGCAATCCCGACGGTGTCGCGATCATCGACGGCGACCGGCAGGTCACCTACCGCGAACTCGACGACCTCTCGAACCGTCTCGCCGCACAGCTCGTCGAGGCCGGGGCTGCACCCGAGACCTTCGTGGCGCTGAGCATGGACCGCGGCGCCGACGCGCTGATTGCGGTGTGGGCAGTGGCGAAGACCGGCGCGGCCTTCGTCCCGATCGACCCGGCGCTCCCGGCCGATCGGATCGCCTACATGGTGGGTGATTCCGGTGCGCAGCTCGGGCTTACCGTGCGAAGCCGGATCGCGGAGCTGCCGTCCGGACCCCGCTGGATCGCCGTGGACGATCCGCTCGCCTCAGGCGTCGACGTCGAGACGGTGCGCTCGCGGGCCGTGCCGGAGAACCCGGCGTACATGATCTACACCTCGGGCTCCACCGGCACCCCGAAGGGCGTGGTCGTCACCCATCTCGGGCTCGCGACCTTCGCCGCCGACGCCCGCCCCGAACTCGCGCTCGGCACGAGCTCGCGGATGCTCCGGTTCTCCTCGGCGAGCTTCGACGCGTCGATCTTCGAGATGCTGCAGGCCTTCAGCGCGGGTGCCTCCATGGTCGTGGCACCGCCACACGTCCTCGGCGGCGACGAGCTCGTCGACGTCCTGCGCACCCACCGGGTCACGCACATCGTCTCGGCGCCCACCGTGCTCAACACCGTCGACCCTGCGGGTCTGCCGGATCTCGAGGCCGTCGTCGTCGGTGGCGACGTGTGCACCGCCGACCTCGTCGAACGCTTCGCTCCCACCTGCCGGTTCACCAACAGTTACGGGCCCACCGAGACCACCATCGTCGTCACCGCCGGCGACCCTCTCGCTCCCGGCGACCCGATCACCATCGGACGTCCCCTCGACGGGGTCGTCGCCGTCGTGCTCGACCGTCGCCTGCGGCCGGTGCCCGTCGGCTTCGTCGGCGAGCTGTATCTCGGCGGACCGGCACTGGCGCGTGGTTACCATCGCCGTCCCGGGCAGACCGCGGATCGGTTCGTGGCCAATCCTTTCGAACCCGGAACGCGCCTGTACCGCACCGGCGACGAGGTGCGCTGGACGCCCGATCACCAACTCGACTTCGTGGGCCGCTCCGACTTCCAGGTGAAGATCCGCGGCTTCCGCATCGAACTGGGCGAGATCGACAACGCCCTGCTCGACCAGGACGGCGTCGACTTCGCGACGACCGTCGTGCACGACAGCGGCAGCTCCGTCGTGCCCGTGTCGTACGTACGTATGGAATCCGGCGCGGCCTTCGATATGCAGGCGTTGCTCGACGGCGTCGCCCGCGTCCTCCCGTCGCACATGGTGCCCGCCGCCGTCGTCGAACTCGCCGAGATCCCGGTGACCCCCGCCGGCAAGCTCGACCGCGCCGCCCTCCCGGCACCGCAGTTCGCCACCGCCGAGTTCCGCGCCCCCGAAACCGAATCCGAACGCCTCCTCGCCGAGGTCGCCACCGGACTGCTCGACGTCGAGCGCATCGGCGTCGACGACTCGCTGTTCGCCCTCGGTGCCGACAGCATCGTCGCGATGCAGTTCGCCGCCCGCGCCAAGGCCGCCGGACTGCACATCACCGCCCGGCAGATCTTCGAACACAAGACCATCGCGGCGCTCGCGCGGGTCGCGACTGCCGTCCCCACCGCACTCGTCCTCGACGAACTGCCCGGCGGAGGCGTGGGCGACATCCCGATCACGCCCATCGTGCACGAGATGCTCGGGCGCGGCGACTATTCCACCTTCGCGCAGGCCGTCCTCGTCTCCACTCCCGCGGATCTGACCTATGACGACCTGCGGGCCGCGCTCGCGGCCGTCGTCGTCCGGCACGACATCCTGCGCTCCACACTGCGCGACGGGCAGTGGCGCACGCACGCCGCACTGCCGGATCTCGACGCGTGGATCACCCGCGTCCCGGTCGCCGACACCGTCTCGGCGGATGCCTATGTCGACGACGAATGCGACGCTGCCGCGCACGATCTCGATCCCGAATCGGGTCTCGTGCTGCGCGCCGTGTGGTTCGATGTCGCCGAACCGGGCGAGCAGGGCCGGTTGCTGCTCGTCGCGCACCACCTGGTGGTCGACGGCGTGTCGTGGCGGGTGCTGCTGCCCGATCTCGGTCAGGCGTGGATGCAGGTCGCGGCAGGACAAACGCCGTCGCTTCCCGAGGTGGGCACCTCCTACCGTCGCTGGGCGCACGCCCTGCACGACACCGCCCGCGACCACGCGGGCGAGCTCGACCACTGGACCGAAACCCTCGGTGGTGCAGCACCACTCGCCGGAGTCGCACCGCTCGACCCGGAGATCGACACCCTCGCGACCACCGCGACCGTCCGCATCGATCTCGACCCGAGCGTGACCGACGCGGTGCTCACCCGACTGCCCGAGCTGTACGGCAGCGGCACCGCCGACGGACTGCTCACCGCCCTCGCGCTCGCCGCCGCCCAGGACGGGCAGCGCTCGCTGCTGCTCGCCCTCGAAGGGCACGGCCGCGACCTCGACGCCACCGGCACCGTCGACCTGGCCCGCACCGTCGGCTGGTTCACCAGCGCGTATCCCGTGCGTCTCGACCTCGCCGACGACCTCGATCTCACCGACGCCTCCGTCGGGGGACGTGCGAGCGCTTCCGCGGTCAAGGCCGTCAAGGAACGACTCGCTGCCGTCCCGAACAGCGGTGTCGGATACGGCATCCTGCGACACCTCGACCCGCAGACGTCGCCGGTCCTCGCCGACCTGCCCACCGCGCAGGTGTCGTTCAACTATCTCGGCCGCCTCACCTCCGGCCACATCGCCGACGAGATCCGCGAGATCGGCTGGGTGCCGCTCGATCTCGCCCTCGACCCCAACCGCACGTCGCAGATGGCCGCGTCGGTCGCCGTCGACATCAACGCGATGGTCGTCGACGGCCCCGACGGTGCGCACCTCACCGCGTCGTTCACCTATGTGCCGCGGGTGATCTCCGCCGAGACGGTCGGCGCGCTCGCCGAGCGGTGGAAGGACGCACTCGTCGGCCTCGCCGCGCACACACAGCGACCCGACGCTGGCGGTCTCACCCCATCCGACGTGCCGCTCGTGCACACCCACCAGCAGCAGATCGAGCAGTGGGAGAACCGCTTCGGGCGACTCACCGACATCTGGCCGCTCTCGCCGCTGCAGACCGGTCTGGCCTTCCACGCCGCGCTGTCCGTCGACGCGGTCGACGTCTACACCGCACAACTCCGCCTCGATCTCGCCGGAGAGGTCGATGCCGGTCGTTGGCAGGCGGCCTTCGCGTCGCTGCTCGCACGACACGCCGCTCTACGGACGGCCTTCGTGCACGACGACACCGGAACCCCGGTCCAACTCGTTCTGGATCAGGTCGAGATGCCGTGGCGCGAGATCGATCTCACCGGAGCGTCCGACCCGCACAGCGACCTGCAGGCGCTCCTCGACACCGAACGCTTCGCCCGCTTCGATCTCGCGCATCCGCCGCTGCTGCGCGCCGTCCTCGTCCGGCTCCCCGAGCAGCGCGCCGTCCTCGCGCTCACCAACCACCACATCGTGCTCGACGGCTGGTCGATGCCGCTGCTCGTGCGCGGACTCCTCGTCGGCTACGCCGCCGGCGGACAGGCGGCACTGCCCACTCCCGCGTCCTACCGCGACTACCTGGCCTGGCTCGACCGGCAGGACACCGACCGCGCCCTCGACGCATGGGCGGAGGCCTTCGCCGACCTCGACGAACCCACGCTGGTCGCACCCGGGGCCACCGACACCGTCGACGACGCACCCGTCCAGATCGACATCGACCTCGACGCCGACGACATCGACGCCCTCGGACAGCTGTCGCGCCGCACCGGCGCGACCCTCAACACCATCGTCCAGACCGCCTGGGGCCTGCTGCTCGCCCGGCACTGGGGCACCCGCGACGCCGTGTTCGGCGCGACCGTCTCCGGCCGGCCCGCCGACCTGCCCGATGTCGAGAACATGCTCGGCCTGTTCATCAACACCCTGCCCGTGCGGGTGCGGATCGACGACACCGAAACGGTCGCCGACCTCGTGCTGCGGCTGCAGGGCGAGCAGACCGCCCTGCTCGACCAGCAGTTCGTCGGCCTCGGCGCCATCCAGGACCGCATCGGCACAGGCACCCTCTTCGACACGCTGACCGTCTTCGAGTCGTATCCCGTCGACCGCGCCGGATTCGACGAGACCACCGACATCGCCGGCATGCGCGTCACCGATGTCGACGCCCGCGACGCCACGCACTACCCGCTCTCGCTCATGGCGCTGCTCGAACCGCAGCTGCGACTGAGCCTGCGCTACCGCACCGACGTCTTCGATGCCGCGACCGTCGCCGAACTCGCCCGCCGCTTCACGCAGATCCTGACGTTCGTCGCCGAGCGCCCCGACGAGGCCGTCGGCGCCGTCGACGTGTTCCTGCCCGGCGAACGCGAGCGGGTCCTCGACTCGTGGAACCACACCGCGCACCCGGTGCCCGCCGGGGACGTCGTCGCGCTGTTCGAACAGCAGGTCGCGCGGACGCCCGATGCGCCGGCCGTCGTCGTCGACGGGTCGGTGTCGACCTACGCCGAGTTCGCGTCCGATGTGCATCGTCTCGCCCGTCGGCTCCTGGCGGAGGGTATCGCTGCGGAAACGCGTGTCGCCGTGGCCGTTCCGCGCTCCTACGACCAGCTGGTCGCGATCTACGCCGTGCTCGCCGCCGGTGGGGCGTACGTGCCGGTCGATCCCGACCAACCGGCCCAGCGCACCGCCCACGTCCTCACCACCGCCGCACCGCAACTCGCGCTCGCGACCGCCGAGACCCGCGGCAGCCTGCCCGCCGACCTGCGCGTGCTCGACGTGTCCGACGTCGACGGATACTCCGGCGACCCACTGACCGACGACGAACGACCCGCCCTCCGCCCCGGCAACCTCGCCTACGTGCTCTTCACCTCCGGTTCGACGGGCCGGCCCAAGGGTGTCGCGGTGACGCACGGCGCCCTGCACAACCAGCTCGCCTGGATGCGCGCGGCTTTCGCACCGGACGCCGCCGACACCGTGCTCTACAAGACGCCCTTCACCTTCGACGCGTCGGTGTGGGAGTTGTTCCTGCCGCTGCAGAGCGGGTCGCGGCTGGTGATCGCCGACCGCGACGGGCACGCCGACCCCGCCTACCTCGCGTCCGTCGTCCACCGCGAACGCGTCACCATCGCGCAGTTCGTGCCGTCGGTGCTCGACCTGTTCGTCGCCGAGGCACAGCACACCGGGATCGACGCCTCGTCGCTGCGCGCAGTGTTCTCCGGCGGTGAAGCACTCCGGGCCACGACTGCCGCCCGCGTCCGCGAGGTACTCGGCGCCGAGGTCCACAACCTCTACGGCCCGACGGAGACGACGGTGCAGGTCGCGCATCGCACCGCGATGGTGCAGGTCGCGTATCGCACCGCGATGGTGCAGGTCGCGCACGGCACCGCACGTCGTGACGATGCCGAGCAGGTGCCGCTCGGCCGGCCCGTGTGGAACACCCGTTTCCTCGTCCTCGACGCCGCGCTGCGTCCGGTCCCCGTCGGGGTGCCGGGCGAGCTGTACGTGGTGGGCTCGCAGGTCGCGCGGGGCTACCAGGCCGGTCCCGCCGCCACCGCCGACCGCTTCGTCGCGAACGCCTTCGGGAACTCCGGCGATCGGATGTACCGCACCGGCGACCGCGTGCGATGGAACCGCGACGGCGAACTCGAATATCTCGGCCGCACCGACTTCCAGGTCAAACTCAACGGTCAGCGCGTCGAACTCGGCGAGATCGAGAGCGCGCTGCTCGCGCATCCCGGCATCACGCAGGCCGTCGTCACGCTGCGCACCGGCCGGCACGGCGACTATCTCGCCGCCTACGCCGTCGCCACCGGTGAGCGGCCGGACGAGAACGCGGTCCTCGCGACTGTCGCCGACCGCGTACCCCGCCACATGGTGCCGTCGGTGCTCGTACTGCTCGACGACCTACCCGTCACCGCGCACGGCAAGATCGACCGGGCGGCGCTGCCCGAACCGGACGTCGACGCCTCCGCCGCCTACATCGCGCCGCGCACCGACACCGAGGCCGCCGTCGCCCGCATCATGGGCGAGTTGCTCGAAGTCGAGCAGGTAGGTGCGTCGTCGAACTTCTTCCAGCTGGGTGGGAACTCGCTCGGCGCAACCCGATTGATCGCCCGCGTCAACGAGACGTTCGACGCCGCCATCGGGATCCGCGCGCTGTTCGACGATCCCACCGTCGAAGGCCTCGCCGCCGCCGTCGACCGTGCCCGCGGCACCGGTGCCGTCGCGACCGTTCCCGTGGCCGGTCCGCGCCCCGACCGGATTCCGTTGTCGCCGGCGCAGACCCGCATGTGGTTCGTCAACCGGTTCGACCCCGGCTCCGGCGCCTACAACGTCGGCGCCGCCCTGCGGTTGCGCGGCGACCTCGACCTCGACGCCCTGCGCGCGGCGGTCGTCGACATCCTCGAACGGCACGAGACGCTCCGGACCATCTACCCGGACTCCGATGCCGGTCCGTACCAGAACATCCTCTCCGTCGACGACGCGCTGCGGGATCGTCCCGTGCTCGTCGCCGGCACCGAGACAGTGGCGGAAACCGATCTCTCCGAACGCATCCGGAAGCTGACCGCACGCGGATTCGACATCACCGTCGAACCGCCCCTCGAGCTGACACTGCTCGAGTGCGCCGACGGCAGCCACGTCGTCGTGATGGTCGTGCACCACATCGCCATCGACGGCTGGTCCACCCAGGTCCTCGCCACCGACCTCGTGCTCGCCTACTCCGCGCGCGCCACAGGTGGGGCACCGCTCTGGGAGCCGCTGCCGCTGCAGTACGCCGACTACGCGCTGTGGATGCGCGAGCTGCTCGGCGCACCGGGCGCCCCCACCGAGACCGCCGCACGCGAACTCGACCACTGGACCACGACACTCGCCGGCGCACCGGCGCTGCTCGAACTGCCCACCGACCGGCCGCGACCCGCGAGCTCGTCGTTCCGGGGCGCGGCGGTGCCGTTCACCGTCGATCCCGACACCGTCCGCCGCCTCGACGCCTACGCGCAGGCCCACGGCGTGAGCCGGTTCATGGTGCTGCATGCCGCGCTCGTCGTGCTGCTAGCCCGTCTCGGTGCGACCGACGACGTGTCCGTGGGCACGCCGGTCGCCGGTCGCGGCGACCGCCGCCTCGACAACCTCATCGGCATGTTCGTCAACACCCTCGTGCTGCGAACCCCGGTCGACCCGGCCGCCGGCTTCGACGACATCGTCGCCACCGTCCGCGACGTCGACCTCGACGCCTTCGCCCACGTCCAGGTGCCGTTCGAGCAGGTCGTCGAGGCTGTCGACCCGGTGCGGTCGCAGAACAGCGCACCGCTGTTCCAGGTCGCGCTGTCGGTCGAGGAAGCGCATCCCAGCGATCTCGAACTGCCCGGGCTGCGGGTCGAACCGATCGTGCCCGACTTCGGCATCGCCAAGTTCGACCTCGAGTTCACGCTCCGCGACGACGACGGTGCCCTGGCCGGCACGCTCACCTACGCCACCGATCTGTTCGACGCGTCCACCGCCGCCCGCACCGCCGAGCGCTGGAACCGCATGCTGGCGCAGCTGCTCGACGACCCGCGCAGCCCCGTCGGCGACCTGCCGTATCTCGATGCCGACGAGACCGCTCGGGCACTCGACGCGGCGCGTCCGGAACCGATCCGGATCCGGACGCTGCCGGAGATCCTCGTGGCCGGTGTCGCCGCGTCGCCGAACGGTGTTGCCGCCGTGGACGAGACGCGACAGCTCACCTACCGCGAACTCGACGAACGTTCCAACGCCCTGGCCCGTGTCCTCCTCGCCGAGGGCGCCGGACCGGAAACCGTGGTGGCCCTGGCCTTCGAGCGGACCATCGAGTCGCTGGTCGCGGTGTGGGCGGTCGCGAAGACCGGCGCGGCGTTCGTGCCGATCGACGTGAAGCTGCCCGTCGACCGCATCGGTTTCATGCTCTCGGACTCGGGTGCCGCCTTCGGCCTGACCGTGAGCGAGATCGCTCCGGCAGTCGACTTCCGCTGGTTCGAGCTGAATTCCGACGACGTCACCGACCGGTGCGCCGAGGTGTCGACCGACGCACTCGACGTCGACGTCGCACCCGACGTCGCGGCGTACATGATCTACACGTCCGGTTCGACCGGCACCCCGAAGGGCGTCGTGGTCACGCACCGCGGCCTCAACGCCTTCACCGCCGAGTGCCGCACCGAACTCGGACTCACCGCGCAGTCGCGGGTACTACGGTTCTCGTCGGCGAGCTTCGACGTGTCGGTCTTCGAGATGCTCGCCGCCTTCGGTGCCGGAGCCACGATGGTGGTCGCGCCGCCCGAGATCGTCGCCGGTGCCGATCTCGACGCGTTCCTGCTGCGCCACAACGTCACCCACGTGCTCACCGCACCGGCCGCGCTCGGTGGTGTCGACCCGGCGAGGCTGCCGGAACTCGAGGCCGTCGTGGTCGGCGGCGACGTGTGCCCGCCCGAACTCGTCGAGCGGTTCGCGCCGCGCTGCCGGTTCTTCAACAGCTACGGCCCCACTGAGACCACGATCGTCATCACGATGACCGATCCGCTGGTCGCGGGCGGTGCCATCACCATCGGCCGACCCATCCGCGGTGCCGGTGCCGTCGTGC
Organism: Rhodococcus shunpengi; assembly: GCF_048381395.1. Classification (NCBI taxonomy): domain Bacteria; kingdom Bacillati; phylum Actinomycetota; class Actinomycetes; order Mycobacteriales; family Nocardiaceae; genus Rhodococcus; species Rhodococcus shunpengi. The sequence goes on from NZ_JBLWIU010000036.1 coordinate 406,762, forward strand.
TCGACGCACGCCTGCAGCCCGTGCCCGACGGTGTCCTGGGTGAGCTGTATCTGGTCGGCCAGGCGCTGGCCCGCGGCTACCACGACCGGCCCGGGATGACGGCCTCGCGGTTCGTCGCGAACCCGTTCACCGGTGGCCTCATGTACCGCACGGGCGACCTCGTGCGCCGGCGCGCGTCGGGCGAACTCGAGTTCGTCGGCCGCAGCGACGCGCAGGTCAAGCTGCGTGGTCTGCGTATCGAACTCGGCGAGATCGAGGCGGTGCTGAGCCGTCGGGACACCGTCGCGCACGCCGTCGTGGACGTCTACCGCGACGCCCACACCGGCGAACGGCTCGTCGGCTACGTCGTGCCCCGCGACGGCGCCGAGATCGACGCCGATGCGCTGCGCAGCGCTGTCGCCGACGTCCTGCCGTCCTACATGGTGCCCTCGCAGATCGTGCCGATCGAGACGGTGCCGGTCACGGTCAACGGCAAACTCGACCGCAAGGCCCTGCCCGCGCCCGACCCGGTCACCCGCGAGTTCCGTGCCCCCACCAACCCCGTCGAGGAGACGGTGGCCGAGATCGTCGCCGAACTGCTCGGCGTCGACCGCGTGGGTCTCGACGACGATTTCTTCGCGCTCGGCGGCAACTCGCTCATCGCGACCCGGCTCGTAGCCCGGATCGGGGAAGCGCTCGGCACCACGGTGCCGGTGCGTGCGGTGTTCGAAGGATCGACCGTGCAGGCGCTCGCCGAGACCGCCGGCTCGCACATCGGCACGGGGGAGCGGCTGCCGCTCGTGCCGCAGGAACGCCCCGCGCGGGTACCGCTGTCGTACGCGCAGCAGCGCATGTGGTTCCTCAACCGCTTCGACCCGACGTCCCCGCTCTACAACATCCCGCTCGCGGTGCGGCTGCACGGCGACCTCGACATCGACGCCCTCACCGCCGCCGTCCGCGACGTGCTCGACCGGCACGAAGCACTGCGCACCGTCTTCCCGGAACACGAGGACGGACCGTCGCAGCACGTACTCGCCACCGGCGACGTGCCGCTCGACCTCACCCCGATCGACACACCCGACACCGACGCCCTGCACACCGCGATCGCCGGAGTGGTGGGACGCGGCTTCGACGTCACCCGCGAGGTCCCCATCCGCGGCGCGCTGTTCCGCGAGAACGACCGCACCCACGTGCTCGTGGTGGTCGTCCACCACATCAGCGCCGACGGTGCGTCGACCGTGCCGCTGGCACGCGACGTCCTCGTCGCCTACTCCGCGCGCCTCGACGACGCACAGCCCGCCTGGGAACCGCTGCCGGTGCAGTACGCCGACTTCGCGCTGTGGCAGCGCACCGTGCTCGGCGACCCGCACGATCCGCAGGCACCGATCACGCAGCAACTCGACTACTGGACCTCGGTCCTCTCCGACACCCCTGCCGTGCTCGAACTGGCCGCCGACCGGCCGCGACCCGCGGCGGCGTCCTACCGGGGCGCCAACACCGGCTTCCGGATCGCCCCCGACGTCCTCGACCGCATCGACCGCCTCGCCCACGCCCACGGCGCGACCCGCTTCATGGTCCTGCACGCCACCCTCGCCGTGCTCCTCGCGCGTCTCGGCAACACCGAGGACGTGTCGGTGGGCACGCCGGTCGCCGGTCGCGGTGATCGTGCCCTCGACGACCTCGTCGGAATGTTCGTCAACACCCTCGTCCTGCGCACCCGCATCGATCCCGCGGCGTCGTTCGCGGAGTTCCTCGAGCAGGTCCGCGTCACCGACCTTGCGGCCTTCTCGCATGCCGACGTGCCGTTCGACCAGGTGGTCGAAGCCGTCGATCCGGTGCGTTCGCAGAGTCACTCGCCGCTGTTCCAGGTCGCGCTGTCGCTGCAGAACCAGGGCATCGGTGAACTCGAACTGCCCGGTCTGCGGGTCGAGCCGCTCGAAGCGGATCTCGGCATCGCCAAGTTCGACATCGACATCGCGCTGCGCGAGGACGAAACCGGCGGGTTGGCCGCCGAACTCACCTACGCGACCGACCTGTTCGACGAGACGACCGCCGCCGATCTCGCCGCGCGGTGGGTGCAATTGCTCGACGCGAGCACGGCCGACCCGACTGCTGCCGTCGGCGACATCGCACTCCTGTCGGGCGCCGAAACCGATCGGGCACTGTCGTACTCGGCGCCGACGCCGCTGCCGCAGAAGACCTTCCCCGAGATCCTGGCCACCGGTGTCGCCGCGAACCCGGACGGTATCGCGGTGGTGGACGGCGACCGGCAGCTCACTTACACCGAACTCGACCACGCCTCCAACCGTCTCGCGCACAAGCTGATCGACCACGGCGCCGGACCGGAAACGGTGGTGGCACTGTCGTTCCCGCGCAGCCTCGACGCTGTCGTTGCCCTGTGGGCCGTGGTCAAGACCGGTGCGGCGTTCGTGCCCGTCGATCCCGCGCTCCCGGCAGCGCGTATCGCATACCTGCTCACCGACTCCCGCGCGATCCTCGGACTCGGCGACGGACCGTCGCATGTTCCGTGGCTGAGCGTCGACGCCGACGATTACTCTTCTGCGCCGGTGACTTCCGCGGTGCGTGCGGACTCGGCGGCGTACATGATCTACACGTCCGGCTCGACCGGCACGCCGAAGGGTGTCGTCGTCACCCACGGCGGCCTCAATGCCTTCACCGCCGACCATCGGCCCGAACTCGGGATCGACACCGGCTCGCGGATGCTGCGGTTCTCGTCGTCGAGCTTCGACGCCTCGGTGTTCGAGCAGATCTCGGCGTTCTCCGCCGGTGCCACCGTGGTGGTCGTCCCGCCGCACATCGTCGCCGGCACCGAACTGACCGACCTGCTGCGCCGCGAACGCATCACGCACATCATCACCGCGCCCGCCGCGCTCGGCACCGTCATCCCCGACGACCTGCCCGACCTCGAATCCGTGGTGATCGGCGGCGACGTGTGTCCGCCTGAACTGGTCGAGAAGTTCGGTCCCGTCTGCCGTTTCGTCAACAGTTACGGTCCCACCGAGACCACCATCATCATCACCGAGACCGCGCCCCTCACGCCGGGCGACCGCATCACCATCGGTGTGCCCATCGAGGGTGCCGGTGCCGTCGTCCTCGACACGCGTCTGCATCCCGTGCCCGACGGTGTCATCGGCGAGCTGTACCTGTCGGGTGCCGGTCTCGCGCGCGGCTACAACGCGCAGCCGGGACTGACGGCCGCGCGGTTCGTCGCGAACCCGTTCACCGGTGGGCTCATGTACCGCACCGGCGACCTCGTGCGCCGCACCGCGACCGGCGAACTCGACTTCGTCGGCCGCAGCGACGCGCAGGTGCAGGTCCGCGGCCTGCGCATCGAACTCGGCGAGATCGAGGCGGCACTGAGCCGCGCCGACGAGGTGGCCCAGGCCGTCGTCCTCCTGCACACCGACGCGCGTACCGGCGAACGCCTCATCGGTTACGTCGTTCCCACGACCGGCGCCACGGCCGACCCGCACGCATTGCGGGACCGGCTCGTCGACGAATTGCCCACGTACATGGTGCCCGCGCAGATCCTCGTCCTCGACGCGCTGCCCATCACCGCCAACGGCAAGCTCGACCGGAAGGCACTGCCCGTCCCCGGTTTCGAAGCGCGCGCCTTCCGCGCACCCGAGACACCGGTGGAGCAGACAGTCGCGTCCGTCTATGCCGACCTGCTCGGCGTCGACCGCGTGGGCCTCGACGACGACTTCTTCGCGCTCGGCGGCAACTCGCTCAACGCGACCCAGCTGGTCGCGCGGCTCGGTGCCGCCCTGTACACCACCGTGCCCGTGCGCACGGTGTTCGACGCTCCCACGGTCGCCGCGCTCGCCGCCGCCGTCGCACGCACCGCCGGTTCCGGTGGTCGTCCCGACCTCGTAGCCGTCGACCGACCCGGCCGCATCCCGCTGTCGCTCCAGCAGCAGCGCATGTGGTTCTTCAACCGCTTCGACCCCGGCTCGGCCGCCTTCAGCATCCCGATGGTGCTGCGCCTGAGCGGCGAGCTCGACGTGCCTGCGCTGCAGGCCGCGCTGCTCGACGTCCTCGACCGTCACGAAGCGCTGCGCACCGTCTTCCCCGACAGCGACACCGGTCCGTCGCAGGTGATCGTGCCCGCCGGCGAGGCCGCGTCCGATCTCGGGCCGCAGGACGTCGCGGCCGACGAGATCACCGCGGTCCTCACCGATTTCGCGTCGCGCGGTTTCGACCTCACCGTCGACGTGCCCGTGCGTGCCCGGCTGTTCCGTCTCGCCGACGACGAGCACGTCCTCGCCGTCGTCGCCCACCACATCGCCAGTGACGGTGGGTCGCAGGCACCGCTGTCGCGCGACGTCGTCACCGCCTATCTCGCGCGTCGCGAAGGTGCCGAGCCCGGCTGGTCGCCGTTGCGCGTGCAGTACGCCGACTACGCGCTCTGGCAGCAGAAGCTGCTCGGCAGCGAGGACGACCCGCAGTCGCTGCTCGCCCGCCAGCTTGCGTACTGGACCGACACCCTCACCGACCTGCCCGACCTGGTGGAACTGCCCACCGACCGGCCGCGTCCGCCCGTGCAGTCGTCGCGGGGCGCGACCGTCCCCATCGTTCTCGACGCCGAGCTCGCCGACCGCGTCGAACAGTTCACCCGCGAACGAGGCATCACGCTGTTCATGCTCGCCCACGCGGCCGTCGCGGTGCTGCTGGCCCGCTGGTCGGGGAGCAGCGACATCCCGATCGGCACCCAGATCGCCGGTCGCGGCGAGGAAGCCCTCGACGACCTCGTCGGCATGTTCGGCAACACCCTCGTGCTGCGCACCCGCATCGACGCCGGCGCCACCTTCGACGAGATCCTCGACCAGGTGCGCGACGTCGACCTCGCAGCCTTCTCGCACCCTGACGTGCCGGTCGAGCGTCTCGTCGAACTGCTCGACCCGGTTCGCTCCACGGCCTACTCGGCGCTGTTCCAGACCCTGCTCGTGGTGCACAACTTCATGCGCTCGGAGATCGACCTGCCCGGGCTGCGGTTGAGTACCGTCGAGCCCGGCGCGACCGGCGCCAAGCTCGACCTCGAGATCCACCTCGGGGAAACCTTCGACGCCGACGGCCGACGCCTCGGCATCGACGGCTCGATCACCTACGCCACCGACCTGTTCACCGAACACACCATCGCGCAGGCCGCGCAGCGCCTCGTCGCTCTCGTCGACGCCGCGGTGAGTGCGCCACAGGTCGCGGTCGGTGACATCGACCTGCGCGGCGACGACGAGATCCGTCTGCTGTCCGACATCAATGCGACCGATGCGGGGGCCGTCGACGAGACCCTGCTCGCCCGCTTCGGCGAGCAGGTCGCCCGCACCCCGGACGCGCCGGCACTGATCTTCGAGGACACGACACTGACGTACGCGCAGTTCGCGTCGCGGGTGAACCGTCTCGCGCGGCACCTCGTCGGACTCGGAGTGGGCCCCGAGAGCCTCGTCGGCGTGTACACCGGCCGGTCGATCGAGATGATGGTCGCGATCTACGCGATCCTGCAGGCCGGGGGAGCGTACGTTCCGCTCGACCCCGAACATCCCGCCGACCGTACCGAGTACGTGCTCGACCTCGCGCGGCCCGTCGTCGTGCTCACCACCGCAGTCGATCGGGGTTCGTTGCCCGCCGCGGCACCGATGCTGGAGATCGATGCGCCGTCGAACGTCTCCGACGCGCCGCTCACCCACGCCGACCGCGTCGCACCGCTGCGACCCGACAACACCGCCTACGTCATCTTCACGTCCGGCTCCACCGGACGTCCGAAGGGTGTTGCGGTGAGCCATCGTTCGGCCGCGAACCAGATCGCGTGGATGCGCGAGCGATACGACCTCGGCGCCGGTGACGCCGCGCTCCACAAGACACCGATCACGTTCGACGCGTCGGTGTGGGAGCTGTTCTACCCCCTACAGGTCGGGGCACGCCTCGTCGTCGCAGTTCCGGGTGGGCACCGCGACCCCGCATACCTGGCACGCGTGTCGCGTGAGGAGCGCGTGAGCATCCTCGAGTTCGTCCCGTCGATGCTCGCGGTGTTCCTCGCCGATCCGGCACTGCAACTTCCCGAGTCGCTGCGCTACCTGTCGGTCGGTGGTGAAGCTCTGCCGGCCGATCTCGCCGCCGACTTCGCCGCACGATCGACAGCGGCACTCGACAACACCTACGGACCCACCGAAACCACCGTCACCGCAACGGTTCTGCGGGTCGAGGGCGAGCATGCGGGCAGCGTCCCGATCGGCCGGCCGATCCGCAACACCACCGTGCAGGTGCTCGACGCGCGGTTGCGTCCGGCGCCGGTCGGGGTGCCCGGTGAGCTCTACCTCGGGGGAGTGCAGGTCGCACGCGGCTACCAGGCCCGTTCCGACCTCACCGCCGAACGGTTCGTCGCCGCACCCGACGGCGAACGTCTCTACCGCACCGGCGATCTCGTCCGGATCCTGCCGAGTGGGGAGCTGGACTTCCTGGGCCGCACCGACTTCCAGGTGAAGGTGCGCGGTCTGCGCATCGAACTCGGTGAGATCGAGAGTGCTCTGACTGCGCTGCCGGAGATCGCGCAGGCCGTGATGGTCGTGCACGACGGCGACCACGGTCAGCAACTCGTCGGCTACGTCGTTCCGTCCTCGGGCGCAAGTGTCGACGTCGAGGCGGCGCGTACGGCGGTCGGCCGGTCGCTGCCGCGCTACATGGTGCCCGACGTGCTCATGGTGCTCGACGCGTTGCCGCTCAACGCATCCGGCAAGCTCGACCGTCGCGCTCTGCCCGAACCCGTCGCCGCCGTCCGCGAGTTCCGACCTCCCGTCACCCCGACGGAACAGGCGGTCGCGGCCGCGATCGCCGAGGTGCTCGAGATGGAGCGGGTCGGTCTCGACGACGACTTCTTCGCCCTCGGCGGCAACTCGCTGATCGCGACCCGCGTCATCGCCCGCATCGGTGCGGCCCTCGGCGCAGACATCCCGCTGCGCACGCTGTTCGAGCACCCCACCGTCGACGCGCTCGCTGCCGCGGTCGCCGAGCACGGTGGGCAGGCCGCACGACCTGCACTGGTCACGGGGGAGCGGCCCGAGCAGGTGCCGCTGTCGCTCGCCCAGCAGCGGATGTGGTTCCTCAACCGCTTCGATCCCGACTCGGCGGCCTACAACCTGCCGATGGCCATCCGCCTGTCGGGCTCGGTCGACGTCGACCTGCTGCGGATCGCGGTCGCCCACGTCGTCGAGCGACACGAATCGCTGCGGACCGTCTACCCCGACACTCCCGACGGGCCGGTGCAGGTCGTGCTGCCGGCCGCCGACGCCGCCCCGGACATCGAGATGCACACCGTCACCGGTGGGGACGACGCCCTGCTCGCGGCGGTTGCTCCGTTCGCGACCGGTCGTTTCGACGTCACCACCGAGGTGCCGCTGCGGATCGGGCTCTTCGAACTCGGCGCGAACGACTACGTCCTCGCGATGGTCGTCCACCACATCTCCGGCGACGGCTTCTCGATCGCCCCGATGGTGCGCGACCTGCTCGTCGCCTACACCTCGGCTCTCACCGGTTCCGAGCCCGAATGGGCGCCGCTGTCGGTGCAGTATGCCGACTACGCGCTGTGGCAGCGTCGTGTGCTCGGGTCCGAGGACGATCCCGACTCGCTGGTGTCGCAGCAACTCGACTACTGGCGCGGTGCCCTCGCCGGGTTGCCCGACCAGCTGTCGCTGCCGACCGACCGCCGGCGACCCGCCGTGCAGTCCTACGAGGGCGGACGCGTCGAGATCCGCATCGACGCCGACCTCCACGCCCGGCTCGTCGACCTCGCCCAGAGTCGTCACGCCACGCTGTTCATGGCCGTGCACGCGGCCCTGTCGGTGTTGCTCGCGCGACTGTCCGACAGCGACGACATCGCGGTCGGCACGCCCATCGCGGGTCGTGGCGAGCGCGAACTCGACGACCTGATCGGCATGTTCGTCAACACCCTCGTGCTGCGCACCCGGGTGTCCGGCAGTGTCACCTTCGACGACCTGCTGGCTACCGTCCGCGAATCCGACCTGCGCGCCTTCGCGCACGCCGACGTGCCGTTCGAGCGGCTCGTCGAGGTGCTCAACCCGCAGCGCTCCACCGCGCGGCACCCGCTGTTCCAGGTCGGTTTCTCGTTCCAGAACTTCGAACAGGGCACCCTCGCGCTGCCTGGACTCGACGTCGCCCTCGTCGACCTCGAACACGACACCTCGCAATTCGACCTGCACTGGATCGTCCAGGACCGCTACGACGAGGCAGGCACACCCACCGGCGTCGTCGGCTATCTCACCTACGCGTCGGCCCTGTTCGACGAGTCGACCGCCCGCGTGTTCGTCGATCGGTTCGTCCGATTGCTCGACAGAATCGTCGCCGAACCCGGCCGTCCCGTCGGTGATCTCGACATCCTCGACGCCGTCGAGCGCACGCGAATCCTGCACGAGTGGAACGACACTCGACACGACGTACCCACCGGGACGCTGGTGTCGCTGTTCGACGCGCAGGTCGCGGCCCGACCGGACGCCGTCGCGCTCGACCACGAGACCGGCACCCTCACCTACCGCGAGTTCGACGGACGGGTCAACCGCCTCGCCCGTCACCTGATCGACCTCGGCGTGGGGCCCGAGACGGCCGTTGCGCTGGGGATGCGCCGCTCCGTCGAGTTGCTCATCGGCATGTACGCCGTCGCGAAGGCCGGCGGCGCGTACGTCCCGCTCGACCCCGACCACCCGCGCGAGCGAATCGACTACATCTTGTCGGTCGCCGACCCGGTGTGCGTGCTGACCGGTCGCGACGACGACTTCGATGCCGGCGGTCGCGCCGTGGTGCACGTCGACGCACCCGAACTCGACGCGCTCGACGACAGCCCGGTGCGCGACACCGAACGTCGTCTTCCGCTCGACCCGCAGCACCCCGCCTACGTCATCTTCACCTCGGGTTCCACCGGGCGGCCCAAGGGGGTCGCGGTTCCGCACGCGGCGATCGTCAACCAGTTGCTGTGGAAGACGCAGCATTTCGGACTGTCCTCCGACGACGCTGCGCTGCTCAAGACGGCCGCGACGTTCGACCTGTCGGTGTGGGAATTCTGGTCGGTACTCGTCTCCGGTGGTCGACTCGTCATCGCTGCACCCGACGGTCATCGCGACCCGGTCTATCTCGACGCGGTCATGCGGCAGAAGGCTGTGACGACCCTGCACGTCGTGCCGTCGATGCTCGAGGCACTGCTCGACACGGCGGGCGGTGCGCTGAGCCAGTCGGTGCGGCGCGTGCTTGCGATCGGTGAGGCGCTGCCCCCCGCGCTCGCGCAGCGATTCCGGTCGCTCCACCCCGACGTCGACCTGGCCAACCTGTACGGGCCGACCGAGGCCGCAGTCTCCGTGACAGCGCACGCGGTGACCGGCGACGACACCGACTCGGTGCCGATCGGCCGCCCGGAATGGAACACGCGCGTCCACGTCCTCGACGGTCGCCTCCGTCCCGTGCCGGTGGGTGTGACGGGCGAGCTCTATCTCGCGGGTGCCCAGCTCGCACGCGGCTACGCCGGACGCCCCGACCTCACCGCCGACCGGTTCGTCGCCGACCCGTTCGGCTCCGGCGAGCGTCTCTACCGCACCGGCGACGTCGTCGCCTGGAACGAGGACGGCACCCTCGACTACCGCGGCCGCGCCGACTTCCAGGTCAAACTCCGCGGCTTCCGCATCGAACTCGGCGAGATCGACACCGCCCTGCGGGAACAGTCGGGTGTGGCGCAGGCCGTGACGGTCGTGCACAGCGACCCGCACACCGGCGACCGGATCGTCGCCTACCTCACCGGTGACGAGTCCCTCCACGCGGACACGGTGAAGGACGCACTCGCGCAGAGCCTTCCGAGTTACATGGTGCCGTCGGTCGTCATGATCCTCGACGCGCTGCCGCTCAACGCGAACGGCAAAATCGATCGCAAGGCGCTACCCGCGCCCGAGGTCGCGACCCGCGCGTACCGCGCGCCGTCCACCCCGATCGAGGAGATCGTCGCCGGCATCTACCGCGACCTGCTCGGCGTCGACCGCGTCGGTGCGGACGACGACTTCTTCGAACTCGGCGGCAACTCGCTGATCGCCACCCAGGTGATCGCGCGACTCGCCACCGCACTCGACGCGCGTGTCCCGCTGCGTGTGCTGTTCGAGGCACCCACCGTGGCAGCACTGGCCGTGCGGGCCGAGGAACACGCCGGCTCCGGTGGCCGCCCGGCACTGCAGGCGCAGCCGCGACCCGACTCGGTACCGCTGTCGCTCGCGCAGCAGCGGATGTGGTTCCTCAACCGCCTCGACCCCGACTCCGCCGCGTACAACATCCCGGTCGCCATCCGCCTCACCGGCTCGCTGGACCTGACGGCCCTCGCGGACGCCGTCGCGGATCTGTTCGCGCGCCACGAGATCCTGCGCACCGTCTACCCGGAGGTCGACGGTGTCGGGCACCAGGTCGTGCTGCCCGTCGCACAAGTGCGCCCGGACGTCACACCGGTGCCGATCGACGAGGCCGACATCCTGCCCACCGTCGTCGAATTCGTGAACGCCGGATTCGACGTCACCTCGGAGGTACCGGTCCGCACTCGCCTCTACCGGGTCGGCGACGACGAGTACGTGCTCGTCTTCGTCGTGCACCACGTTGCCGCGGACGGCTTCTCGATGGGACCGCTGACCCGCGACGTGATGGTCGCCTACGACGCGCGTCGCCGCGGTGAGGCGCCGTCGTGGTCGCCGCTCGCCGTGCAGTATGCGGATTACGCCCTGTGGCAACGTGACCTGCTCGGATCCGAGGACGATCCGGACAGTCTCGTCGCACGCGAACTGGCCTACTGGACCGAACGACTCGGAGACCTGCCCGAGCCGCTCGAACTGCCGCTCGACCATCCGCGTCCGCCGGTCGCCACCAACCGCGGTGCCCGCCACACCTTCGAGATCGACCCCGCCACAATCGGTGCGCTGCAACGACTCGCACGCGAACACAACGCGACGACCTTCATGGTCGTGCACGCCGCGCTCGCCGTCCTGCTCGCGAAACTCGCCGGTACGCGCGACGTCACCATCGGCACGCCCGTCGCGGGTCGCGGGGAGGCCGAACTCGACGACCTCATCGGCATGTTCGTCAACACCCTCGTGCTGCGCAACGACATCGACCCGTCGCTGCCGTTCACCGAGCTGCTCGCGCAGGTGCGCGACACCGACCTGGGCGCCTTCGGCAACGCGGACGTGCCGTTCGAGCGGCTCGTCGAGGTGCTCGATCCGCCCCGCTCCCAGTCGCGGACACCGTTGTTCCAGGTCATGCTCGTGTTCCAGAACATGCAGCTGTCGGTGTTCGAACTCGACGAGCTGACCATCTCTGCGCTCGACACGGATTTCACCGAAGCTCGGTACGACCTGCAGTTGACGCTGACCGATTCGCACGACGTAGCAGGAGATCCTTCGGGGTGGACAGCTGAATTCACTTACGCTACCGACCTGTTCGACGGTTCCACGATCGATGCATTCGGAGATCGGTTCCGTCGGATACTCGGTGCCGTCACTGCCGAGCCTGAGGTAGCGGTCGGTGACATCGACATCTTGGAACCCGCCGAACGGGCACTCGTCCAGTGGGACCGTGGCGTCAAACCCCTGCACAGCGAGACTCTCGTCGATCTGTTCGACCGTCAGGTGGCGCGGACCCCCGACGCGCCGGCACTGTCGGCCGACGGCGTGACCCTGTCGTACGCGCAGTTCGATGCGCAGGTCAATGCGATGGCCCGGTACCTGGTGTCCCGCGGGGTCGGTCCCGACACCTTGGTCGCCCTGGCGCAGCGTCGATCGGCGAACCTGTTGATCGGTATGTACGCAGTGGTCAAGGCGGGCGGCGCATACGTTCCTGTTGATCCCGATTTGCCGCAGGACCGCAACGACTACGTCCTCGAGACCGCCGACCCACTCCTGGTCCTCTCGACGTCCGGCGACGATTTCGCCACGGACCATGATCTCGAGATCGTTCAGATCGACACCCTCGAGCTCGGGAACTACTCCGAACGGACCGTTTCGGACGCCGACAGGAACGCGCCGCTGCATGTCGAGAACATCGCCTACGTGATTTTCACGTCCGGTTCGACCGGGCGGCCGAAGGGTGTTGCAGTTCCCCACAATGCGGTCGTTGCTTCATTGTCGTGGCGACAGAATGCCTACGGCCTGGGCACCGATGACACAGTCCTGCAGAAAACACCGTTCACTTTCGATGCGTCGGTCCGCGAGTTCTGGTGGCCCCTCACATCGGGCGCCCGACTTGTCGTCGCCGCACCTGACGCGCACCGCGATCCTCGACGTCTCATCGAGGCAATTGTCGAGAACCAGGTGACATCTGCGCACTTCGTCCCGTCGATGCTCACCGAGGTGGTTGCGTCCGCCGAACCGGGCGAACTCGCCTCCCTTCGCCAGGTGTTCTGTGGTGGAGAAGTCTTCACCCCCAAGCTCGCCGGGGCCTTCCGCGCTGTCAACGCCGCGACGGCGCTGTCGAACGAGTACGGTCCGACCGAAGCGGCAGTATCCGTCAGCCGCCACGCGGTCTCCGCCACCGACCTGGATGTAATTCCGATCGGGACGGCGCAGGGTTCCGTCGGGATGTACGTACTGGACGCGCATCTCCGGTCGGTGCCCGTCGGCGTGACAGGGGAGCTGTACCTCGCCGGAGTTCAGCTTGCCCGCGGCTACGTGGAACGCCCCGATCTGACCGTCGAGCGGTTCGTCGCCGATCCGTTCGGTGGCGACGGCGGTCGGATGTACCGTACCGGTGACCTCGTTCGATGGAATCGAGAATCGGAACTCGAGTACGTCGGACGCTCGGACTTCCAGGTGAAGTTGCGGGGCCTCCGCATCGAACTGGGTGAGATCGAGTCGGCGCTTCTCGGTGATGCGACGGTCCGTCAGTGCGTGGTGGTCGTGCACTCCCACCAAACACTCGGAGACCATCTCGTCGCCTATGTCGTGCCGGAAGGCGGCGCGGATATCGATACGGACTCCCTCGCCGTCGCAGTTGCATCGAAGGTTCCCCGCTACATGGTGCCCTCGAGCATCATCGCGCTGCCGAGGATGCCGCTGAACGCATCCGGAAAGATCGACCGTCGCGCACTCCCCGATCCCGTATTCGGTAGCGGCGAATTCCGCGCTCCGAGTACGGTTTCAGAAGAAATCGTTGCCAGCGTATTTGCGGAGGTCCTCGGCCTGGAACGAGTCGGTGCCGACGACGACTTCTTCGATCTCGGTGGCAACTCGCTCATCGCCACACGTGTCGCTGCCCGTCTCGGCAACGCATTCGAGGCGCAGATTCCAGTGCGCCTGTTGTTCGAATCCTCGAAGGTCTCCGACCTCGCAGCTGCTGCGGAAAGGCGAAGTGGTTCCGGCGACCGACCTGCACTCACAGCGAGGACCAGACCCGAACATGTGCCGCTGTCCCTCGCTCAGCGGCGGATGTGGTTCCTCAACCGCTTCGATCCGGCGTCCGCGACCTACAACATTCCGCTGGCGATCCGGTTGTCCGGCGACCTGAACGTGCCGGCACTCCAGCACGCCGTCGAGGACCTTCTCGACCGTCACGAGATCCTGCGCACCGTGTATCCGGAGATCGACGGAATCGGCGTGCAGAAAATCCTGCCGGCATCGGACGTCGACGTGGACCTCTCTCCCATACCGGTGAGTGAGAGCGAGATCCTCGGTCGCCTCGCCGAATTCGTATCCACCGGTTTCGATGTGACGACCGAAGTGCCGCTGGCCGCGCGACTGTACAAACCTGCAGCGAACGAGTTCGTTCTCGTACTCGTCGTGCATCACATCGCAGGTGACGGCTTCTCTGCCGGGCCGCTGACGCGGGATATCATGCTGGCGTACGCATCCCGGGCCCAAGGGGCCGTACCCACGTGGTCGCCCCTGGTCGTGCAGTACGCAGATTACGCATTGTGGCAACGTGAGATGTTGGGTTCGGCCGATGACGCGAGCAGTGTCATGGCCGGTCAGATTCGCTTCTGGATCGAGACGCTCACGGGTGCCCCCGAGCAGTTGGAGTTGCCGTGGGACCGGCCTCGGCCGGCGATCGCATCCCACCGCGGCGCGACACACCTCATCACGGTCGACCGGACGGTCCACGCCGGGCTGACACGCTTGGCGCGAGAACGCAATGCAACCCTCTTCATGGTGCTTCACTCCGTGTTGGCAGTGGAGCTTGCAGCACTGAGTGGCAGCACCGACATCGTCATCGGCACACCTGTCGCCGGACGTGGCCACGCTGAGCTCGACGATCTCGTCGGCATGTTCGTGAACACTCTCGTATTGCGAACCGAAATCGAACCGAGTGTACCGTTCCTCGAGTTGCTCGACTCGGTCAAGAGTATCGACCTGAAGGCGTTCTCCCACGCGGACATCCCGTTCGAGTCGCTGGTCGACGTGCTCGCGCCCACTCGATCGCAGTCTCGGAACCCGCTGTTCCAGGTCATGCTGACCCTGCAGAATGCACAGCCCACCGACTTTCGTCTCGGTGGAGTCCGCATGTCGCCGGTCGAGGTGCCGCTCGGTCATGCGATGACCGACCTTCAGGTCACAGTGCACGAAACGATATCGGATGCCAACGAGCCCGCAGGTATCGCGATGGCGTGGACGTATGCCACCGACCTGTTCGACGATGCGACGGTCGGCGCGATCGCGCAGCGTTTCCTGCGAATACTCGACGCCGTCGTCACCGACGCAGCAGTGGCGGTCGGTGACTTGCCGTGGATGCTACCTGCGGAGACGGAGACAGTACGCGCACTCGGTGAGTCTGCGACACGTGAACTCGTGGGGCCGATGACTGTCCCCGAATGGTTCAGCGAAAGCGCAGCGGCAACCCCCGACGCTGCCGCGGTCTCCGCTGAGAACACGACTCTCACGTATCGCGAGTTCTCGAGACGAGTCAATTCTCTTGCTCGGTATCTGATTTCGGTCGGCGTTTCTCCGGACTCCACCGTCGCGGTCGCAATCGGGCGGTCTGTCGATCTCGTGGTGAGCATCTACGCGGTCCTCGCGGCCGGCGGCGCCTACGTGCCCGTGGATCCCGAACAGCCGTCGGAGCGTGTCGGCTACGTTCTCGACATCACCGATCCGGCCGTCGTTCTGACGACTTCTGGAACAGAGTTCCGTACCGATCGTGAAGTGGTTGTGGTCGACACCGTCGAACTTTCCGGCTTCGATTCCGAGCCGTTGTCAGCCGATGAACGTCGCGGAGAGTTGCGGCCGGCGAACGTCGCCTACGTACTGTTCACGTCGGGCTCGACAGGGCGGCCGAAGGGCGTCGCGGTCACGCACGCCGCTGTGGTCAACCAACTTGCCTGGATGCAAGAACGGTTCGATGTCGGACCCTCCGATGTGGTGTTGCTCAAGACTCCCGCGACCTTCGACGCTTCGGTGTGGGAGTTCATGCTGCCGCTGATCTCCGGTGCCCGACTCGTGATCGCATCGCACGACGGACACCGCGACCCCGCCTATCTCGCTCGGGCGCTGGTGGACTTCGACATCACGATCGCACAGTTCGTACCGACCGTGCTCGACGCCGTGCTCGACGAGTCGACGGTGCCGACCCCGGCATTGCGAGCGGTGTTCGCCGGCGGAGAAGCATTGTCGTCGGCGACCGCCGAGCGTGCCCGCTCGAAGTTCGGCGCGGACGTGCACAATCTGTACGGCCCAACCGAAGTGACGATTCAGGCGACTCACCGTGAGGCGAGCGCCGACGACGGCGTCGTGGTTCCCATCGGTACACCTGTATGGAACACGCACGCGCGTGTGCTGGACGCGCGACTGCGTCCCGTGCCCGTCGGCGTTATGGGCGAACTGTATCTGTCGGGCATCCAGGTCGCGCGTGGATACGAGGGACGTGCGGGACTGACTGCCGAACGTTTCGTGGCCGACCCGGCCGGGCGTACCGGCGAGAGGCTCTACCGCACCGGCGATCTCGTCCGGTGGAATCGCGGCGGCGAACTCGAATACGTCGGCCGCAACGACCTTCAGGTCAAACTGCGTGGCCAGCGCATGGAGATTGGCGAGATCGAAGCGGTGCTGCGCGGCATGGATCGGATCGCTGCAGCAGCGGTCGACGTCCGTTCGGATCAGCTGGTCGGTTACATCGTTCCGGTCGGTGACGTCGACGCGACCCAGCTGCGCGGCGCTGTCGGTGAAGTGCTGCCGTCGTACATGGTTCCGACACAGTTCGTCATGCTGGATTCGTTGCCCCTCAATGCGTCCGGAAAGCTGGATCGGAAGGCGCTACCGGCTCCGGAGCTCGAGGAGCGGGAGTTCCGTGCTCCGGTCACGGAAACCCAATGTGCTGTCGCATCGGTGTTCGCAGACGTACTCGGTGTCGAGCAGGTCGGCCTGGACGACGACTTCTTCGCCCTCGGAGGCAACTCCCTCGTGGCGACCCAGGTCGTGTCCCGTCTCGGAGCGGCTCTCGACGCGCGGGTCCCGTTGCGTTCGTTGTTCGATGCACCGACCGTCGAAACTCTCGCTGCGAACCTCGAAGGGCGGGTCGGTGCCGATGCTGTGGTTCCGCTGGTGGCGCAAGAACGTCCCGATCAGATTCCGCTCTCGCTCGCTCAGCAGCGGATGTGGTTCCTGAACCGGTTCGATCCGGAGTCGGCGGCGTACAACATTCCGTTTGCAATTCGCCTGAGCGGCGACCTCGACATCGAGGCCCTCGAGAGAGCGATGCGGGACGTGATCTCCCGGCACGAGGTGCTGCGCACGGAGTATCCGGAAGTAGACGGCGTAGGCACCCAGAAGGTGCTTCCTGCGGGTTGGATACCGCCCGGCCTCGAACGTGTCCGGGTGGCCGATGAGGACGAGCTACGACTTCGCGTCACCGAGCTTCTCACCGGTGGTTTCGACGTCACGAACGCGCCGCCGATTCGTGGTGCACTACTGCGGATCGACGAGGACGAGCACGTCCTTGCGCTGGTTGTGCACCACATTGCGGCCGATGGGGTTTCGATCGGACTGTTGGCACGGGACGTCGTCGTTGCCTACACCGCTCGCATCGCAGGGCAAGCGCCCGCATGGCCACCGCTCGAGGTGCAGTATGCGGACTTCGCCCTGTGGCAACGTGCCGTGCTCGGTGACGAATCCGATCCGGACTCGTTGATCTCCCAGCAACTCGATTACTGGACCGCGTTCCTTGCGGATCTGCCGGACGCGTTGGAGCTTCCTACCGATCGGCCACGCCCGGCGACTCGGGACGGGTTGGGGGCACGCGTCGATTTCACGGTCCCGCCGGAAGTCGTGGCTCGCGTCAGGCAACTCGCCGCCGCGCAGCACGCTACTCCGTTCATGGTGGTGCACACGGCCTTGGCGGTGTTGCTGGCCCGATTGTCGGGTACCGCCGATATTGCGATCGGCACTCCGGTGGCCGGTCGTGGGGAGCGCGCGCTGGACGACCTGGTCGGGATGTTCGTCAATACTCTGGTGTTGCGGACCAACGTCGACCCGAGCTCGTCTTTCCGTGAGTTGATGACGACCACGACCCGGGCGGATCTCGATGCGTTTGCGCATGCGGATGTACCCTTCGAGAAATTGGTGGACCGGATCAACCCGGTACGGTCCCAGTCGTTCTCTCCATTGTTCCAGGTGATGCTGGCCTTCCAGAACTACACCCAGTCTGCAGTCGAACTCCCGGGACTTTCTCTCTCGGCGTTGGAATTCGATCGGAAGTCCGCGCAGTTCGATTTGTCCTTCACCCTTGTCGAAACGCCGGGCGGTGACGGGTACCGCGGTCAGATCGACTACGCCACAGACATCTTCGATGCAGACACCGTCGATCTGATGGCGGAGCGCCTGGTCCGGCTTCTCTCGACGACGACCGCCGATCCTGATCTTTTCATCTGCGATGTGGACGTAATGGAGGATGCCGAGCGGCACCGCATCCTGACAGAATGGAACGACACCGCGGTACCGGTAACCGATGCACTGCTGCTCGACGGGTTCACCACTCAGGCGCAGCGCACACCGCACGCACCGGCAGTTGTGTTCGGCGACGACGTCCTCGAGTACGGCGAGTTCGATCGTCGGGTCGACGCGCTCGCGGGGTATCTCATCGGACGTGGGGTCGGACCCGAAGTGTTGGTCGGCGTCTGCATGAGCCGGTCCCCGAACATGCTGGTCGCGATCTACGCGATCCTGCGGGCAGGCGGGGGATATCTGCCGATCGATCCGGAACACCCGCTCGACCGGACGGCGTACGTCCTCGAGACTGCCGCACCGTTGTTGACTCTCACCACGGCAACGGATGGAGATGCGCTTCCGCCGTCTGTGGACGCAGTCGACGTCGATGCCATCGATTTCGATGCACCCGGCGCGAGCCCGGTTCCGCCGATTGCGCCGCATCCCGACAACACGGCGTACGTCATCTTCACGTCGGGATCGACGGGACGACCGAAGGGTGTCACCATCACGCACAGGTCGGTCGTCAATCAGATCGCGTGGATGGCGGAGCGGTACGGGCTCGGTCCGGGAGACACCGCCATGCACAAGACACCGATCACCTTCGACGCCAGCGTGTGGGAGCTGTTCTATCCGCTGCAGGTGGGTGCGCGTCTCGTGATCGCGGAGCCCGGCGGCCACCGGGACCCGGAGTACCTGGTGCAGGTCGCACGTCGGTGGGACGTGTGCATCATGGAGTTCGTCCCGTCCATGCTGGCGTTGTTCGTCGCGGACGAAGGACTCGAGCTTCCGCCGTCGCTGCGGTATCTGTCTGCGGGCGGTGAGGCGCTCTCGCCGGATCTCGTCGCACGTGTCGCGTCGCGTTCGGATGCGGTGCTGGACAACACCTACGGCCCGACCGAGGTGACCGTGACGTCTACGGCGTTCCGATGTGTTGGCACGGAATCCGTGTCGGTTCCGATCGGTGAACCGCTCCGCGGTGTCCGTGCCTACGTGCTCGACGGACGTTTGAGCCCGGTCCCGGTCGGAGTGCAGGGCGAGTTGTACCTGTCGGGCGTCCAGGTGGCGCGCGGGTACATCGGACGACCCGACCTGACCGCCGAGCGCTTCGTCGCGGACCCGTTCACGAGGGGAGGTGGCCGGCTCTACCGCACGGGCGACAGGGTGCGGTGGAACACCGACGGCATGCTGGAGTACCTCGGCCGCACCGACCACCAGGTCAAGGTGCGCGGTCTGCGGATCGAACTCGGGGAGATCGAGACGGCGCTGACAGGTCTGCCCGAGATCTGGCAGGCGGCCGTCGTGGTGCACGACGGTGAACTCGGCCCGCAGCTGGTGGCCTACGTGGTTCCTGCTTCGGGTGCCACCATCGAGTTGGATGGCGTTCGTGACGCGCTCGGGGCATCCCTTCCCCGGTACATGGTCCCGTCACAGTTCGTCGTGCTGGATGTGTTGCCCCTCAATGCGTCCGGGAAGCTCGACCGTAGGGCGTTGCCGGAGCCTGAGATCCTGACGCGCGAGTTCCGGGCGCCGGTGACGGAAGTCGAGCGTGCGGTGGCGTCGGTGTTCGAGGACGTGCTCTGCGTCGAACGGGTTGGTTTGGACGACGACTTCTTCGGTCTCGGTGGCAATTCTCTGATGGCGACGCGTGTGGTCGCGCGTCTGGGGGAAGCCCTCGACAGCCGAGTCCCGGTTCGAATGTTGTTCGAAGCCTCCACCGTCGAGACACTCGCGATCGCCGTGTCGGATCAACGCGGATCCGGACGAATCGCTCCGCTCGTTCCCCAGGCTCGTCCTGAACGAATCCCGTTGTCGTTGGCGCAGCAGCGGATGTGGTTCCTCAACCGATTCGATCCGGACTCGGCGGTGAACAACATCCCCGTGGTCATCCGCCTGTCCGGAGCCCTGGATGTCGAGGCACTACGGGCCGCTGTGGCGGACGTGGTGGAGCGGCACGAGATCCTCCGCACCGTGTATCCGGAGGTCGACGGTGCGGGGCGCCAGATCGTGCTCGGTGTCGACGACGCCGGAGTCGCGCTCCAGGTGGCGCGCGTTTCCGAGGCAGAAGTGTTCGATCGGGTCGTCGCCTCGGTGAGCACCGGGTTCGACGTGACGGTCGCGCCGCCGCTGCGGATCGAGTTGCTGCAGGTCTCGGAGACCGAACATGTGCTGGTCGTGGTGGTGCACCACATCGCGGCGGACGGATTCTCGATGGGTCCGTTGTCTCGGGATGTGATGGTGGCGTATGCGGCCCGTGCTGCGGGTGAGATGCCGTCGTGGAAGCCGCTGGACGTGCAGTACGCGGATTACACGCTCTGGCAGCGCCAGGTACTCGGATCCGAGACGGATCCGGAGTCGTTGATCTCGCGGCAGCTGTCGTACTGGACGGAACAGCTGGCGGATCTTCCCGACGTCCTCGCTCTGCCGACGGACCGACCGCGTCCGGCAGCGACTTCGAATCGGGGTGCAACACACGAGTTCGTTCTCGACCCGTCGTTCCTGCGCAGCATTGATGCATTGACCGCAGAACACGGCGTCACCCGCTTCATGGTTGTCCACGCTGCTCTGGCCGTCCTGCTGGCTCGGCTGTCGGGCACCGAGGACATCGCGATCGGCACACCCGTGGCGGGTCGCGGCGAGCGTGCCCTCGACGACCTGATCGGCATGTTCGTCAATACCTTGGTGCTGCGGACGCAGGTCGACGGCTCGGAGACGTTCGAGGATCTGCTCGGCCGCGTGCGTGAGGTGGATCTAGGCGCCTTCGGTCATGCCGAGGTGCCGTTCGAGCGGTTGGTCGAGGTGCTCGATCCGGTTCGGTCCACCGCATGGAATCCGCTGTTCCAGGTGATGTTGACGATGCAGAACACGGGACGTACGCAGTTCGAGTTGCCGGGCCTGTCACTGTCTGCGATCGATGCGGATGTGTCGTTGGCAAAGTTCGATCTGCAGGTGACGGTGTCGGAGCAGTTCGACGACCGCGGTGAAGCTGTGGGTATGGCGGTCGCAATGACGTATGCGACCGATCTGTTCGACGAGGCGACGGTGGTCGGTTTCGCGAATCGATTCGCGCGTGTGCTGTCCGGTGCGGTCGAGGATCCATCGAAACCGATCGGCGACATCCCGTTCGTGACCGAGGACGAGAGCACAGAACTCGTCTCTGCATGGGTTGTGCCCGGTGCCGAGGTCGATACGTCGTCGACGCTCCCTGCGCTGTTCGCTCGGGCTGCCCGGAACTGGCCGGCCAACACGGCCACCGTTGCGGGGGATGCGGTGTCGGCTTACGCGGAGCTGTCCGCTCGGTCGAACAAGTTGGCACGCAGGTTGATCGAATCCGGCGTGGGGCCGGGTTCTCTCGTGGCGGTCGCGCTTCCTCGGGACGAATCACTCGTTGTGGCGATTCTCGCGGTGGTCACGGCGGGAGCCGCATATCTGCCTGTCGATGTCACTTCACCGAAGGACCGACTCGCATACATTCTCACGGACGGTGACCCCACCGTCGTTCTGACCTCGACGGACGAAGCCGAACAGCTTCCCCGAGTCGAAGGTGCGGAGATTCTCCACGTCGATCGGTTGGAGCTCGACGAGTTCTCGTCCGCGCCGGTTACCGACGTGGACCGGTTGGCGCCGTTGCGGTCGTCGAACCTTGCGTACGTCATCTACACGTCCGGGTCCACCGGACGACCCAAGGGAGTTGCGGTCACCCACCGCAACGTCGTCGAACTCATGTCCAATGCGCAGACGAAGTTCGGATTCGACGAGTCCGACGTATGGACGATGTTCCATTCGTACGCGTTCGACTTCTCCGTTTGGGAGTTGTGGGGTCCCTTGCTGTTCGGCGGAACTCTGGTAGTGGTCGATTACCTGACGTCGCGGTCACCGGAGGAGTTCCGGGCTCTGGTTGCGCGACACGGTGTAACCGTCCTCAACCAGACGCCGTCGGCTTTCTACCAGTTCGATGAAGCGGATCGTGCTGCGGCGTCTGCAGACGACCTCCGGCTCCGGTACGTGATCTTCGGTGGCGAAGCGCTGGACCTCGGGAAGCTCACGGGGTGGTATGACCGCCACGCGGATGATGCGCCGCAGTTGATCAACATGTACGGCATCACCGAAACCACGGTGCATGTGTCGTTCCTGGCGCTGACCGAAGAGATGTCCAGACAGGCCCGTTCGAGTGTCATCGGTCGTCCCTTGCCAGGATTGCGCACATATGTGCTCGACGAACGGCTGCATCCGGTCCCGGTAGGCGTGCAAGGTGAGATTTACGTTGCCGGAGAACAGCTCTCGCAGGGATACCTCGGTCGGCCGTCCCTCAGTGCCTCCCGGTTCGTTGCGGATCCGTTCGGCGAAGGCCGGATGTACCGCACCGGAGACCTGGCCGAGTGGAACAGTTCGGGTCTGCTCGAGTACGCGGGCCGTTCCGACTTCCAGGTCCAACTCCGTGGATTCCGTATCGAACTCGGCGAGGTCGAGGCTGCTCTCACCTCGTGTGACGGTGTTGCTCACGCAGTTGCAGTCGTGCGTGCCGGGAACTGGGGAGATGAACGACTGGTCGCGTATGTGGTCCCACAAGCCGGTGTGACCATCGATCCGATGGCGATCAGAGAGACCGTCGGCAATTTCCTGACGGCATACATGGTTCCGGACATCGTGATGGTTCTCGACGAACTGCCGTTGACGTCGAACGGCAAGCTGGATCGTCGGGCACTGCCGGAACCGGCCGTCGTGGCTCGTGAGTTCCGGGCTCCGGTCACCGATGTCGAGCAGATCGTGGCGTCGGTGTTCGCCGAGGTGCTCGGTGTCGAGCAGGTGGGCCTGGACGACGATTTCTTCGGACTCGGCGGCAATTCCCTGGTGGCCACCAAGCTCGTCTCCCGGTTGAATGCGGAGCTCCCGACGCGAGTACCTCTGCAGTGGCTGTTCCGGGAACCCGGTGTCGAAGGACTCGCGGCACTCATCGATCGTGAAAGTGCCGGTGACGTCGAAGAATCCGTGGTTCCGGTCCTGCCGATCCGGATGCAGGGCGCGGGTACGCCGCTGTTCTTCGTCCACCCGATCGTCGGATTGTCGTGGTGCTACACCGCTCTCGCACGTCAGCTCGATCACGACGCGCCCGTCTACGGTCTGCAGACCCCGGCCGTCACCGAGGACGACTTCGAACCCGCCACCCTCGACGAACTCGCGGCGCGTTACGTCGACGAATTGCGGACCGTGCAGCCCGAGGGGCCGTACCGGTTGTTCGGCTGGTCGCTCGGCGGCGTGATCGCCCACGCGATGGCTGTGCGTCTGCAAGCGGAGGGACAACAGGTCGACACGTTGGTGATGCTCGACAGCTTCGCCGGCAACGGTGCACGGACCGGCGAGTCGAGCGATGTGTCGATGAGAGAGCTGCTCGCCGGATTCGGAATCGACGACGCGGCCGCAGCCGGTGCCGAGGACGTCGACGACCTCGTCACGTCCGTCGCTTCACTCACCGGCAACACCGAGGACGACACGAGACGCGTGGTGACCAGGCTGGTCGCGGCGGCACAGCGGAACTCCGAGTTGATGACTGAGCATCGGCCGGGGACGTACGACGGCGACATCGTCTACTTCACCGCGGCAGCCGACGACCCGACCGGAACCCGAGGCGCGTCCGGATGGGACGCGGCTGTGACGGGTGCCGTCGACAACCATCAGGTGCCGGCGACGCACTGGCAGATGACCTCACCCGACGCGCTCGACGTCATCGTGCCCGTGCTCGACGCGGTGCTCTCCGCGCGGGAGAGCTGAGGTGCGGTCAGTCGACGCAGCCGGTGGGCGCCGGAACGGACCCGTCGAGGGTGGAGAGCACGAGCTCCGCGGTGAGCCGATCGGCAAGCATCTGCAGGTGCGTGGTCTTCGCGGAGGCACACACGTCCTGCAGCACGATGTCGGTGACGTTCGGGTCCTCGCCCAGGCCGCTCGTGTACGGCTGCACCACGTCGTCGTGGGCGGTGAGGATGTTCGTGTACTCCACCGGCTCGACGAAACGGCCGGTCGCGGCGAGATCCTCGAGGAACTGCGAACCGGGAAGCATGTCGGCGCAGGCGGGGCACGTCGCGTACTCGAAGTCGCGCATCACACCGTCGCTGGTGACGATGGTCGTCCCGTCCCAGAGGGGAGCGAGCGACACGAGCCGATCGACCTTGTCGGCGCCGCCGTCACCGATCCACTTCGCCGCGACCAACGTGCCCTGCGAATGGCCGACGATGTCGACCTTCTCGGCGCCGGTCTGCGCGAGCACCTCATCGACGAATGCGGAGAGCTGATGTGTGCTCGGCTCGAGCGGCGCCATCCCACCCAGAGCGCTGACGGGCCACGGACCGGGGAACGCGCCGAACGTCGGAGCGAAGACGCAGTAGCCGGCGTTGGCGAGCAGAGGCGAGAACGTCTGCCACGCGACCTGCCGATTGCCACTGGTGTTGTGGACCAGCACAACAGGATTGGGCTTGTCGGCGGTCGGGCGACAATTCGGGTCGTTCGAGCCGGGAGCCGAACCACCCGGATTCTCGAGCTCGAGAGCCACCGTGTCGGGAAGTTCGTACGGAACGGGCAGCGTGGCGGGCGAGGCGGCCGCCACGCCGGATCCGAGAAGACCCGCGGCGAGAACGGTCAGCAGGAGCGATCGGCCAAACACGGGTCATCCTTCGAACAGTGACGATTATCGGCAAGTGCACTGCGGCCCTATAAGGTGTTCCGGGGGCTGCGCAGGGGAACGGAATCGGAGTATATCTATGCGGCGGATATCCGCGTTGGCGGTCGTGACGACGGTCGTGGCGTCGACCTGGGGACTCGGAGCGTCGACGGCGTCCGCAGAACCCGATGAAGCCCGGCTCGTGAGCACCACGGTCGTCGACGACCAGCAGCTCGACATCGAGGTCTACTCGCCGTCCATGGACGAGAACATCGAGCTGCGGATCCTGCGCCCCACCGACACCGACACTCCCGGCCCCACGCTGTACGTGCTGAGCGGCGTCGACGGCGGGTCGTACAACAACAGCTGGATGGACCAGTCCGACATCGTCGACTTCTTCTCCGACAAGCACGTCAACGTCGTCATCCCGAAGGGCGGCGAGTCGAGCTACTACACCGACTGGAAGCACGACGACCCGAACCTCGGCCGCTACAAGTGGGCCACCTTCCTCACGGAGGAACTGCCGCCCGTCATCGACAGCACCTACGCGACCACCGGCACCAACGGCCTGATCGGTTTCTCGATGTCGGGTACGTCGTCGCTCAATCTCGCCATCGCTGCACCGGATCTGTACGACGCGGTGGGCAGCTTCAGCGGCTGTGCACGCACGAGCGACCCCCTCGGCCAGGCCTTCGTCACTACGACCGTCGTCAACTTCTTCGGCAACCCGCTCAACATGTGGGGGTCGTTCGACGACCCCACCTGGGTCGCCAACGATCCGTACGTCAACGCCGAGAAACTCCGCGGCACCACTCTGTACCTGTCGTCGCGCACCGGCCTGCCCGGCCGCTACGACAATCTCGAATCCGAGTGGATCAAGGACGAGGAAGACCTCGCCGACGTGGTCATCAAGGGCGGACTCATCGAAGCCGCCGCGGCCGACTGCACCCGACGCATGGCGACGCGCCTCGACGAACTGGGCATCCCCGCCACCATCGACATCCACGACGACGGCACCCACAACTGGGGCTACTGGCAGGACGACCTGCACAACTCGTGGCCCGTCCTCGGCCCCGCGATCGGCGTCTCCTGACGAGTTCTCCACAGGCGGTCGGTTCATCCACAGATCCGGCCGATTCGTCCTTGTAGGCACCTACGGGCCCGGGGCGACGGGCGATGCTGGGCGTCATGGGGGAGTTGATCCTGCGGCGCGAGGCACATGCGCGCGGCGTCACCGATACGGAGATCCGACGTCTGGTGCGGAACGGAACGTGGACTCGGCTCGCGTCGGGAGTCTTCGTCCAGTCCGACCAGTATGCGGGGGCCGACGATCACGCTCGACATGCTCTGCGGGCACGGGCGTTCATCGCGAATGCCGGACCGACCTCGGCGCTGAGCCACGTATCGGCCGCGGTACTGCACGGGCTCGACGTCTGGCAGATCCCACTCGACGATGTGCACCTCACCCGCAACGCGCCGAGTGGAGCGCGGAGGACACCCGGCCGCGTCATGCACGCCGCGCTCTTCCGTGAGGCGGACGTCGTGGATCGGAGGGGAGCGCGGGTGCTGTCGGTCGCACGGACGATCACGGATGTGGCCGCAACGGTGCCGGTGGAGCAGGCCGTCGTACTTGCCGACAGTGCACTGCGAGCAGGGCTGGTTGCCCCCGTCGATCTGACCCGTGCCGTGGAACGGATGGGGAGCCATCCCCGCATCGCGCATGCGCGTCGTGCCGTGCAGCTGTCGAGCGGGTGCAGCGACAGCGCCGGCGAGTCGCGGAGCAGGGTCCTGTTCGTCCGTGAGCAGATCCCGTTGCCGCTCGCGCAGGTGGACGTCTTCTCCGCCGACGGCAGGTGGCTCGCTCGCGTCGACTTCCTGTGGCCGGAGCACGGTGTGATCGGCGAGTTCGACGGTCGGATCAAGTACCGCCGCGACGGGGTCGCGACCACCGCCGCCGAGGACGTGGTCTACCGCGAGAAGCTGCGGGAGGACGCACTGCGTCACGCAGGGTGGACGGTGGTGCGGTGGACGTGGCAGGACCTCGGGACCCGCGGCGCCGTCGCAACGAAGGTGCGGGAGGCGTTCGCGCGGGCGGCGCGGGGGAGCGGGCCGACGGGGAGGTACGCAACAAAGAAGTGAGGCTCGCAACGCCAGCAGTCACTGCCAGCGTTGCGAGCCTCAACCTCGCGTTGCGTACCTACTTGCGGCCAGGTGCCTTCGCGCCGGGCTTGAAGCCGAGCGCGCCAGGCTTCGCCTTCGGTGCCTCGACCTCCGGCTTCGCCGGGGTCGCGGGCGCCTCGGGCTCCGCAGGAGCCTCGGCGACCGGCTCGGGTTCCGGCGTCGGCTCCGCCTTCGCCGGCGCAGCAGCCGGAGCGGCAGGCGCAGCCTTCTTCGCACCCGGTCCCTTCAGACCGCTCTTGAGCTGCAGTCCGCCCGGCTTCGCCTTCGGGATCGCCGACTCCTTCGGCTGCTCCGCAGGGGCTTCCGCAGCGGGAGCCTCCGCAGCAGGTGCTTCCCCGGCAGGAGCCGCGGGCGCAGAGTTCGCTGCCGAAGCCGCCTTCTTGGCGCCGGGGCCCTTCAGGCCGCTCTTGAGCTGGAGGCCACCCGGCTTCGCCTTCGGCACCGCAGGTGCCTCGGCTGCGGGAGCTTCCGACGACGACTCGGCAGGGGCAGCAGGTGCGGCCGGCTTCGCGGCACCCGGGGCCTTCGCACCCGGAGCCTTGAGGCCGCCCTTCATCTGCAGTCCGCCCGGCTTGGCCTTCGGCGCTGCCGGTGCCTCGGCCGCAGGAGCAGCAGAAGCCTCGGACGCGGCAGGTGCAGCCGGAGCCGCAGCCTTCTTCGCGCCCGGACCCTTCAGGCCACCCTTCATCTGCAGCCCGCCCGGCTTCGCCTTCGGAGCTGCGGGAGCCTCGGCTGCCTCGGAAACAGGAGCCTTCGCACCACCGGGAGCCTTCGGTCCGCCCGGAGCCTTGAGACCACCCTTCATCTGCAGACCGCCGGCCTTCGGGGCACCGGTGGTCTTCGGAGCAGCCGGCGCTGCCGCTGCCACCTCGACCTCCTCGACGCGCTCCTTCTCGACCTCTTCCGCGGTCTCCTCGACCTCGACCGGCGTCTTCGGCTGCTGGACGACCTTGAGGTTGTCGCTGAGCTTGGCAGCCTCGACGCGGGAGATGGACTCGAGCATGAGCTGCGCGACGTCGATGACCTCGACGCCCTCGCCCTTGCCCTCTTCCTGACGCGCCGTCACACCGTCGGTGAGCATGACGCGGCAGAACGGGCAGCCCGTCGCGATCTTGGCGGGATTCGTGGTGAGCGCTTCGTCGACACGGTCGATGTTGATGCGCTTACCGATCTTCTCCTCCATCCACATGCGAGCACCACCGGCACCACAGCACATGGACCGCTCGCCGTGACGCGGCATCTCGACGAGCTTCGCGCCCGACGCCGCCATCAGCTCACGCGGAGCGTTGTAGACCTTGTTGTGCCGTCCGAGGAAGCACGGGTCGTGGTAGGTCACGTCCTGGCCGACGGCCTTGACCTGGACCAGCTTCTTCGCCCGCACGAGACGGTTGA
This sequence comes from Rhodococcus shunpengi, assembly GCF_048381395.1. Lineage (NCBI taxonomy): Bacteria > Bacillati > Actinomycetota > Actinomycetes > Mycobacteriales > Nocardiaceae > Rhodococcus > Rhodococcus shunpengi. The sequence goes on from NZ_JBLWIU010000036.1 coordinate 434,917, forward strand.
GCAGCTGCGTGTGGTGGACGACCTCGTAGCTGCCACCCACCTGCGGGTACTCGTTGTTCAGCGCGTTGAAGCAGTGCGCACAGGTCACGACGATCTTGCGCTTGCTCTGCTCGACGCCCTCGAACACACCGTTGAGGACCTCGATGTTCTGCTGCGCCAGCTGCTGGAACAGGAACTCGTTGCCCGCGCGGCGAGCGGAGTCGCCGGTGCAGGTCTCCTCGGCACCGAGGACCATGAACTTCACGCCGGCGGTCGCGAGGAGCTCGGCGACGGCCTTCGTGGTCTTCTTGGCGCGGTCCTCGTAGGCACCGGCACAGCCGACCCAGAAGAGGTACTCGTAGCCGTCGAAGCTGTCGGCATCCTGGCCGAAGACCGGAATGTCGAACTCCATCTCGTTGATCCAATTGAGACGGTCCTTGGCGTTCTGGCCCCAGGGGTTGCCCTTGTTCTCGAGGTTCTTGAACAGACCCGCGAGCTCGGACGGGAAGTCCGACTCGATGAGCACCTGGTAGCGACGCATGTCGATGATGTGGTCGACGTGCTCGATGTCCACCGGGCACTGCTCGACGCACGCACCACAGTTGGTGCACGACCACAGGGTCTCGGTGTCGATGACGGGAGCGAGCTCGCCTGCTTCCAGCAGTCCCTCGGTCTCGCCGACGAGCTTGCGACCCGACTCCTCGCGAGCCGACGCCGGGATCTTCGCCAGCTTGGCCTCGTCCGGGTTGCCCTCGGCGTCGACCAGACCGACCTCGTCGCCACCGAGATCGGTGCGACCACCGGCGAGCAGGTAGGGAGCCTTGGCGTAACCGTGGTCGCGCAGCGACGTGATGAGCAGCTTCGGCGACAGCGGCTTACCGGTGTTCCAGGCGGGGCACTGCGACTGGCAACGACCGCACTCGGTGCAGGTCGTGAAGTCCAGCCAGCCCTTCCACGTGAAGTCCTCGATGCGGCCGGCACCGAAGGTGTCCTTGTCCGGATCGGCGTCTTCCATGTCGACGGGCTTGCCGCCGGACATCATCTGACGTGCGGCACCGAGGGCGGGACCGCCGTCGTCCTCACGCTTGAAGTAGATGTTGAAGAAGGCCGAGAAGCGGTGCCATGCGACACCCCAGGTGATGTTGCGGCCGACGATGTAGAGCCACACCATGCCCGACATGAGCTTGACGAACGCGAAGATCGACACCATGACGGCGTTCGCGGGGAGAAGCTTCGCGACCTGCATGGTGAAGAAGTCGGTGTAGGCGTTGTAGTGGCCGGTGAGGGCGATCTTGCCGGCCTTCACCATGATCATGCCCAGGCCCTCGAGCAGCACGACCGCTTCGACGAAGTAGGCGGCCTTGAAGTTCGAGCCGCTGAAGCGCGACATCCGACCGGGCTGACGCGGATGGTTGCGCTGGCGGATGTAGATCAGCGTCAGGATGCCGATCACCGTGCCGAGGCCGAGGATCTCGTCGATGAAGTGATAGACGACGGTGTCACCGATGAGGGGCCAGTGGAACTCCGGATCGAACGTCTGGCCGTAGGCCTCGAACCAGACGATCGCGCCGAGCATGAAGCCGACCATCACCAGCCAGTGCGCCCAGCCGACGGTCCGGAACTTGACCATCTTCGTGTGCGCGAGGAATTCGACGACCATCTGCTTGAAGCGCGGGAAGAACGGCCGCCAGCGGTCCGGGGCCGGCTGGCCGACCCGAATCGTGTTGACCATCTTCAATGCGCCGCTGATGAACGCGAACCAACACACGAGGCTCAGCAGCACGCCGATCGTGCCCAACGTAATCGTCAGGGCATTCATACGTGGCCTTTCGTGTCGGGGGCGGCGTCGTGCCGCCTGGTATGAGTCACCGCATCGTAACGCAAGCTAAGTTACCCACCGGTAACTTGGTCTGAACTGGAGTTACCCGTCAGTAGCAAAATCCGCGTCGAATCGGAGACCGTGTGCCCGGACACGCTAGAGGTCAAACGTGATGCCGCCTTCACGCAGGATGTCCTAACTTGCCCGGAACGAGGCGTGTGTCACACGGACGTCACGACACGCTCTACCGGCCACGATGCGGTATCCATTCGGACAAAGGGGTATAACACTCCGGATGTGATGTCGGTTATGATTCGCCCGGTACATGGGGTTCGCATGTGGGCTGTGCGCGTCGGGGGACGTAGAACTCCAGGTCAATACAGCAGAATGGGGGCGTCTTAACAGGCGTGCGCCATGTCACAGAACGGAAAAAGATGAAGCTGAAGAAGCTTGCCGCTGTGGCGACGATGACGATCGCCGCCATGGGCATCACCGCCGGTACCTCGTACGCGGCGCCCGCTGCGCAGGACGAGAACGCCATCAACTACGAGGTTCGTCCCGACGGTGAGTCCATCGAGACTGTCATCGACGCCGGACAGTTCCGGATCTCCGGCGACGGTGAAAGCGTCGAGCTGCAGGACGACGACGGCAACACTGTCCTCAGCCTGCCCCTCGCGATCCAGCTCGGCGATCTGCAGCTCCCCTTCGAGCGTGAGATCAGCGAAGACGGCAAGACGCTGACCCTGACCCCGACGACGGACCTGAATAAGGCCGTGCCGGTTGATCCCGAGGACAAGGTCGGGCCGTCGATCACCCCGGTTGCCCTGAAGCTGACCGACGTCGCGTCGCCTGAGGAGAACCTGAAGTCGCAGCAGAACTTCATTTCGCAGCTGGGCATGGCTACGGCCATCGGCACCGTTGCAGGTGCGATCATCGGCTGCATCGTCGGCGCGGCCGTCGGCCTTGTCGGGACGATTCCGGGTGCCATCGGTGGGTGTGTGGTCGGAGCAGGTGGTGGCGGCACCATCGGTGCTTTCGTCGCCGGTGGCCCGACCGCTGTGGTCGCGGGTATCGCAGTGGTCCAGGATCTGCTCGCGCCTCCGGGAACCACGCAGTGGGCCAAGTAAGGAAGAGCGAGAACAGCCCCGTCGCCCGGAAGGGCGGCGGGGCTGTTTCGTACCCTGGTCAGGCGGCCAGAAAAAGTCTGATCAAGTTCCACAGCACCTGTGGATCTGTAAGCACTACCGCCAGGCTTCCCAGGAGTGATGATCCGAGCACTTCTTCTCCCTCTGTTCTTGCGGCCGACTCACGTGTTCCGACCGAGTTGGAGAGAGCCTAACCTGACTCGATCTTGATTCCTCGGTGACGCTCCTGTGGCAGCACATACCGCTGAGTATGCGACGAGGCCCGGCTCTCCATGTTGGGAAAGCCGGGCCGCGTTCTTGTATGGAGCCTGTCCTACCAGGTGCGGACCTTCAGGCCCGGGTTCTCCGCCAGGACCGTCTTGATCGGCGTGGCGAACAGTTCGGGGCTCTCACCGAGCAGGCCGCTGACGAACCCGGCGATCTCGCACATGCCGTACTGGCCGACGTTCGAGGCGCTGGAGATGCCGAGGGCGAGGGTGCCGGTGACGAGGGTGCCACCGCTGTCGCCCTGCAGGGCGCACAGGTTGGTGGAGAAGCCGTTCTCGAGCACGCGGTGGCCGATCTCGACGTTCTGGCCGGTGGCGGTCACGACGCCGCAGCTGTAGCCGGTGCGCAGGCCCGACTTGCAGACCGGAGCGCCGACGACGGGATCCGCGATACCCGTGATGGGCAGCGGAGCGGCGAACGGAACGCGCACGCCGTTGTTCTCGAAGCGACCCGCGGCATCGGAGGTGGGGCGGATCAGCGCGTAGTCGCTGCCGTCGAGCACCGTCTTCTCGAACGAGCCGAGGTGCTGGCCGAGGTTGTCGCCGATGAGCTGGTGGACCTGGGAGGCCCACCGAGTGCCGGCCTGCGCGCGGTTGGGGTCGCAGTGACCGGCGGTGATGTTCACGGGCTGTCCGCTGCCGTCCTCGCCGTTGAAGCCGAGGGAGCAGCGCAGGCCCTCGCCGGCGCCGAGCGCGGCGTAGGCGTCGCCACCGAAGAGGGCGTCGGGGGCGTCGAGGCCACCGGCGATGGGCTGCAGGTCGGTCGCGCCTTCCGGCGTCAGCTCGGCGGGAGCGAACAGCACGCGCACCCCGTCGAGGAAGTCGGGGAGCTCGACACCGGACACGTTGTCGGTGCGCACGACGACGTCGTTGTTCACCACGTCGATGGCGATACCGCGGATGACGTCGGCGACGGCGGGCGGCTGGGTCTCGAGCCAGTCGCCCAGTGCGCCGAGCTGATCTTCGAGGGCGTCCTCGCTGCGCTCGGTCTCGGCGACGGTGAATCCGGCATCCTCGGCGGCCTTGCGGGCCTCCTCGAAGCCGTCACCCTCGGTGAGGCCGACCGTGGCGGTGCCCTGGTCGTCCAGCCACACACCGGCGAAGACGGCTTCGAACTGCTCCCGTGCCTTCTCGGCGAACGCGGCGAGATCCTGGCTGCGCTGCGCATCGGCGAGGAAGCGCTCGGCATCGATGTTCAGGTCGCGCTGCAACGCCTCGACGAGCTCGGCCGGCAGAGACGACGTCTGCGCGGGTTCGGTCTCGGGTTCGGCCTGCGCGATGGCAACGGCAGGACCGAGGAGCAGCAGTGCGGCCGAACCGATGACGGCCGTCCGACGTGCGAAGGTGCGTCGCATGGATACCTTTCTCGTTCCTTCACGCATGCACGCGCGAAGGCGCCGTTCCCCCGCGGATCGGCGTCCGTCCGATCCTAAGGGGTGAGCGAGGAAGTACATAGGTACTTCTCGGTTACGGATGAGACTCGTGTGACTGTTGTGACGAACGGACCGGACGGTTCCGGCCGTTATGCCGGGTTCGCCGCAGTACGGACCCGGGTGCCGGTGGCGTTCTCGATCTCCTGGATCGGAATGCCGAGGCTGGAGGTGCCACCGTTGGGCGCGAGTACCAGGTTCGCCTCGACGCAGTTCGGTGCGCCGGCGCTGTTCGATCCGCTGATCACGCCGAGGGCGAGGGTGCCGGTGACGATGGCGCCACCGCTGTCACCCGCGAGGGTGCAGGCGGAGGTCGCGAAGCCGCGGATGGTGCTCGAGAAGCCCGAGTCGTAGGTCAGCTGGGTCTCGATGCGATCGGCGACGACGAGGCCGCACGTGAACGACGAGGATTGGCCCGACTTGCAGACGGGCGCGCCGACGACCGGAACGGCCGTGCCGGTGACCGTGAGGGTCGAACCGTTGCCGCCGCGGACCGACGGGCGGTCGAGGCCGGCCTCGACGCCGGCCTCGTCGAGAGAGACGATGCCGTAGTCGAGGGTGCTGTCGGTGCCCACCGTGGACTCGGTGAACTTGCCGATCCGCACGCTCTCGTCGATGTTCGCGCGGTTGGGCAGGTAGACCGTCGAACCACCGTCGGCACGGGCGACCGCGTCGCAGTGACCGGCGGTGAGGTTGACGGCGTTACCGTCGGCGTCGACACCGTTGAAGCCGAACGAGCAGATGCCGATGCGCTCGATGGGCGTGGCGCGGACGTCGCCGTCGGCGGTGATGTAGGTGTCGCCACCCATCGGGGCCGGATCGTTCGGCGGCATGCCCGGCGACAGCTGGACCTGCACGTTCGCGACCAGCGACGGCAGGTTCAGTGCGCGCCCGATGGGCGAGTTCACGATGTCGAGGACGATCTGGTTGTTGAGCACATCGATCGACGCGGAGTTGATCTGCGACGACACCTCGCGCGGGAGTCCCGCCACCCAGCGGTTCAGTTCGGCGAGGGCCTGCTCGAGTCCGTCGGCCGAGACCGGCGCGACCGTGGCGTGGAAGCCGTCCTGCGCAGCGCGCTCGGCGGCCTCGCGATTCGTGACGGCGATGACCGGCTTGCCGTCCTCGCCGAGCCAGGCACCGGCGAACTCGGAGGGGTGCTCGGAGCGGAAGTCGCGGGCGTAGTCGCCGAGCTCCTGCGCGCGGGCGGCACGATCGAGGTACTCCTCGGGGGACAGACCCAGGTCGCGCTGGATCGCCTCGACGAGTTCGGCGGGAAGTTCAGCGGAAGGCAACTGTTCGGCGGGCGCGGCACTCGCTGTGGCGCTCAAGGGCACTGCCAGCAGAACCGCGGAGGCCGCTGCGACTGCGACGCGGCGGGTGGTGGAACGGACTGCGGCGCGCGACGCCGACGAGAGACGCATGGAGGCCTTTCATGTGTGCTCGATGTGCTCTTGAACAGGTGCTTCGTGGAATCGGCGAGCCGACCCGCGGGACAGCTTACGGGACGGCCCGGCGACCGCCGATAGTGCCGTAGGTCACCACCCGGATACCTGCTCTGTCTAGTTGCCGGTCTCAGCGTCGGTGGGCTCCACGGTCGGCGTCTGCGTCGACGTCGGTTCCTCGGAGGGCTCGGGATCGGTCGTGTCGGTTGCCGGCGGCGTCGTCGTGGTGGCGCTACCACCGCCTCCGCCGCTGCCTCCGCTACCGCGTCCGCCACCCGAGGAATCATCGGGCTGGTTCCGCCGCGACCAGCCGGTGCTCGACGTGGTCGAGGACGTGTCGGACGTGCTCGAGGTGGTCGAGCCGGGCGACGACGACGAAGAAGAGGACTGTTCGCTCGTGCCGGTGGTGGGATCGACCCAGGTCTGTTGCACGACCGGCGGAGCCACCGGGATCGTCTGCTCGGCGGTGGCCGGCTCGGTCGACTCCTCGGTGGTGGTCTCCTCGGTGCTGCGGGGAGCCGGTGTGGGGCGCGCCTTCGAGGTCGTCGTGGTCGTGGGTGCGGTCGGGGTCTCGGCGACCTGCGTGCCCGCGGTGGCCGTCGGGGAGTCCCGCAGCCCGAACACCAACGCGCCGATGCCCACGAGCAGCGCGATCGCCGCAGCCGCCGCGATGGCCGTGACCTTCGACGAACGACCCGAGGGCTTCTCGTCGGCGACTTCCCCGGACGCGACGGCGGCGACCGTCGCCTTCGACGTGTTCGCCGCGGGCGTCGCGGCGGCAGGGGGCGTGGCACCCGGAGGGGGAGTCGCCGTGATCTTCGAGATCACCGCGGTGATCTCGGGGTCGAGTTCGCTGCGTCGCGGTTCGGCGAGCTTGGCGGTGGGCAGGATCTGCGTCGAGCCGAGGAGGTCGACCGAGCCGGCGGCCGCCGCGAGAGCGGCGCCACGCACCATCGTCTGGTGCGGCTCGGGCGCCAGGGCACACCGCACGCCGAGTCCGGTCTTCACCGACTGTGCGACGAGCTGCGCTGCGCTCGGGTCGACCGCTTCGTCGATCGTGACGACGATGGCGTCGAGGTTGCTCACGAGCCAGCCGAACGCGCCGAGCGCCGACGAGAGCTGCGCGGCGACCGACGGAGCGTCGTCCTCGGGGAATCGGAAGGCCTTACCCGCCGCGACTCCCGAGCGCACGAGCGTGACGGTCGAGCCCTGCGGGTCGATGTGGTAGACCGCGACGAGCCGCCCGGTCTGGTGCGCGACCTGCGATTCGAACCATGCCGCGGCGGCCTCGGCGTCGGAGACGAGCGAGACATGACGCAACCCGACGTAGTCGAGGGCGTTGCGCAGTACCGCGACCGTCGAACTCGGCCAGTCGGTGGGGTACGTCGCCACTGCGGTGTACGGGGTGTCGCCGATGAGAGAGGCTGCGTCGGCCAGGAGGCATTCCATGGCCGTGGCGACGAGGTCTTCGGCGCGGGAGAGCGAACCGTCGTTGGCGCGGACACCACCGGAGTGGCCGAGACGATCGACGAAGCCGGTGAAGGAACTGGTGTGCCCGTCGACGACGTCGTGGTCGCCCAGTGTCGCGGTGCCGTCGGAGTGCAGGTGGACGGCGGTGAACCGCTCGATCGGTGCGGGGTCCGGCCGTCCCGGCGTCGGTGAGGTGACCGCAACCGACGACACGGTGGTCCCCACCCTCAGGCCTACGCCTACGGACATGCCGGCTTGCCTCCATTCCGGTCGGAGTGTGTGTGACGGGGTACATCTGCGCCGTGCCCCATGGCCCGGAGCAGTGACAGGAGCTCCGAGCGGGAACCGGCACCGAGTCGGCGCCGGATACGGGCGACATGATGTTCCACGGTCTTCGCGGAAATGTACAGGTGGTTTCCTACCTCTCGGTAGGTGAGGCCCGAAACAACCAGGTCGGCCACCTGCGCCTCGCGCTCCGACAGTGCACCCGGCTTCTCCCGTGCACCGAGGGGGGATTCGTCCGGACCGCCCGGGGGAGCATCGGGGGCGATGTCGACCGGGGCGCGACCGGCCGGACCGTCCTGCCGGATCGTCCGCGCGACCTGCAGTAATCCGGTGGCGACGGTGGTGTCGTCCGTCCGCAGCGCTGCTTCTCCCGCGAGCTTCGCGCCGTCCCACGGAAGACCCACGGACGCGAGGGACTCGGCCGCCTCGCGGATGCGCACCGCGTCGACCTCACCGCGCAGCACCGAGAGCCATGCGTGCCCGGCCCGCGCGAGCACCGCGGCGTAGGCGGTGGTCTCCGCGGCCAGAGCGAGGGCGCGGGCGTGCGGGACGAGGTCGGCCGGACGGTCCGCGGCGATCGCGGCCTGCACCCCGTACCAGTGCAGCGCCGCACCCCACAGCGGTGGCTCACCGAGGGTGGTGAGCAGTGCGCGGGCAGCGGCGACGAGATGCGCGACCCGCGCGGACTCTCCGAGTCGGACGGCGGCCAGCCACAGTTCCCCCAGGGGCAGCAGCCCGAACAGGTCGACGGAATACTCCGCCACCACCGACTGCGCGGCCTGCCACCGCACCGTCAACGCTCCGAGGTCGGCGTTCCGTCGCGCCAACCCGACCTGCAGGGCATGAAAGAAGAGGAGGTCGCGCTGCCCGGTCACCTCGGGAGCGACGGCCTCGGCGGTGGCCGCGGCGGCTGCGAGATCACCGCCGAGCATCTCGGTCCACGCCACCAGGATGCGATTGCGCACGGTGGGCGTCTCCGGACGGTCGAGGATCGCGCGTGCGTGCCCGAGTTCACCCGAGTGCAGACACAGCAGTGCGGCGACGGCGTCGACCGTGTCGGGCCAGGCGCGCAGCGACCCGTCGGAGCCGAGGCTCGTCAGGGCGCGGGCGAGGCGGTTCATTGCGATCCGGCCGTCGCCGCCGACGGATTCGCGCAGGCCCTCCTCGAGCAGTCGCGCGGCGGAGGCCGACGAGGTCGGCGCACCCGATGTGGCGGCACCGCGGAGATGTTCTGCGGCCGAGGGGCGACCGGCGGCGAGCAGCACGGTGGCGGCGAGGGGAGCGTCCGTACCGACCCGGTCGGGGCCGAGCCATTCGAACAGGTCGGCACTGCGGTCGAGCATGCCACGATGTGCGGCGATGCTCGCGGAGATCCGGGTGGCGGCGCGCAGGTCGTCGACGTCCGCCGTGTCGGCGCGGTCGAGCAACCGGTCGGTGATCTGTTCGGCTCGCTCGAGATCCCCTGCTGCGAAGGCGACTTCGGCTCGTCGCACCGCAAGGGTCGCTGGATCGGCTCCCGCGGGTACGGCGGCGTCGAGGAGCTCGGCGGCTTCGTGCGGTGGCGCGTCGGCCGCGAAGTCGACGAGCCGATCGGCGAGGTGCGGGTCGGTGAGACCGATCGTCGCTAGACCGCGGGCGAGCTGCGGCGTCAGCGTTCCGGCATCGATGCGGGTCGCGAGGAGACGACGCGCGACGGCGAACAGGTTGTGTCTCCCCAGGACGCCGGCGGGCACACCGCTCGCCCCGGTGGTGAGGCTCGCGGCATCCGTGCCGAGCAGGCCACTCGCACGAGCGGCATCGACGAGGTCGAGGGCGCGCTCGACAGGGATGTCGAGTACGGCGGCGAGTTCGCCGGGATCGAGCGCGGCACCGAGATCGACGAGCGCCAGGGCCGCGGTGAGATCGAGATCCGCGAGGAGCTGCCGGCGGATCGCCTCCTCGACGACCCGCCGGACATCACCCTCCGTCCGCACGGCCTCGAAGGCGGTGTCGACGAGATGCGGTACGCCGCCCGTGAGGCGGTGCAGGGCACGGATCTGGGGCGGTGCGAGCCGGAGCTCGAACGACGCCGCGCGACCGGCGATCTCACGAGGCGTCCACGAACCCAGTTCCACCACCGTCCCGTGTCCCGCGAACGCTGCTGTCAGCGAACGCATCTCGGCTCGGTGCGGTCGGGCTTCGGTGGCCACGACGATCCCCGTCGGTGCATCCCGGATGTGGTCGACGAGCTCCTGCAGTTCCGCGGCGGTCATGCGGTGTGCGTCGTCGACGATGCGGGCATCGGCGAGATCGGTGCGGAGCGAAGCGAGTACGGCGGACTTCCCGGTTCCGGTGCCGCCGACGAGCAACAGTCGCGGGGAAGCGGCCACGGTCAGGGCGCGCGTGACCTCCCGGGGGATCGGGCGTCGGGGAGGAGCGGGAGCGGACGTCATCGGATCGGTCAGCGCTCGGTTCCGAGCAGTCCGCCGACGACCTGCCCCGTGCCGTCGAGGACACCACCGACCACGTTGCCGGTGCCGTCGAGCACCCGGCCCACGCCGTTGCCGACACCCTCGACGACCGCGCCCGCACCTTGGCCTGCACCCGACAGGGCGTCGCCGACGCCGCTGCCACCCGTGCTCGGCGCGGTCGGTTGCGGGGCCGGCTGAGGAGCGGGCGCCGGGGCCGGGGCGGGAGCGGGTTGCGGTGCCGGCTGGGGTGCCTGCGTGGTCTCCCCGGGTGTCGCCGGCGCAGGTGCGGTCGGGTCCGGTGCAGGTACAGCGCCGGTGGGTGCGGCACCGGAAGCGGGCGTCGCGGCGGCCGGGACAGCGGTCACGGTCCCGTCCGGACCTTGCACCCGGACCGGGACGACGGTTCCCGACTCGGACGGCTGCGCGCCGGTCGTGCCGGGGACGGCCGTACCGGGGACGCTCTCGGTGGTCGTCGGGTTCCCGGCCACGACTTCGCTCGACGGACGTACCTCCGAACCGGGCGTCTCGGCCTCCGACGACAGGGTGCCGATCGCCAGTCCGCCACCGGCGAGGACGACGACGGCAGCGACAGCGGCACCCACCAGCGTGAACGAACGGGCACGGGCGCGTGCAGGGGTGCCGGTCGCGGTGTCGACGACCGCCGGCCGGTGCGCGGCAGCGACCGGCTGCGCCTCCGCGGCGGACACCACCGGCAGCGCGACGGTCTCGGGCTCGTCGTCGACGGCAGGTGCAGGAGGCGCCACCGGGGCAGCCACAGTTGCGGCACCTGCCTCGGCCGCTGCGAGCGCGGCTCCGTGCGCGGCGGTGAAGGCCGGTCGCGCCGACGAGACGATCGGCAGACCCAGCTCCGACGAGATCAGTTCGGCGACGAGCGGGGTGGACGAGCCACCACCGATCAACAGCACGCGTCCGATGTCCGAACGATCGAGCCCGGCCCCGCGGATCGCGTCCTGCACCACGGCGAGTGACGCCTCGAGCGGTTCCCGGGCGAGTTCCTCGAACTCGCTGCGCACCAGACGCAGGTCGCGGTGCAGGCCGGGCAGCGCGACCGGCACCACCGTCTCGGTGTCGCTGGACAGCGCTTCCTTCGCCGCGCGGCACCGGGAGCGGAAGTCGGCGAGTGCCGTGACGGTCTCGGAATCGAACGGATCGAGGCCGGCTGCGTCCTCACCGAGCGTTCCCAGCAGATAGGTGGTGACGAGGTGGTCGAGGTGATCGCCGGAGACGTCGTCGCTGCTCAGCGGTCGGCCCAGCAGCGTCGGGTGGGCGCCGCCCTGCACGACGGCGACGTCGAGGCAGCGCGCACCGAGGTCGTAGACCACCGTCACGTCGTCGCCCAGCGGCCCGTGGATGGCGTCGAGCCAGCGCACCGCCGCGATCGGTTCGGGGATCGTCCGTGCGGTCACTTCGGCGCGGACGAGTGCCGCCTGCAGGGCCTCGACGGTGTGCGCCGACCACGCGGCGGGATGCGCCAGCATCGTCGGCACATCGGAGGTACCGGTGCGGTACTGCAGGCAGGCCACGGTCGACGCGACGAGATCCTCACCGAGGTAGGTGGAGCCGTCGTCGGCGAGGATGCCGACCGGATCGCCGACCCGGGCCGCATAGCCGGAGAACACCTGCGTGCCGGGGATCGGGGCACCGGCGCCGAGGACGGGGGCCCCGCCCTCGGGGAGGTGGAGTTCGGTAGGAATCGACAGAACGCTGGGATCGCCGGATCGGGGCTGGTCGAGCACGGTGAGGGCCACCGAGTTGGCCGCCCCGATCGTGACGCCGAGTCCTGAGTACATGCACGCTCCCGGGTTCTGGGCGGACATCGGTCCGCGTTCTCGTTCCATCGTTCGGTCTCGATGAGCCTGTCGTTCCCACCCCGTGACCTGTTAGCTCCCACACCGCCCACCTGCCCGATCGTGGGGACGATCCCCTAACGGCCCCGATGCCCCCGCACCCCGATCCCCTAACGGGCGACGGCAGACAGGGGGCCGCACCCCCTGTGCCCATGACCCGCGGATTCGTAGCGTCGTTCCCAGATCCCGACGACTCAGGAGACACGTGATGGCCACCAACGCCGTACTCGACTTCATCCTCGGCCTGTTCCGCGACGAGAAGGAACTCGCCCGGTACTGCAGCAACCCCGAGGCCGTCCTCGCCGAAGCCGGACTGGACGACGTGTGCCACGCCGACATCGTCGCCGTCGCCCCGCTCGTTGCGGACAGCGGTCTGTTCGCCGGGACCGCCGCCGAACTGACCGCAGCGCTGAACGGTGCGGCGAACGTCGGAGCGTCGATCGCCGGTACCGCCGCGGCCGGCCTCGGCGGAGCGGCAGGTCTCGGTGGAGCAGTGGGCCTGGGTGGCGCTGCCGGCCTGGGCCTCGGTGTGGGTGCAGGCCTCGGTGGGGGCCTGGGTCTCGGTGGCGGACTGAACCTCGGCGGGAGTGTCGGCGCGCAGACCGGGATCGTCGCCGACCTCGGTGCGCAGCTCGGAGCGGCACTCGAAGCCGGTGGCGAGCTCGGTGCTTCCCTGGGTGCTGCGCTCGGTGGTGCACTCGGCGCGGGTCTCGAACTCGGTGGAGACCTCGCCGTCGGGGGTGCTCTGGATGTCGGTGGTGCGCTGGCCGGGGCGCTCGAAGGCGGTCTGGGCCTGGGCGTCGGTGCCGCCGCCGATCTCGCCGCCGCGATCGACGCTGCCGTCGAGGCATCGGGCGGTCTCGGCGCCGACCTCGCGACCACCCTCGAAGGAGCCCTGGGTATCGGCGGGACGCTCGGCGCCGACATCGGGCTCGCTCTCGGTGGCCTGCTGGAATCGGCCGTCGATGCCGGTGGTGCTTTCTCGACCGAGCTCACCGCGGCCCTCGACGGCGGTGCCGAACTGGGGGTCGCGCTCGGCACGACGCTCGGTGGCGTTCTCGGCGTGGGCACGGAACTGACCGGCGCGCTCGGCACGAGCCTGGGCGGCGTCCTCGGGGGTGTGGTCGATCTCGGGGCCGGACTGGGAACCGACCTTTCCGCCGGTCTCGACGCCGGCGTGGGCGCGACCCTCGGGCTCGGTGCGTCCCTCTCGGCCCTGCTCGGAGCGGGTGGCGGAGCTGCGGCCGATCTCGGTGCCGCGCTCGGGACCGTCATCGAGAGCAGCGCGCAGGGAGGCTTGCTCGGCGGCGTCGACCTCGACGCGGTCCTCTCGGGTGGTGGCGAGATCGACGCGGAGGCCGGAACGGGCATCGAACTCGGCACGCTGGTCGGCGGGGTGCTCGGCGGCGCGCTGGGCCTCGAGACCACCGCGACCACCGAACTGTCGTCGGCGTTGAACGTCGCCATCGGATCCACCACGGGTATCGGCGCGACCGTCGATTCGACCGTGCAGGTGGGGACGAGCCTCGGAACGGATCTGTCGTCCGTCCTCGGCTCGACCTTCGCGACCGGCGGTTCGGCCGGCGCCGAACTCGGTCTGCAGCTCGGCAGCGCACTCGAGACTGCCGCAGGGTCGGTGCCCGTCGATGCGGGTGCCGATCTCGGCACGCAGCTCGCGACGACGATCGGCGGCAGCCTCGATGCCGGTGCCGAAGCCACCGGTCAGTTGGGTTATGCCCTCGACGGTGCGCTGGACGCGGCGGCGGAACTCGGGGCCGGAGTGAACGTGGGAGCGGACCTCGGCGCGGCGATCGACTCGGGGATCGGCGCGGCCGGTGGACTGGGAACGTCGGTCGACCTGGGTGCAGCCACCGACTTCGAAAGCGCGCTGGATCTCGGTGGTGCAGCAGACCTGGGCGCTGCCGCCGACCTCGGTGTCTCCGGCGGTCTGGAGAGCGCAGCCGACCTCGGTGCCGAACTGTCCACGCAGGTCGATACGGCCCTGTCGGGCGGTGCGGAGAGCTGGGCGTCGGTCGGTGAGGACGTCTTCGGCTCCGCCTCGGGAGCTGCGGGACTCTTCGGCGAGGGCGTCCTCACCGCGACCTCCGGTCTCGGCGGCGGCCTGTTCGCCGGCACCGGTGGCGACTCTTCGCTCGGTGTCGCCGACTCCACCGACCTCGACGGACTGCTGCCCTGACCGCAGCGGTGCGGGCTCCGGGACATAATGGCCGGAGCCCGCACCGATGGAAGGCGAGTCGACGCAGCCCATGCAGCATTCACCGGATACGCAGCATTCATCCGATCCCTCGAGACGCCGAGCGCTTCTCGACCTGATCGACTCCGCGATCGCGCGTTCCCGCAGCGCCGGGCGCAACGATCTCATCGACCGGCTGACGGCCGCCCGCACGAAGGTCTCCGACCCGCGACTGCGGGTGGTCGTCGTCGGCGGACTGAACCAGGGCAAGAGCCGCTTCGTGAACGCACTGCTCGGCCTCGAGGTGTGTTCTGTCGGCGACGACGAGACCACCGCGGTCCCCACGCTCGTGCAGCACGGGCAGGAGCCGTCCGCCGAACTCGTCCCGACCGGCTCGGCGCCGCGCATCGCCGTCCCCTTCGACGACCTGCAGCAGGTCGCGCCGCGCAGTGCCGGCCGGGACGTCGAACGGCTCGAGGTGAGCGTGCCGAGCCCACTGCTCGCCGACGGACTCGTGTTCGTCGACACCCCGGGCGTGGGCGGACACGGAAACCCGCACACCGCAGCCACATTGACCCTCCTCGCCACTGCGGACGCGGTCTTCGTCGTCTCGGACGCGAGCCAGGAGTTCACCGCACCGGAGATGTCGTTCCTGCGACAGGTGCAGACGTTGTGCCCGGCGTCGGCGGTGCTCGTCACCAAGACCGACGTGTATCCGCATTGGCGTGCGATCGTCGACGCCGACCGCGAACACCTGCAACGAGCCGGACTCGACCTGCCGCTGCTGCCCGTCTCGTCTCTGCTGCGCGAGTACGCCCTGCGCACCGAAGACGCCTCGCTGCAGCAGGAATCCGGCTTCGACGCGATCTACGACTTCCTGCGCGACCAGGTGGTCGCGCGCAACGCCGACTCGGCGCGACTGTCGGTCGCACACGACGTGAAGACCGTCGTCGACCATCTCGCACTCGGACGCGAGAGCGAACTCGCCGCCCTGCGCGACCCCGAATCGGGAAACGCCGCGATCGAGGACCTGCACCGGGCGCGTGCTGCGACCGAGGCGTTGCGGACGCGGGCGGCGCGGTGGCAGATCACGCTGTCGGACGGTATCGCCGATCTCGCGGCCGACATCGACCACGACCTGCGCGACCGGTTGCGCACGGTGACCCGCGATGCCGAAGCGTCCGTGGACGACTGCGATCCGGGCAAGGAATGGCCGCGGCTGGGGCAGTGGCTTGCCGAGCAGGTCGCCGAATCCGTCGGCGACAACTTCGTGTGGGCGCACGAACGCGCCGAGATCCTCGCCGGCAGGGTCGCAGAGCACTTCGCGCTCGACGACGCGTCCCTGCCCTCGCTGCATCTCGGCGACCTGTCGAAGCTGCTCGATCCCGTCGAGAACCTGTCCGATCTCGAATCCGGCCGGATCGGTATCGGTCAGAAGGTGCTCGTCGGCATGAAAGGCTCCTACGGTGGCGTGCTGATGTTCGGTCTCGTCACCACCCTGATGGGGATGGCGCTGGTGAACCCGATCTCGGTGGGAGCCGGAGTCGTCCTGGGCACCAAGGCGTATCGCGACGACAAGCAGGTCCGGCTCGCCAAGCGCCGCGCCGACGCGAAGAACGCGATCCGCGCCTTCACCGACGACGTGAGCTTCCAGGTCGGCAAGGAATCGAAGGACCGACTTCGCCTCATCCAGCGTCAGCTGCGCGATCACTTCACCGAGATCGCTGAACAGACACTGCGTTCGCTCGACGAGTCGCTCGAAGCGACCCGTCAGGCCGCGACCGTGCAGGAACAGGAACGCCGCCGTCGGATCGGTGAACTCGACACGCAGGTCGCGGAACTGAGCCGATTGCGCGAGCGCGCCGCGGAACTCGCGGGAGTGTCGGCGTGACCCCGGCTCTCGCGCGCGCCCGGGACCTGCTCGACCGGGCCCGCGCGTCGTACGGCGGGAACCCGGCCGTCGCGGACCGGCTCGACCACTGCGCCGCACGACTCGATCAGCCGTTGCGGGTCGCGCTCGCCGGATCGCTCAAGGCCGGCAAGTCGACTCTGCTCAATGCGCTTGTGGGACAAGATATCGCGCCCACCGACGCGACGGAGTGCACGCGTGTCGTGACGTGGTACCGCAACGGCCCGGTGCCGTCGGTGAACGCCTGGTACGACGGGGACCGCCGCATGCCGGTGCCGGTGCAGCGTCCCGACGGGCGTCTGACCTTCGACCTCGGCGAACTCACCGCCGACCACGTCGACTTCATCGACGTCGAATGGCCGGCCAGCGCGCTGGCACAGACCACCATCATCGACACCCCGGGCACGTCGTCGCTGTCGCAGGACGTGTCGGCGCGGACCCTGGCGCTGCTCACCCCGGAGGAATCGGCCTCCGGGGCCGACGCCGTCGTCTACCTGATGCGTTCGCTCGGTGCCGCCGACGTCGAGTTCCTCGAACGGATCGGCCGGCACGTCGGCGGGGGATCGGGTCCGCTCGGCATCGTCGGGGTGGTGTCGCGTGCCGACGAGGTCGGTGCCGGTCGTGCCGACGCGATGATGTCGGCGAAGCAGGTCGCGGCGAGGTTCACCGACGAACTCGAACGCACCGGACTGTGCCAGGCGGTCGTGCCGGTCGCCGGGTTGCTCGCCCTCGCCGCACGGACCCTGCGGCAGAACGAGTTCGCAGCCTTCGAGGCGCTCGCACAGGTGCCGGCGGAACAACTGCAGGTCGCGATGCTGTCGGCCGACCGTTTCGCACGGCCCGACGTCGACCTGCCCGTCGACCCCGGGATGCGGACGCGTCTCGTCGACCGGTTCGGTCTGTTCGGCATCCGCACCGCGGTGCTGCTCGTGCAGCTCGGCGCGCGCGATTCACCCTCCCTCGCCGCGGAACTCGTCGCGCGCAGCGGGCTCGACGAGCTGCGTCAGGTCATCGACGTGCAGTTCGGTCAGCGTGCCGATCAGCTCAAGACCCATTCGGCGCTGCTGGCGCTCGAGCGGGTCCTGCACGCGTGCGGCGACCACGAGTTGCTGGGAGCCGTGCGACGCGAACTGGCCGACGACCACGGTTTCGCCGAACTCCGCCTGCTGGGCAGACTGCGGTCGTCGTCGGTGTCGCTGCCCGACGAGGAGGTCCAGGTTCTGCATCGCGTGATCGGTGGGTCCGGGATCGGCGCCACCCGGCGCCTCGGTCTCGCCGACGACGCGTCGCCCGCCGAGATCCGTGCGGCGGCCGTCGATGCGGTGCGGCACTGGCGATCCCGCGCCGAGCATCCGCTGCTCGATCCGTTCACCGCGAAGGCTGCAGTGGTGGCGGCGCGTAGTGCGGAAGGGCTGGTCGCGGCGAACGACGCGCGGTCAGCGTAAGCGCGGGGACGGATGCTCGGTGTCGTCATCGAGCATCCGTCCCCGAATCGTGCAATCAACGTCGACGGGCTCTGCCGGCGGCGCGCAGCAGACGGGCGTGGACGGCCTCGAAGCGGAACAGATCCGCCCACGTCCACCGCACGACCTCGAAGCCCAGGGCTCGGATCGCGTCCTCCCGCAGTTTCTCGCGGTGGACGGTCTCGGCCGTCGCGCCGGGTTCGTCCGAACCGTACTTGCTCCGTCCGTCGAATTCCCCGACCACACCTTCGTCGTCCCAGAGGAAGTCGGGACGAGCGACGAATGCTCCGGAAGGGGTCCGCAGCTCGTACTGCAGCTTCGGTGTCGGTAGCCCCGTAGACCGGATCCGTAGTCGGCTGAGCGACTCGCCGGGACTTTCACTGCGACCGTCGAGGAAGGCAACGATCCGCCGGGCGGCAGCGATCCCGTGCCGCATCCCCGAAGATGCCAGCGCATCGAGAAGTAGGGGTGCGATATCGGGATGTGCCCGCAGCGCCGCGTCGCCGGCGATCACCGCCGAGTCTGCCGGCAGCGTTCGTGCCAGGTCGACAACGGTCTGCGCGACGGTCGTGGTGCGCAGACCCGAGACGACGCAGACCTCCTCGGGTTGATAGGCGCACTTGTGTACATGGAGGGTCGGGGTGCGACGTCCACTCGACCGGTCGCGGCTGATGTGGACGGGGGAGAGGTCGACGTTCCAGAGAGGCAGGCCGTGCAGCACTGCAGCGGAGACATGGCTGACGACGGCGTCCGGGGTGGTCCGTCCCCGTCGCGCCAGTACGCGCGCATGGTGCAGGGTGAGCGCGTCGACGTCCACGCCACCGTCGACGTACACACCGCGGGTGATGTTCCGCAGTCGTCCCGAGCGGACGGCCTGACGGATCTCGTCGGAGGTCGTCCCGCCGGCCAGCAGGTCGGAGCGCAGAAGGAAGTTCGGTTCGTTCATGCAGCGAGGGTCGTGTACGGCGACGACGGACCCGGAGCATCGAAGCCCTCGACCTGCCGATCTGTGGATCGACGCGGCCCCTGTGGACAACCCGTCCCTGCGCACCGGTGCGGACAGAGGCGCCTTGCCGACGTCGTGTATCCGTCCCCGAAGCGAGCCGATGCAATCCGGAGGAGTGATGTGTGCCACTCCCGGAACAAATCCCCACGACCTGCCGTTGGATGAGTCAGACAACTTGAGCGCATGAGACTCAACTTCACTTGACGGCGTGGACCGCTCGGGTGCAGGCTTGAGTCGACCGCGCTCACCTGAGCCGAACAGGCTCAGGTCGGGCATGGAACGTTTTCGCGGCGCGCACGCGTCGCGGCAGGAACATTGGAGGAAAATTATGGCTCGTGCGGTCGGCATCGACCTCGGAACCACCAACTCGGTCGTTTCCGTTCTGGAAGGCGGCGAGCCCGTTGTGGTCGCCAACGCCGAGGGGTCGCGCACCACCCCGTCCGTCGTCGCATTCGCGAAGAACGGTGAGGTTCTGGTGGGCCAGCCCGCCAAGAACCAGGCGGTCACCAACGTCGACCGCACCATCCGTTCGGTCAAGCGCCACATCGGCACGGACTGGACCGTGGCCATCGACGACAAGAAGTACACGCCGCAGGAGATCAGCGCCCGCACGCTGATGAAGCTCAAGCGCGACGCCGAGGCCTACCTCGGTGAGGACATCACCGACGCGGTCATCACCGTCCCGGCGTACTTCAACGACGCACAGCGTCAGGCTACGAAGGAAGCCGGCACCATCGCCGGCCTCAACGTCCTGCGCATCGTCAACGAGCCCACCGCGGCTGCCCTCGCCTACGGCCTCGACAAGGGCGAGAAGGAGCAGACCATCCTGGTCTTCGACCTCGGTGGCGGCACCTTCGACGTCTCCCTCCTCGAGATCGGCGACGGCGTCGTCGAGGTCCGCGCGACCTCCGGCGACAACCACCTCGGTGGCGACGACTGGGACGAGCGCATCGTCAACTGGCTCGTCGACAAGTTCAAGGCGCAGCACGGCGTCGACCTGACCAAGGACAAGATGGCCCTGCAGCGTCTGCGTGAGGCTGCCGAGAAGGCCAAGATCGAGCTGTCGTCCTCGCAGTCGACCTCGATCAACCTGCCCTACATCACCGTCGACGCGGACAAGAACCCGCTGTTCCTCGACGAGCAGCTGTCCCGCTCGGAGTTCCAGAAGATCACCGGCGACCTCCTCGAGCGCACCCGCGCTCCGTTCCAGCAGGTCGTCAAGGACGCCGGCATCTCCGTCGGCGACATCGACCACGTCGTGCTGGTCGGCGGCTCGACCCGTATGCCCGCCGTCACCGACCTGGTGCGTGAGCTCACCGGTGGCCGCGAGCCCAACAAGGGTGTGAACCCCGACGAGGTCGTCGCCGTGGGTGCAGCCCTGCAGGCCGGCGTCCTCAAGGGCGAGGTCAAGGACGTGCTGCTGCTCGACGTCACCCCGCTGTCGCTGGGTATCGAGACCAAGGGCGGCGTGATGACCAAGCTCATCGAGCGCAACACCACGATCCCCACCAAGCGGTCGGAGACCTTCACCACCGCCGACGACAACCAGCCGTCGGTGCAGATCCAGGTCTTCCAGGGCGAGCGTGAGATCGCGGCGCACAACAAGCTGCTCGGCTCGTTCGAGCTCGGCGGCATCGCGCCGGCTCCGCGCGGTGTCCCGCAGATCGAGGTGACCTTCGACATCGACGCCAACGGCATCGTCCACGTCACCGCCCGCGACAAGGGCACCGGCAAGGAGAACACGATCAGGATCCAGGAGGGCTCCGGCCTCTCCCAGGAAGAGATCGACCGGATGGTCAAGGACGCCGAGGCACACGCCGAGGAGGACCGCAAGCGTCGCGAGGAGGCCGAGGTCCGCAACCAGGCCGAGTCGCTCGTGCACCAGACCGAGAAGTTCATCAAGGAGAACGAGGACAAGGTTCCGGCCGACGTCAAGGAGAAGGTCGAGGCTGCCATCAAGGAGGCCAACGACGCCCTCTCCGGCTCCGACATCAACGCGGTCAAGGCCGCCGTCGAGAAGCTCGCGACCGAGTCGCAGGCCCTCGGCCAGGCCATCTACGAGGCGCAGGGCGCCGAGGGTGCCGCTGCCGGTGACGGCACGGCCGCAGGTGCCGACGACGTCGTCGACGCCGAGGTCGTCGACGAGCCGAGCGATTCGGAGAAGAAGTGAGTGCCGACAAGCCCGAGCAGGAACCGGTGACCGTCACCGACAAGCGACGGATCGACCCCGAGACCTTCGAGGTGCGCGACTCCACCGAGGAGCCGCGCGCCGAGGAGGGCGAGGTGATCGAGTCGGTTCCTGCGGAGGGTGACACCGAGAAGGCCGAGCAGACCGAAGGGCAGTCGCAGGAGGCGAAGGAACTCGCCGAGCGCACCGCCGACCTGCAGCGCGTGACCGCGGAGTACGCGAACTACCGTCGCCGCGCCGAGGCGCAGCGCACGGCGATCGCGGAGGAGGCCAAGGCCTCCGTCGCGGCGAGGTTCCTCGACGTCCTCGACGACCTCGACCGGGCTCGCGCCCACGGCGACCTGGAGACGGGTCCGCTGAAGGCGCTGTCCGACAAGCTGACCGGCGTGTTCGACAGCCTCGGCCTCGTCGCGTTCGGCGAGGAAGGCGACACCTTCGATCCCGAACTGCACGAGGCGGTTCAGATGGAAGGCGACGGTCACCACCCGGTGCTCGGGACGGTGCTCCGCAAGGGTTACCGCTTCGGCGACCGCATCCTGCGGCACGCGATGGTGACGGTGACCGACGGCGATCCGGCGGACACGCCGGGCAACGCGCCGTCGGCGGAGCCGGGCACAGAGTAAGAACAAGAAAACGCGAGAGGAGGAGGCGCCCGGTGAGCCAGCGGGAGTGGATCGAGAAGGACTTCTACAAGGACCTGGGCGTCTCCCCCGACGCAACGCAGGACGAGATCAAGAAGGCCTACCGGAAACTGGCGCGGGACCTGCATCCCGATGCCAACCACGGTGACGAGAAGGCCGAAGAGCGCTTCAAGGCCGTCAGCGAGGCCAACGCCGTCCTGTCGGATCCTGCCAAGCGCAAGGAATACGACGAGACCCGGCGCATGTTCGCCTCCGGTGGTTTCCCCGGCGGCGGTGGCTTCCGACCCGGCGCCGGCGGTTTCACAGCTGGTACCGGAGCGACCTTCGACATCGGCGACCTGTTCGGCGGTGGCGGCGGCGACGGTGGTCTCGGCGACCTGTTCGGCGGTCTGTTCACCCGCGCCGGTGGCGGCACCGCTTCCACCGCCGGCCGTTCGCGTCCGCGCCGCGGGTCCGATGTCGAGACCGAGACGACGCTCGACTTCCGCGACGCCGTCCAGGGCGTCACGGTTCCCCTGCGGATGACCAGCCCGGCGCCGTGCACCACCTGCCACGGCAGCGGTGCCCAGCCGGGAACGAGCCCGCGGGTCTGCCCGAACTGCAACGGAAGCGGTGTGGTCTCCCGCAACCAGGGCGCGTTCGGATTCTCGGAACCCTGCGACGACTGCCGGGGCAGCGGATCGATCATCGACAACCCCTGCAGCGACTGCCGCGGTACCGGCGTGCAGAACCGCACCCGCACCATCACCGTGCGGGTTCCCGCAGGCATCAAGGACGGTTCGCGTATCCGCCTCGCCGGTCAGGGCGAGGCCGGTCTGCGCGGCGCCCCGTCCGGCGACCTGTTCGTGACGGTGCACGTGCGCCCCGACCGCGTGTTCGGTCGTGAGGGCGACGACCTGACCCTCGTGCTGCCCGTCAGCTACGGCGAACTCGTCCTCGGTGGCACCGTCTCGGTGCCGACCCTCGACGGCCGCGTCGGGCTGAAGATCCCGCCGGGAACGGCCGACGGCCGGGTCCTGCGGGTCCGCGGACGAGGCGTCCCCAAGCGCGGGGGCGGCGCCGGTGATCTTCTCGTCACGGTGAAGGTCGCGATCCCGCAGAATCTCGACGAGAAGGCGACGGAAGCGCTGCACAACTATCTTCGTGCAGAAGAGGCTAGCGGTTTCGATCCTCGAGAGGGATGGGCAGGTGCGTGATGAGCGAGACGAGAATGCCACGGGATCTGTCACCGGACCCCGATGCGCGCGTCTACGTCATCTCGGTGGCGGCAGAACTCGCCGGGATGCATGCGCAGACGCTGCGTAACTACGACCGGCTCGGACTCGTCACCCCGCACCGCACCAGCGGCGGCGGCCGCCGGTACTCGCCGCGCGACGTCGAACTGCTGCGCGAAGTGCAGCGCCTCTCCCAGGACGAAGGTGTCAACCTCGCCGGGATCAAACGGATCATAGAGCTGACCAACCAGGTCGAGGCGCTGCAGCAGCGCGTCGCCGAACTCCACGCCGAGGTCGCCCAGTTGCGTTCGACACGCGGCGATCTGGTGCCCATTCCGCGCAGCAACGCCCTCGTGGTGTGGAAGCCGCGCAACCGGCGGGACTGACCGCACCGCGGTCGAGCGCGACTGACCGCACCGCGGTCGAGCGCGACTGACCGCACCGCGGTCGAGCGCGCCCGAGCGGACAATTCCTCCCGTACAGCGAGATATTCGTGTCGCGACCCTCCGCAATCTGCCTAGTGTGGCGTGTTCCACACGAACGGTCGACGGAAGGCAACAGTCATGGCGGAGTGGGCGGAAGAATGCGACGTCCTCGTGGTCGGATCGGGAGCCGGAGGTGCCTGCGGTGCGTACACCGCCGCGCGCGAGGGACTCTCGGTGATCCTCGTCGAGGCGTCCGAGTACTTCGGCGGCACCACGGCGTACTCCGGGGGCGGGGGCGTCTGGTTTCCTACCAACGCGGTCCTGCAGCGTGCCGGTGACGACGACACCATCGAGGACGCGCTGACCTATTACCACGCGGTCGTCGGTGATCGAACGCCTCGTGAACTGCAGGAGGCCTACGTCCGCGGAGGTGCGCCGCTGATCGACTATCTCGAATCGGACGACGACCTCGAGTTCATGGTCTACCCGTGGCCCGACTACTTCGGCAAGGCTCCCAAGGCCCGGGCCGATGGCCGTCACATCGTCCCGTCGCCCCTGCCCATCGCCGGCGATCCCGAACTCAACGAGTCGATCCGCGGGCCGCTGGGCCGTGAACGCAACGGGGACCCGCTTCCCGACATGCTGATCGGCGGCCGTGCCCTCATCGGTCGCTTCCTCATCGCCATGCGCAAGTACCCGAACGTTCAGCTGTACCGGAACACTCCGCTCGAGGAACTGATCGTCGAAGACGGTGTGGTGGTGGGCGCGATCGTCGAGAACAACGGTGAGCGACGGACGATCCGCGCGCGCAAGGGCGTCGTCCTCGCCGCCGGCGGTTTCGATCAGAACGACGAGATGCGCAGCAAGTACGGCGTTCCGGGCGCCGCACGGGATTCCATGGGTCCGTGGTCGAATCTGGGCAAGGCACACCAGGCGGGTATCGCCGTGGGCGCCGATGTCGACCTGATGGGTGAGGCCTGGTGGTCGCCGGGTCTGACCCATCCGGACGGACGTTCGGCGTTCGCGCTGTGCTTCACCGGAGGCATCTTCGTCGACCAGGACGGTGCGCGGTTCACCAACGAGTACGCGCCCTACGACCGTCTGGGCCGCGACGTCATCGCCCGCATGGAGCGCGGCGAGATGACGTTGCCGTTCTGGATGATCTACGACGACCGGAGCGGTGAGGTCCCGCCGGTCGGGGCGACGAACGTGCCTCTCGTCGAGACCGAGAAGTACGTCGACGCGGGACTGTGGAAGACCGCCGACACCCTCGAGGAACTCGCCGAGCAGATCGGTGTGCCCGCCGAAGCCCTGAAGGCGACCGTTGCGCGGTGGAACGAGTTGGCCGCGAAGGGAGTCGACGAGGACTTCGGTCGCGGGGACGAACCTTACGATCTCGCCTTCACCGGCGGTGGTTCCGCACTGGTCCCCATCGAACAGGGACCCTTCCACGCGGCGCAGTTCGGCATCTCCGACCTCGGCACCAAGGGCGGTCTGCGGACCGACACCGTCGGGCGCGTGCTCGACAGCGAGGGCGCTCCGATCCCCGGCCTGTACGCGGCGGGCAACACGATGGCCGCACCGAGCGGCACCGTCTACCCCGGCGGCGGTAATCCGATCGGCACGAGCGCGCTGTTCGCGCACCTGTCCGTGATGGACGCGGCCACCCGCTGACACACAAACGAACCGGGCCCGGGAGGATACGCAGGTATCCCTTCGGGCCCGGTTCGTCGTCTCAGGGCCTGGTGACGACGAAGTCCGCTGTCATGAACGGATATCCGTCCTCCACGATCGCAGCGACCGCGAAGCCGTGTCGGTTGGCACCCTCGATGTGGGTGCCGTCGCCGTTCGCGACGCCGGTGCCGTAGTTGTTGGCCATGAGCGCCACGGTCGCGGCGCCGGGCATCGTGTAGTCGATCTGGATGCCGAACCCGCGCCGGTCGGCGCTGCTCGCCGAGACCGTCTCGGTGGAACGGGCCGGGACCACCGCGGCCGGCTCGTCCACCCATCTGCCGTAGGGGTTCTCGGTCGACGTGAGCACCATCGGTGCGTCGGTGTCGTTGCGGATCGTCACCGAGATGGTGGGCCCGTCGGTGGGGAGGGAATCGGCTGTCGCGGCGGCCGGTGCAGTGATCGCCGCTGCGGCGGTCAGCACTGCCGCTGCAACAGCGCGGGTGCGGTACTTCATCGTGCTCCTGGCGGTTGACGACTCGTGGTTCTCAGCCGTGCCTGGCCGGCCGCTGAAGTGTACCCGTCGGTAGCCCGATCCGCCGGTGTTCGGCGATCAGGCCGGGACGAGGTCGCTGACCTGCGCAACAAGCTCGAGCGAGCGCAGCCACGCGTCGCGTCCGGGAGCCGACGACACGACGATCAGCTCGTCGGCCTGCGCGCGCTCGGTGAACCGGTCGAGGTAGTCGCGCACCTCCTGCGGCGTGCCCACGGCGGTGTACCGGAGCATCTCGAGCACCTGCATGCCGGCGGGAGAGTCGAGCAGCATGTCGATCTCCTCCTCGCTGAACGTGCGCCCGCGTCCGACCATCTGGACGACCCGGGCCCGCTTGGTCGCCTCGAACAGCGACTGCGCTTCTTCGGTGGTGTCGGCGGCGATCACGCCGACACCCGCGATGACGTGCGGCTCCGGGTGGTCGGGGGAGGGCTGGAACTCGCGGCGGTACAGCCGCACCGCGTCCTCGAGGGCCTGCGGCGCGAAGTGCGACGCGAAGGCGTACGGAAGACCGAGCAGGGCAGCGAGTTTCGCGCCGAACAACGACGAGCCCAGGATGTACAGCGGAACGTCGGTGCCCTTACCGGGGATCGCGTCGACTCCCGGGATCCGCGACTCGCCCTTCAGATAGGCCTGCAGTTCGAGGACGTCCTGCGGGAAGCTGTCGGCCGACGTCGGGTCGCGGCGCAGCGCCCGCATGGTCTTCTGGTCGCTGCCGGGGGCGCGGCCGAGACCGAGGTCGATGCGACCGGGATGCAGGGTGGCGAGGGTGCCGAACTGTTCGGCGATGGTCAGCGGAGAGTGGTTCGGCAGCATGATGCCGCCGGCGCCGAGACGGATCGACGAGGTGTGCGCGGCCACGTGCGCGATGAGCACGCTCGTCGCCGACGAGGCGATCGTCGGCATGTTGTGGTGTTCGGCGTACCAGATTCGCCGGTAACCCCACTGCTCGGCGAGCTGGGCCATCTTCACGCTGGCGTCGAAGCTCTCACGGGCGGTCTCACCCTTGCCGATGTGTGCGAGGTCGAGGATGGAGAGGGGAACGGTCACCGGTAATCCTTCGCGTCGGGGCCCGGTATCGGCCGCCGGGCACACCTTCGGAGCAACCTCGACCGGTGACCGTCTATTCCCTCACCCCGCGTGCGGCATCACCGCCGTTCGAAACCGCCGTAGGTGCCCTGGAAGAACAGGAGCGGACCGCGGGAGTGCAGCGACGTCAGCCCCGTGACCCTGGCCAGCACGATCGTGTGGTCGCCGGCCTCGTACTCGGTCTCCACGGTCGCCTCGACCCGCGCAAGGGCTCCCTCGAGCGCCGGAGCGCCGTTGTCGCCCGGCTCCCACCGAACCCCGCGGAACTTGTTACCGCCGCTCACCGCGAACGCGCCGCACAGGGTGCGCTGGCTCTCGGAAAGGACGTTGACTGCCAGGGTGCCGACCTCGCGGATCTTGGGCCAGGTCGTCGACGTGCGGGCGGGACAGAACGAGATGAGCGGCGGGTCCAGCGAGACCGACACGAACGACTGGCATGCGAATCCCAGCGGTTCGTCGCCGTCGAGCGCGGTGATCACCGTGACACCCGTGCAGAAGTTGCCCATCACGTCGCGGATCCGCCGAGGATCCAGCACCGCGTGTTCCGCTGTCATCGAGAAGCTCCTATCGGTCGGTTCGTTCCAGTGTCCGTCACCTGTGGTGCGGCGTGCGAACCGTGTCCCGCCGATCGGTCAGCGAACACGCATGTCGCTCGGTGCCCAGACCGCCCGCATGCTGGTGATTCGTCCCTCGTCGTCGAACGTCATGATGTCGATGGGTTCGATCTCGTAGGTCTGATCGCCCGCCTTCGTGACGACGCGGAAGTGGAAGGCCGCGGTCGACCCGCTGACCCGGAGCGTGAGCAGTTCGGTGGTGTTCTCGGTGGCCTCGACACCCTTGTAGAACTCGGCGATCGCTGCCCGGCCCACGCGAGGCTCGCTGCCGGCAGGATCCTCGAGGGTAGCGTCGTCGGCGTACAGGGCGGCGATGTCGGCGGCCACGCCTGCGGCCACGGCATCGAGATAGGCGTGCACGGTGGTGCGGATGCGCTGAGTGCGGGCGTCGGCTTCGGAAACGGTCATGTCAGCTCCTCTGATGGCATGGGCAAGGGTGGTTCGGCCGACGTTATTCGTGTCGTAGTCGATGTGGGGTCCTGCTCCCGCGCAGTGGGAGATTCGAGCCGTACGTCGTTCACCGGCATTGTTACGCTTTCGCGGTGTCAGAACACGGTGCTGATTCGTACCCGGCTCTTCCCGCCACGAGCTGGGCGGTCCTCGGCATGCTGTCGTTCGGCGAGGAACTCACCGGCAACGATCTGAAGAAGTGGGCCGACTGGAGTATCGGCTTCTTCTACTGGAGTCCGTCCGTCAGCCAGGTCTATGCGGAATTGAAGAAGCTCGAGAAGCTCGGTTTCGTACGTTCCCGCGCAGTGAGCGAGCCGGGTGCGCGGGGGCGGCGGGTCTACGCCATCACCGAGTCCGGCATCGAGGCCGTGCGGACGTGGTCGCGTGAGGCACCGGTGGAAATCCCGGTGCTCAAACACGGTGTCATGCTTCGGATGTACATGGGGCATCTCAACGATCCGGAACAGTTGAAGGCGATCGTGCGCGACCACATCGTCAACCTCGAAGACAAGTTACGCCGCGCCGGAGAACATGCCGAGCACTCCGATCGGGAGCCGGGCTGGGGCTTCTCGCAGATGAGTCTGCGATGGGCCGAGCGGTACTTCCGAGCTGAGATCGAGTTGTCGAATCAATTGATCGAGGATATCGACAGTGCTGCAGAACGGTTCGCGCACAGCGAGATCGACGAGTTCGGTATGCCTCGTCCCCGGAACCCGGGCAGCTGGAGAGGTCTCTCGAACGGCGATACGTCCGACGAAGCCGGTCCTGAACAGCAGTAACCGCAGTTCCGGGGCGAGAACGCTCGGTCAGGCGTACTGGTGTTCTCGAACGCTGGGTGCTGCGCGTAACGTGCGGCGATTCTGCAGGGTCGGGACGACGTGGTTGCGGTCGAGTTTGCGCCAGATGGTGGTGGCCGTCATGCGGACGGGTGCGGTCAGCCGGTGTTCGAAACGCAGATGGGGGAGGGGCCCGCAGAGTGATACCGCTGCGACTGCGGAACCCACGGGACCGATCGGAACCGCGATACACCCGAATCCTGCCAGCGACTCCTCCTTTTCGAAGGCGATACCGTGCTCGCGGATGTGATCATATGTGTCACCAGGGGCGCCTTCGTATGCCAGGAGCGCCTTGCCGAGGGCAGTGCTGCGCGCAGGGCGGCGCCCTCCGATACGGGTAGGCACAGCGGTGGCGAGACGTCCGCCGATCTTCTCGAGATAGACGAGGTCGTCGCCGTCGAGGACGGCCAGGTGGACGACGAAGCCGGTGACACGATGCAGTTCCTGCAGGTGCGGTAGGGCGGTCGCGTGCAGTCTGTCCTGGTGGACGGCGAGCGAGCCGAGTTCCATCAGGCGTAGTCCGAGGGTGTAGTCGCGGCCTTCCCGGTGCAACCATCGCATCGACACCAGGCGTTCGAGCATGCGATGGGCGGACGAGCGGGGGAGGCCGGTCCGACGCACGATCTGGGCAAGAGTGAGCCGGCCCGCCCCGTCGAACGCATCGAGCACGAGTCCGACACGATCGAGAACTGCGCTGGGTGCCGTGTGGTCGGCTTCAGCCTGAATCGTCATAATTGCTCCTACAACCGCGGCGCACTGAGCGCGAGGACGTGGGTATTTCGATTAGGAATAGTGCCACATCCCGATGTCGTTGTGAAGCGGATCACGAAAGGGCGGCTCAGTCCGTCGTCCTCCGGAAGGCGTCGGCGTGCAGGGTCGTGAGAGCCTCGAGCTGCTCGCAGTAGTGGTCGACCGACCGGGCGGCCACACCGACTCCGATGATCGTTGCCCCCGCCGCTACGGCGCGATCGAGCTTCCTCCTCACCCCGTTCGGGTCGCCCAGCGGATCGAGTCCGGCAGCCGACAACACGACCTCGAATCCGGGCTGCGGCTGTCTCCTGTTCAACATGGCCTGCACGTCGTCGAACGACAGGCCGAAAGGAACCCAGCCATCGGCCAGCTCGCACGCCCGTCGCAAGGAGCGGGGTGTGCGCCCGCCGATCCACAACGGCACCCGAGGTTGTACCGCGTGAGGTTCCACGACCATGTCGGAGAACTCGAAATATTCTCCGCGATAGGACGGTACGCGCTCGGAGAGCGCGGCACGAAGCGCAGTCAGGGAATCGTCCGCCCGTGCACCGCGGTCGGTGAACGGCACGTCGAGCAGATCGAACTCTTCCTGCAGCGTGCCGACGCCGAGACCCAGAATCAGACGCCCCCCGCTGACAGCGTCGAGAGTGCCGTAACGCTTGGCGATCTCCAACGGATGGTGATAACCGAGGACCAGAACCTGCGTGGCGAGCCGGATTCGCTCGGTGCGTGCCGCCAGGTAGCCGAGGGTGGCCAGTGGATCCCAGTACGTCCCGCCACGAACTTCGGCGACAGGTACCGGCACGGCAACATGTTCGCTACAGGTGAGGTGATGAAATCCCAGGCGGTCCGCGGTCACCGCGATCCGTGTCAGCTCGTCGATACCGGCGGTCGCCTCCCATTCGCTGGACACGCCCGGCAGCCGCGTGACGATCGGGCTGGTGATTCCGATTCGCACCTTCGGGTCTCGGTTCGGCACAGGTACCATGACACTCCTTCGCAACGTCGTTTCCCGGCAGTCTGCGCGCGGCGGGTGCGTGAAGCACGGATCGTCCCGATCTATGGGAGGCGTCCGGAGCGAAACTCCTTCGTCCTCCCAACGAGTGAGTTATCGGACCGCGAACTCAACCGATTCGACGAGCAGCGTGGGCGCCTGCGATGCGACCGAACACGAACGCGTCGGCAATGTGGAAACCGCCGTCCTTGGCCCAACTGAATGTCGAGCTCACCGTGCCCGCGGCATAGAGCCCCTCGATGGGAGTGCCGTCTGTATCGAGCACACGAGCGTGTTCGTCACGACGTGGACCGCCGTTGGTCCACGCCAGCATCGGTCCGCTGCGGTAGGCATAGAAGGGCGGTTCGAGGAGCGGCACCAGTGTGGCAGCCGAACGCCCGAAACGTTCGTCCACTCCCGCCGCGCATGCAGTGTTGTACGCCGAAACGCTTTCTGCGAGAGCATCGGCGGGCAATCCTGTCGCCGTAGCAAGTTCTTCGAGAGTCTCACCGCGCCGGATCCATCCCGCGTCGATCTCCGTCATGTTGTCGTCGCTCCACCGGTAGCCGTTCATCAGCACGTTCCATCCGACCGGCAGGACGTCGGCAGACCCGCTGATCGGGCCTGCCGACCTGGTCTTCTCGTCGAACACGACCCACATGGGGCGATGCGGATGCAGAACGTACTGTCCGTCGATCAACGCCTGTCCGTGCCCGGACGGAACGAACTCGTCGACGAACCGATTGCCTGTGTCGTCGACCCAGATCACCCCACGTGAATGGATGAACATCGCGAAGTAGCCGTGGCGTGAGGCCGGGTCGGTGATGCCGTTGACCGCCATCATGTTGTCCATGTGCCACAGATCCGCCCCGACCTCCTGAGCCATGCGAAGGCCGTCGCCGGTTGCGGCGGTGCTTCCCCATACCGGTACGTCCTCGAGGCCGAGATGAGTGCGCACCAGTTCGGGGTTGCCCTCGAAGCCGCCGGTGGCAAGCACGACGCCGCGCCGAGCGTGGATTCGTTCGCCTTCCGTGGTGACGACGCCGGTCACCGAACCCGTTGCGGAATCGGTCGTCAGCCGTGCCACGGGTGTGTCGTACCGGACGACGATTCCACGCTCGCTCAACGCCTTCTCCAGAACAGCGAAGAGTCGTCCGTGACCGAGTACTCCCTCAACGCAATGCAATCCGCCGTAGCAATCACTGCCCGGCAACTCTGGATACTCTGCTCCGGCCGAGTTGTAGTGGCCGTGCGGCCCCACATCGACACCGAGCGACGCCACCCACGCAGACACCTCGCGGGTGCCGTGAGACCACGCCTGGACGACGGGTTCGGGCAGTGCCCGGTCGCCGCACAGCGCACGCAGATACACGGCAGCGCGTTCGGGATCCTCGTGGTGGAACCAGCCGCCACCCGAGACGCGGGTGTTTCCGCCGGCCTCTTCGGCCCCGGTCTTCTCCAGCACGAGTACCCGAGCGCCCGCGTCGTGGGCAGTCAGGGCGGCGGCGCATCCGGCTGCGCCCATCCCCACCACCACCACGTCCACCTGTTCGACTTCGTCGAGATCCCTCTGGATTCCGGGCTTGCGGGACATCGTCGCCTCCTCGGCGTCTACGAGCGAGCCGGGTTGCGCCGCTCGCGGCCAAGCTACGAGGACGATCGGGAATGTGGAATGCAGACTGTCTGCTCACCGGGAGGAATCCCGGATGGGTTCATCCGGCGAACCGTGCGGCGACCAGCACACCGACCTCTGTCATCGCGGCCCTGGCCCGTGAGAAGTTGTGGGTCTGCATGAAGAAGCCGTGCCCGACCCCGGGGTAGCGGATGATCGCCGTCGGCACCCGTGCGTCCTGCAGGCGTCGTCCGTACTCCTCCACGCCGTCTCGTAGGGGGTCGGCATGGCCGCAGATCACCACCGCAGGAGGAAGATTCGTGAGATCTTCTGCCAACAAAGGGGTTCCGTACTCGTCATCGGTGCTCGGGTCGTCTCCCAGATACAACGACTTCATCCAGTCGATGTCCTCGGCCCGGAGGAAAGGGCTGTCGCCGAACTGGCGCATCGACGGTCGATCGGAACGACGTTCGAGGCCGGGATAGACCAGCACCTGCTGAGCAATCCGGGGGCCGCCTTCGTTGCGAGCCCGGAGAGCCGTGGCCGCGGCGAGTCCACCTCCGGCGCTGTCTCCGCCTACTCCGATGCGGTCCGGGTCCAGTCCCAGGTCGTGAGCGTTCTCGTGGGCCCATCGGAGCGCGGCGTAGGCTTCGTCGTGGGCCACGGGATAGCGGTGTTCGGGTGCCAGTCGGTAACCGACGTTGACGACCGTGGCATTCGTCGACTCCGCGACCTCTCGCGCAAGACGGTCGAACGAGTCGAGAGTGCCCATGATCATGCCGCCACCGTGGAACCAGATCAGTGCAGGTGTGTTCTGTTCCGGGGCGGAACGAGGACGGTAGACGCGTACGGGAACTGCTCCGTGAGGCCCGGGAAATGTCAGCGTTCGCACCGAACGCATGTCGGGTCCGGGTGGACGGACGATGGACTCCAGCGACTGCCGGGCAGCCTCGACCCCGAGGTCCCGGAGAGGACCGGCACCTCGCGAACGCATCGCCTCGACCAGCTTCGAGACGTCGGGGTCGTAGGCGGCGTCGGATGCCGGTCGAGCGCTGTGAGTGGTGGCCATGGTGTCGATTCCTCCACGTCTCGGGCGACCGGGGCGATGGGCCGCCGGTCCGAACTGCTCGCCATCGTCGCCCCCGGATACACCCGAGCGAAGCCTTCGTCCCACTGAGCGTGACGGCATTTCGGTCGACCGCTGGCCGGGAGACCGGGTTCCGAATCAGCCGTTCGCGTACCTAGCGTGGCCCCACGCACCACACCGAGGAGACCCGTATGTCATTGCACCCCGAAGTCGAGACCATG
The DNA here is from genome assembly GCF_048381395.1 of Rhodococcus shunpengi. Classification (NCBI taxonomy): domain Bacteria; kingdom Bacillati; phylum Actinomycetota; class Actinomycetes; order Mycobacteriales; family Nocardiaceae; genus Rhodococcus; species Rhodococcus shunpengi. The sequence goes on from NZ_JBLWIU010000036.1 coordinate 467,991, forward strand.
TTGAAGGCCCTGGACGCCGGCTTTCCCGACGTCACCACGGTTCCGCCTCCGGAACTCCGTGACCTCATCCGCAGCCGCCGCGCGCCCCTTCAACACCTGCCCGCCATGCGGGACGTGCACGACATCACGATCGCCGGGCCGGGCGGAGATCTCGCGCTTCGGGTCTATCGCCCCGACCGTTCCGAGGCCGAGATCCCGGTCGTCGTCTTCGCCCACGGTGGTGGCTTCGTGTTCTGCGATCTCGACAGTCATGACGAGTTCTGCCGTTCGATGGCGGACGGGACAGGCGCCGTCGTGGTGTCCGTCGACTACCGGCTGGCCCCCGAACATCGGGCACCGGCAGCCCACGACGACATGTATGCAGCGCTCGAATGGGCCGCCGCCAACGCCGCGACCTACGGTGGAGATCCTGCGCGGATCGTGCTGGCCGGAGACAGCGCGGGAGGAAATCTCGCCGCGACCGTGGCCATCGCGGCCCGCGACAACGACGGCCCCCGGGTATTCGGCCAAGCGCTCTTCTATCCGGTCATCGACGACGATTTCGACACCGAGTCGTACCGCAAGTACGGTTCGGGGTACTACAACACCACGAAAGCGATGAAGTGGTACTGGGAGCAGTACGCCCCGGACGGCAGGGACGATCCTCGGGTGATCCCGACCCGGGCCGATTCGCTTGCGGGATTGCCGCAGGCTGTCGTGATCACCGCCGAACTCGATCCGCCGTGTTCGTCCGGTGACGATTACGCGCAGCGACTCGCGGCTGCCGGTGTGGACGTTCGGCACAGGCGATTCGACGGACTCTTCCACGGCTTCCTGACGTTTCCGTCCCTGTCGTTGACGGAGCCGGCTCGGCAGGAGATCTGGAAGATGGTGCGCTCACTGTTCGACTGAGTCGCTTCGGGCTTCGGTCGCAGCACACTGCAAGGCTCGCTGTGACCGAAGCCGTCCCGGACCACGTCAGCGGTGGAAACGAGGCCCGGGAGATATAGTCGCGTTCTCCTCTTCGTGCTCGGTCCTTCATTCGGGAGTCAGGTCGATCCTCGGTGCCGACGATGCCCGTCGCCTATGCAATGGTGACGCCGTCGACAGCGCAGAAGGTATGGCAGACGCGGTCGCGGACAATCACTTCCGGGCACTCCGGGTCGAACCAGCGGTCGACGATACTCCAGTGAACCGGATGATTCAGGTACTGGCCCATGAGGGCGTCGTGGTCGGTGAACTCCTGCTCCCAGACGTGGGTCCACCCGGTACGACCGATCGTGTCGGTCACGGGGCTCAACCGCCACGCGACGATCGACGGGATGTAGCCGGGCATCTTCAACAGGTCGGTTTCGAATTGCTCCACGGTTTCGGCGGGCGTGTCGGGATCTACTCGGACGAGCAGCACCCGGTAGATCGACCGTGGTTCGTCGGGACGTGTCTGTGCCGGAGCAGTGGAGTAGCCCACCCCGTCCACATATGCCGCGATCGGGGTACGGAGCTCGGCGTCGAGGTGGGAAGTATGTCGAGCGGCGACGTCGGCGGAGGGAAAACGTAGGTGCATCAGGACGTCTCCGCCGTTGATCACGCCGGGCAGAGTGGGGGCGACGAAGTATCCCTCGGAGTCGGCTTCCTTGACGGCGATTCGCGCGGCTTCGATGTACTCGGAGCGCGCCGAAGCAGGTGCGGATTCGTCGAAATGTACAACTCGGATCACGTTATACATCGGCAAGCCTTTCGACGTCGCCGGCCTCGGCTGCCATCGTCCGTGACCGTTCGATTACGTACTCGTTCATCGCGGTCCACCAACGTCCCAGTTCGGGATCCCGGCGGCCCTGACGCGTCATGTTCCACCACGACTCCACGCCGGAGACCGACCACGTGATGGTGACGACGTTGGTTTCGTCGTCGGACCAGATCGGTGGACTGACGAGAATTCGGTCGAGAGTCATTCCTCGTTCGCGCCCCCCGGGTGCATATTCGTCGATGTACCTGTCGATGAACGTGCGAGCACATCCGGGCTTCGTGACCACTCGGTCGACCACGAAGATCTTCTCGTCTGCCATGCCTGAAACCCTACGATCGACAGGTCGGACCGGCACGTGAGCGTCCCGCTTCGCGGGATGGTTTTCCTGATAGAAACAAGCAGGTCCACACGGGTTGCCGTGTGGACCTGCCTGCGGACCGGAGGCCATGGCGATCTCTGCCGCGCCAGATTCGGGAAGGGTGTGATCAGGCCTGAACGGGTGACAAGTCGACATCGTCCCCGGCGTCCGCTGTGGGGGCGGTCTCCTGTTTCGGACGGCCGATGAACAGGCAGATCGCGGCCACGACGAGCGAGCACAGAACGAACCATCCGACTGCCAGATTCAGGGATGCGGATGTCGGCATGGTCGTCTCCGGCACGGTCCAGATCGAAAGCATGACCGAGACGATGGCGACGCTGATAGCGGAGAACGCCTGGCGTGCCGTGGCCAGCACCCCGGTGGTGACGCTGGTGACATCCTCCGGAACGGACTCGATGACGATCTTCGGATAGCCGGTGTAAGCGAAAGCTGTTGCGACGGCAGCAACGACGAAGACGGCGATCATGACTGCCAGTGACTTGTGTCCGACGAGAATCAGAAGATTGGCCACGGCGAAGAGGACGGCACCGATGAAGAACGCCGACCGGCCTCCCCAGCGCCCCGCGACCAGTCCGGCTACCGGAGATGCCGCGAATCCGACGATGGCGCCGACACCGCCGATGAGCCCCGCCACGGTTGCCGACATGCCCAGTCCGACGGGCAAGGATGTCGGAGCCTGAAGAATCATCGGAGTCACGATCTGAACGGCTCCGACAGGGCCGAGAGCCAGGACTGCAACACCGATCAGATTGAGAGTCATCCGCTTGGTTGCGAGTGCTCGGAGATTGACGAGCGGTTCTTCCAATCGCAACTCCCACACGGTCCACACACCCAGGACGGCAAGGCCCCCGACGATGAGGGCGAGGACACCGAAGCTGGTCCAGCCCCACGTCGGCCCCTGCGTGATGCCGTAGAGGAGTGCGACCAGGCCCGGAGTCAACAGTGCAGCGCCCAGGTAGTCGAACCGGGGGAGCTGCGTGCGGGTGTGGGCGCCGGGCAGGGCGAACGCCGCGACCACGGAGGCGACGACGGCGAGTACGGCGGCGAAGACGAAGATCATATGCCAGTCGGCCACATCGAGCAGCACGCCCGCGACGAAGTAGCCACCCGAACCAGCGAGAAGTGCCGCGCCACTGATATATCCCACCGCGAGGGAGACCTTGCTCGGTGGAAGTGCTTCTCGTGCAAGTCCATAGCAGAGCGGCAGGATCGCGCCGGCCGCGCCCTGCACACCTCGGCCCGCGATGATCGCTCCCATCGAATCGCCGAAGACGCTGATCACGGACCCCAGCGTCGACACCATCATCGCGATGATCAGGACCTTCTTACGGCCGTACATGTCGCCGAGGCGGCCGCCGACCAGTGCCGTCGTAGCCGCCACGAGCATGTAGGCGGTCACCGCCCATCCGGTCGTCGAGGCCGGCGCATCGAAGATCTCACCGAACCGTGGGAGGGCGATGAAGATCATCCCGGCCTCGAAGGCGCTCACGCATTCCGCCAGAACCAGGGCGGCGATGATGAAGGTCGTGGATCTGGCCGCCACTGCACGATCGAGACGACCACCGGGCGGCGGGGTTGAGGGATCGGACATCCGTTGTCCTCCTGAGACGAGGCGAGGGTGGTTTCACCGCCCGCTGCGGCGAAACCTTCGTTCTCCATCGGTCCACGCCGATCGAACCGATTCGGGACGAGTGTCGGCGGTCACCATCGTGAGTGCCTCGCTCACCGACCACTGAGCGGGACGATCCATCCCTTTCCGTGTGGGAGGAGTGGGACGGTGCGGCCGACCCACCGCCGCTACCCCGAGGAGAACGCGATGTCCGACGATTCTGTGCGTCCCATATCCGAATCCGAGATCTCGACATGGGATCTGTCCGCCGACGTCGTCGTCGCCGGTTACGGGATCGCCGGTGTCACCGCTGCCGTCGAAGCTGCACGTGCCGGTGCCGACGTACTCGTGCTCGAACGATCCGGTGGCTGGGGCGGCGCCGCCTCCATGGCAGGCGGATTCATCTACCTCGGCGGCGGTACACCGTTGCAGAAGGCATGCGGATTCGACGACACGGTCGAGAACATGAAGGCCTTCCTGAAAGCTGCGCTGGGCCCGGCCACGGACGACGCGAAGGTCGACGCGTACTGCGAAGGAAGCGTCGACCACTACAACTGGCTGGTGGAGGCCGGAGTGCCTTTCAAGGAGGAGTTCTGGGGCGACCCCGGCTGGGAACCTGCGCACGACGAAGGACTCATGTATTCGGGAGGGGAGAACGCAGCGCCCTTCAAGGACATGATTCCTCCGGCGCCGCGTGGACATCTACCGCAGATGGACAACAAGAAGACCGGTGAACGCGGCGGCGGGTACATGTTGATGAAGCCGCTCGTCGAGACGGCCGAAAAACTGGGTGTGAAAGCAGAATACGACATCCGCGTCCAGACGGTGGTCGTGGACGATGACGGCCGGGTCGTGGGTGTGCTCGCACGCAGGTACGGCGAGACGATCACCGTTCGCGCCCGTCGCGGTGTCGTGCTCGCGATGGGGAGTTTCGCATTCGACGAGGAGATGGTGCGCGATTATGCACCGGCACTCGTCGGACGCCCCGGCTCCGCTGTCGAAGCTCACGACGGCCGAGCTATCCGCATCGGACAGGCGCTGGGTGCCGCCACGGCCCACATGGATGCGGCAGAGGTCGCCGTCCATGCCTCGCCTCAACTCATGGTTCGGGGAATCCTGGTCAACGCGCACGGTCAACGGTTCATCGCGGAGGACACCTATCCGGGCCGTATCGGTCAGGCGATGCTGTTCCACCAGAACAACGAAGCCTTCCTGATCCTGGACCAACGCGCGTACGACGAAGTGCTGGGACCGGGATCTGCGGGTCCACAACCGACGTGGGTGTGCGAAACCGCCGCAGAACTCGAGACCGAGATGGGACTACCCGCCGGTTCGCTCACCTCCACGGTGACGGTCTACAACACGCATGCCGAGAGCGGCGCGGACCCGCTGTTCTCCAAGCACGAGAAATGGGTGCGGCCCATCGGGACACCGATCGCAGCATTCGACCTGCGGGGCATGACGAGCGGATTCCCCCTGGGCGGACTGAAGACCGACACGGACTCGCGCGTGCTGCATGTTTCGGGCGAGCCGATCGCAGGACTCTTCGCAGCGGGACGGTGCACGGCCGGGGTCTGCGCGGGTGGCTACGCCAGTGGTGCGAGCCTCGGAGACGGCAGCTTCTTCGGCCGACGCGCGGGAATCGGTGCCGCTCGTGGATAGTCCGGCCCGGGACCGGTGCCACTCGTCGTCGGAACGGCCCGCCGACCGGGACACGTCCTTCTCCACTCGTCGTGCCGTGGCTACCGTCCGGTCGAACTGCTGATTCGACCGCGTGCAACTGTACGGACAGCGCGGCGGCGTCGACCGTAGACAGGAGAACACACCTTGGTTTCGTCAATCACACCCGGAGATGTCGCGGCACTCGTTGCAGCGTGGTGGTTCCATTACGACGAATGGAACGCCGAGTCGTTGCGGGCACTGATGTGCGACGACCTCGCATTCAGCTGCGCGAGCGACACGGGAACGACCGACTACGAGGATTTCATTCGCGTCGACCTGCGCGGTGCGGACGCTGTGATGGCGTGGAAGGACGACCATCGCAACAACAGCCCGTACCCGTTGCGTCACTTCGGCACGAACGTGTTCCTCACGGAAAGCGACCACGAGAGCGCGTCGTTCACGTCGTATCTCTTCGTCACCAAGATCGTCGACGGCAGGCCGCACAACGTCTCGAGCGGTGTCGTTCGTGGCACTGTTCGGTCTGTCGAAGGTGCACTTGCGTTCAGCAGCGTGCAGGTCGTACTCGACACGCAGGAGTCCGTCCGTTTCGCCGACCACATGGGTGCCGCCCAGGCCACGCCCTGATATCCCGGGTCACCTCGACTACGGATCCGAAACGATTCCTCCACGAAACGAGCTGATCGACATGCCATTGTCCCCGGACGCCCGGAAAATCGTCGATGCATCGGCCGAACGTATGGGAAGGCCGATGCACGAGATACCCGTGCCCGAACTACGAGCTTCGTTGGCGGCCGGCGCCGCCCCCGGCACCACGCCGATCCATCACCGAGAAGATCTCGTCGTCCCCTCCTCGGCCGGAGGAGTGCCGATACGGATCTACCGGCCGTCGGACGGCGAAGGTCTGCCGCTGATCCAGTGGATGCACAGCGGTGGCTTCACCGTCGGTGGCCTCGACCAGAACGAGGAGTACCTGCGCAAGCTCAGCAACGCCACGGGTGCCGTCGTCGTCTCGGTCGACTACCGTCTGGCGCCGGAACATCCTTACCCGGCAGCACTCGACGACTGTCGCGCAGTATGGGAATGGATCGTGTCGGATCCGGATCAGCTTGCCGCGGCCGATGTGCACCGAGGTGTATTGGCGGGCGAAAGTGCGGGAGGGACTTTGGTGTTCGCACTGTCCCAGCAACTGAGGGACCGCGGCTTGCCGCTGCCGGTCGGGCAGGTCAGCCTGTACGGCACCACGACCATGGAGATCACGAACCCCGAACACGAGACGGTACTGCTCTCGCCGGCCGACTGCCATCGCTTCTGGGATCTGTACGTGCCGGACAAGGCCGAACGCGATTCGGTCTACGTCAATCCCGCTCTCGCTTCCGATTTGAGTGGATTGCCACCGGCTTTCGTTGCGACGGCCGAGGTCGACCCCACTCGCGACGGAACGGAGGATTATGCCCGGCGTATGCAGGCCTGTGGTGTCGACGTAGAACTACATCGCTACGACGGCGTGATGCACGGCTTCGCCACAATGACCACCGCACTCTCGGCGGCACAGGAACTGTTCGAGCACATGGTCGATTATCTCGGGCGCACATGGTCGGAATGCCTGCCGGAGCGGGCTACCCACTGAACGGATCGGTCCTCGCCCTGCCATAGCCGAGCCTTCGCCGGCTGGACCGGCAACTCTCCCACTCAGCGCAACGTTCCCTGTCCGAGGGTGGTCGGCGTCACTATCGTTCGACGCGATCTCGTCCGGTGGGTACAACCGCCCACCTCACAGGCCGAGCCATGTGTGACACGGAGGTAACTATGACGTCCTCAGAAACCGAAGTTCGCGTCATCGAATCCGGACCGCCCCCGACCCGATATGCCCGAGGCTGGCACTGCCTCGGACTCCTCGACGAATTTCGCGACGGCAAGCCGCACGCGGTGGAGGCATTCGGGACGAAGTTGGTCGTCTTCGCCGACAGCAAGGGTTCGCTGAACGTACTCAACGGTTACTGCCCACACATGGGTGGTGACCTGACCCAGGGCACGGTCAAGGGCGACTCGGTCGCGTGCCCGTTCCACGACTGGCGGTGGGCCGGCAACGGTAAGTGCTCGAGCATTCCGTATGCGCGCCGTGTTCCGCCGCTGGCACGCACGAAGTCGTGGACGACGCTCGAACGCAACGGGCAGTTGTACATCTGGCACGATCCGCAAGGTAATCCGCCGCCCCCGGAAGTCACCATTCCGGAGATCGAGGGATACGCCGAAGGAGAGTGGACGGACTTCACCTGGAACCGGCTGACGATCGAGGGTTCCCACTGCCGGGAGATCGTGGACAACGTCGTCGACATGGCGCACTTCTTCTATATTCACTACTCGTTCCCGGTGTACTTCAAGAACATCTTCGAAGGTCACATCGCCACCCAGAACATGAACACCAAACCGCGGCACGATGTGGACCTGGGCACGAGCTATTCGCGCGAAGACGATTCGATCGGGCGTTCGGAGGCGTCGTACTACGGCCCTTCGTACATGATCGACTACTTGTGGAACGACTCGCCGGTCGGCGAGCTCGAAACGGTGTTGATCAACTGCCACTATCCGGTATCGCCCACGAGTTTCGTACTGCAGTGGGGTGCGGCGGTGAAGAAGCCGGCGGGGCTCACCGACGAGCAGGCGAGGGAGATCGCCGAGTCCTTCACCACGGGCGTCGAACTCGGGTTCGTCCAGGACGTCGAGATCTGGAAGAACAAGGCGAAGATCGACAACCCGCTGCTGTGCGAGGAGGACGGCCCGGTGTATCAACTGCGGCGCTGGTACGAGCAGTTCTATGTCGACGTCGAAGACATCAAGCCGGAGATGACGCGGCGCTTCGAGTTCGAGATCGATACCGAGCGTGCGATCAGCTTCTGGCGCAAGGAAGTGGACGAGAACATCGCCGCCGGGCGATTCATCACGTCGGATCCTCGCATCGAAGCATTCCAGGCGGACGAAAACCGAGCTGCCGAGGTCGGCGTTCGGGACTGACGGTGCTATGCGAGGGCCGGCCCGGGCGATGATCCGGGCCGGCCCTCGGGCGTTCGGTACGAACTCAATCGAGCTGTGCGCGCACCCGATCGACGCGTTCCTGCCAACGATCCAGCCACTCGGGCGACGGGAAGATGTGAGTCTTCCTGGCGGCCATGGCAGTAACGACGAGGTCGGCGACGTATTCGGTCGAGACCCCCTTCTCGATGGTGCTGTTCACCTGATTACGCAGCTCTTCCAGCTCCGGATCGGCCTGTGATCTCGGGATGTGGCCGGCCGGAGCATTGCGCTCGTCGTTGCGGATGGAGGTTGCGGTGAATGCCGGGCAGAGGACCGCCACGCCCACGTGAGGGAACTCCGTCGCGAACTCGTGCGCCATACTTTCCGACATTGCGACCACAGCCGCCTTCGACGCCATGTACGGATGTAGCGGTGCAGTGGTCGTGAAGCCCGCCATCGACGCGGTGTTCACGATGTAGGCTTCGTCCTGAGCGGCCAGTAGCGGCAGGAAGATGTTGCAGCCGTTGACGACCCCCCAAAGATTGACACCGATCGTCCATTCCCAGGTGGCCAGGCTGGTAGCCGCGAATCGCTGCATCCCGCCGACTCCTGCGTTGTTGCAGAGAACGTGGACCGCGCCGAAACGCTCCATGGTGGCATCGGCGAGCGCCCGGACCGACTCGGCATCGGCGACGTCCGTTCGCACGGGCAGGACTTCCCCGAGTGCGCCGAGCTCTGTGGCCGTCTTGGCGAGATCGGCTTCATCGAGATCGGCGATGACGACCTTCATGCCTTCCTCCAGGAACCGGGTGGCGAGCCCGCGCCCGATCCCGTTCGCCCCGCCGGTTACAACGGCGACACGTCCTGCCAGTTCCTTCACAGTCCTTCTCCTTTGTCGAAGACGTGAGATGTTGCATGCATGTCCGTGGCAGGCACCGCAGCATCGATGTGTTCGAAGAGCATTTCGCTACGCCGAGTCCAGAGGAAAATGGCATGCGACGTAGTGGTCGGGGCGAACCTCCCGCATCCGAGGCTCCTCCTCAGCGCAGAGGGATTCTGCGCGAGGGCATCGCGTGCGGAACCGGCACCCGGTCGGGGGATCGATGGGCGAGGGCAGGTCACCGGACAGGGTGAGTTGTGTCGGCACGACCTCGGGATCGGGTTCGGGAATCGCCGAGAGCAACGCCTCGGTGTACGGATGCAGTGGAGCATCATAGAGCACGTCCGGTGACGCGACCTCGCAGATCTTGCCCAGGTACATCACCATCACCCGGTCGCTGACGTTCTTGACGACAGCGAGATCGTGAGCGATGAACAACAGTGTCAGCCCGTACCGCTCCTTCATGTCCTCGAGCAGATTGAGGATCTGGGCTTGGACTGACACGTCGAGAGCGGAGACGGGTTCGTCGCAGATCACCAGCTCGGGCTCGACCACCACGGCGCGAGCGATCGAAATGCGTTGGCACTGGCCACCCGAGAACTCGTGCGGTCGCCGATCTCCCGCGACGGTCGGGTCGAGCCCGACCACCGACAGGATGTCGTCGACCATGGCCTGCTTCTCCGTGCGACTGCGTCCGCCGGCCACGTCCAGTCCTTCGGAGACGATGTGTCGAACCTTGCGTAGGGGATTGAGCGACGAGATGGGATCCTGGAAGATCATCTGGAGGGTTCGTCGCGCCGAACGCAACTCACGCGGCGACATCGCAGCCAGATCGACACCCTTGAATTTCACCTCTCCCGAGGTGGGCCGCGGCAGTTGCATGACGGCCTTGGCGACTGTCGATTTTCCGCAACCCGATTCACCCACCACGCCGAGTGTTTCGCCGCGTGCGATGTCGAAGCTGACGTCCGAAACCGCTTGCACCTTCCCGGCGCGCCCGGTGTCGTATTCGACGACCAGATTGCGGACGGTGAGCAACAGATCGTGGCTGTCCGCTTCCCGCAGGTGAGCGGTTCCTGTACCGGCCATCTAGAGCACGCTCCTCGAGTCCACGGGAAGACCGGCGGCGGTCCGTCCTTCGTCCAGATTGGTGGTCCACGCGTCGTCCCCGGCAGGTGTACCGACGGGAAAGAAGCAGGCATGACGGTGCCGGTCACCGGCCGTTGCGTCCGTCGTGAGTGCCGGTGTCTCGGCAAGACATCGCGGCCGCGCGTGCGGGCAACGCGCAGCGAACGCGCATCCCGGCGGCGGATCGATGACGGTGGGCGGTCGACCCGGAATCGCGCGCAGCCGGGTATGGCTGGGGTCGGAGATCCGTGGGATCGACCCCACCAGCGCACGCGTGTAGGGATGCCGCATCTCCTGGAACAGGACCTTGGTCGGTGCCTGCTCGACGACTCGCCCCGCGTACATCACCGCGATCTCGTCGGACCTTCCGGCCACGACGCCGAGGTCGTGTGTGATGAGAACCATCGCCATGCCCTGCTCCCGCTGCAGCCTTTCGAGCAGAGTGAGGATCTGGTGTTGCACCGTCACGTCCAGTGCCGTCGTCGGCTCGTCGGCTATCAGCAGTCGCGGTGAACATGCCAATGCCAAGGCGATCACGACGCGTTGGCGCATACCTCCGGACAGATTGTGCGGGTACTGCTTCAAACGTTTGCGCGGTTCGGGGATGCCCACCCATTCGAGCAGTTCCTCCGCCCGGTCGAGAGCTTCGGACCTGCTCATCGGAAGGTGCCGGCGCAGGGTCTCGGTGAGCTGTGCGCCGATCGTGAGGACCGGAGTCAACGAGGTCATCGGGTCCTGGAACACCATCGCCATCCGCGCACCCCACAGCTTGCGGGTTTCCTCCCGGCCGAGGGTCGAAGTGTCGCGACCTTCGAATTCGATCCTCGAGCCGCTGCGCACCACGGCACTCGGCGCGAGGATGTTCATCACAGCCCTCGACAGCACGGACTTGCCGGATCCGGACTCCCCGACGATGCCGAGGGTTCGTCCCGGCGCGACGTCGAGGGTCACGCCGTCGACCGCCCGGACCATCCCGCGCGGCGTATCGAACCAGACGCGTAGATCGGTCACCGACAGCGTCGGTGCTTCGGTGTCCTGGTGTTGAAGTATCCCCGTCATGGCACGGGTCTCCTTTCCGTCGACGGTCACAGCGAGGACTCCCGGCCTACGCGCCCACGTGCCCAGTCGCCGACCCGATTGAGTGAGAACACGGTGAGAAAGAAGAACACGCCCGGGACGAGCACCAACGACGGGTTTTCGTAGAGACTCTCGCGTCCGGCGGCGATCATTCCGCCCCAACTCGGTGCCGGCGGCGGAACGCCCAGACCCAGGAAACTCAGAGAGCCCTCCGCGACGACGAGTGTGGCCGCGACGACGGTGGCGAACGAGACCACGGGCAACAGCACGTTGGGCAGGATTTCGCGACGGAGAATGCGGATGCTGTTCGAGCCCATCGATTTCGCGGCGATGACGAATTCGCGATCTGCGTAGGCGATGGTGTTGGCGCGGGCGATGCGCGCGAACGTCGGTGCTCCGACGACACCGAGTCCGATCGCAAGAGTCACCGCACTCGGTTCCCGCAGCGCGACCAGTGCGATCAGGAGAATGAGCGGCGGGAACGCGAGGATCGTATTGGTCGACAGGTCGAAGACCACGTCGAACGCGCGACGGAAATATCCCGCGACGAGACCGGTGGCGGTTCCGATCACCATCGCGACCAGGGTGGCACCGATCGCAACCGCCAAGGAGATTCGTGCACCGTGCAATGCCCGGCTGAGCTGGTCGCGGCCCAGTTGATCGGTGCCGAGGACGTGCTGGGCGCTCTGGAACGGGGGTAGCGAGTACAGGTCTCCCACCGCATCCGGGGCCGGCAATGGCAGCAGGTCGACGAACACGGCGGCGAGGACGATCGCCACCAGCCAGCACCCGCCGAGAAATGCTCCGACGTCCCGACGACGGCGACGGCGCCCGACGGGCCTCGCCTCGGCGGACGGTGGAGTGAGTTCGTCGACGGGGGCACTGCCGTCCTGCGGATCGAGGATCGGGAGCTGCTCGTCTGAAACGACCGGCATGGGTTTGTCGAGGCTGTGACTCACGAAGTCCTCACTCTCGGATCCAGAAGGGGATAGGTCAGATCGACGAGGGCGTTGAGCAGGACGTATGCGACTGCCACCACGAGGACGATCCCTTGCACCAGGAGGAAGTCCCTGCCGGTGATCGCGGTGATCACCAGGGTGCCCAGTCCGGGGAGCGAGAACAGGGACTCGACGATCACCGTCCCACCGATCAGGCGACCGAGTGACACGCCCATCACCGTCAGCAGTGAGAACGAGGAGGGGCGCAGTGCGTGGACCAGCAGGATCCGCGGTGTGGACAGTCCTCGTGCCCGGGCAGACAGAACGAAGTCCTGTTGCAGCGTCGACACCATGTCGTTCCGGAGAAGGCGAATGAAGCCCACCGTTTCGACTGCGGCCAGTGTCACCACCGGGAGAACGAGGCTACGTATGTGGGGCACGAGTCCTTCGGACAGTGGTGTCCATCCGGTGACCGGCAGTGCCGACAGTGTCACCGCGAAAACGAAGACGAGCAACACGCCCAGCAGGAAACTCGGGATCGAGAGGGTGATCGAACACAGGAATGTCGCAATACGGTCCACGAGGCCACCGGGCCGATAGCCCGAGTAGACACCGACGGGAATGGCGATGAGCAGCGCGAGGAGAATCGACAAGGTCGCGAGTTCGAGCGTGACGGGCAAACGCTCGAGGATCGATTCCGTGACAGGAACCTGCGACTGCATCGAACGTCCGAGGTCGCCCTGGAAGGCAGACCCCAGCCACGCGGCGAAGCGCTCCACCAGCGATCCGTTCAAGCCGAACCGCTCCTCGGCGGCGGCGCGCATCTCCGGGGTCGCGCCCTCGGGCAGAACCGAGGCGAGACGATCGCCCGGGATGGTCTCCAGGAGAAGAAAAGTCGTTACGCTCACCAGGGTGAGAACCGAGACGAGCTTTGCGGCATGCCGTGCTACGGCTCGGTACATCATTGCTGAATCCAGACCAGTTCGGGACGGAACCAGTACTGGTACGCAACCTCGACTCCGTGAACGTTCGGAGGGCTGATCAGGTTGGTGCGGGCGTGACGCCAGAACCGGTAGGCGTTCGTTGCGACCAGTTCGTTGATGGTCGTCTTGTACGCGCTCTCGACCACTGCGGGGTCGTTCGACGTATGAGTCAGGTCGAGCGCCTCGTCGACCGCCGGGTTCGAGTAGCCCGAGTTGTTCGACGACCCTCCGGTGCGGAAGACCTTGTAGAGATTGTCGGGGTGGGCGCCCCCGAGACCGCTGACGATCAGATCGTAATCACCGGACGTCATCGCCGCCGCGAAGGCCGCGCCTTCGAGAGGAACGATACGCACCCGGAGACCGTCGACTCGCTGCAATTGGGACTGGATCAGCTCGGCTGTCTGGCTCAGTACCGGGCTTCCGGCAGTGAGAACGTAGGTCAGTTCGATGTCACCACTGCCGGTGCGGGACCGGTAGTCGTCGAGAAGCTTCTGTGCCCCTGGGACGTCCGGTTCGGGCCACGCCGATTCCGGATCGTAGAGCGGGCTGTCCTCGGGGGTGAAACCGGACGCGACGGGTTCACCGGCATAGACAGCATTCATGATCTGCTCGTTGTCGATGAGCTTCGCGATCGCGGTTCGCACATTGGGGTCGGCAAGCGGACCACGATGGCTGAGTCGGAAGCCCGTGCCTCCGAGCAGAGGAGCAGAGGTGACGTTCATACCTGCGTTCTCGGCTCGATCGGCGTACTTCTGCACGGTGACTGCCATGACGTCGACTTCGCCGGCCTGGAGGGCATTGAAACGCTGGTCGTCGGCAGGAATCGTCTTCAGCACGAGTCGATCGACGTACGGACGGGGCTGATCCCAATAGGTCGGATTACGGTCGAGGACCATCTCTGTGCCGCGAGCCCAGGAGGCGAGGGTGAACGGTCCGGCGCCCACGGGATTGTTGCCGAAATCCGCGCCCAGCGCTTCGATCGCGGTCGGGGAGGCGATGTACGCGAGTGCTTCGGTAAGACCGAAATCGAGTTGGTAGTTGACCTCTTTCGAGGTAACCGACAGGGTCGTCGGATCGACGATCTCCCAGTCGATGGTCTTGGCGACCGAGGCGCTCGGCGAAAGAAGAGCAGGATCGAGTATGCGGTCCCAGTTGAACGCGACGGCAGCCGCGTCGAAGGGAGTGCCGTCGGAAAAGGTCAGACCGGGCCGCAGTTTCAGCGTCCAGGCCTTGCCGTCCTCGGTGGTGAAGGACTCCGCCATCCCCGGCTCGATCTCACCGGTCTCGAGATCGTAGTCGAGCAGCGCACCGTACACCGCTTGGCACGGACCGACACCGATGCCGATGGCACAGGTTGCGGGATCGACCGATTGTGCCTCGGTGTTGTACGAATACACCAACGTTCCACCACGCACAGGGTCGCCTGCGGGCGATAGGGAGGAAGCTTCTCCGCTTCCACACGCGGACGCGAACAAGGCGACAGCGGCCCCGAGGCAGACAACCACCGTCGGGTGTGAACGAATCTTCACAGCACTTCTCCTCCACGTAGTCGGGTAGGCAGGCACGGATAGAACCGAAACCAAAACGCAGTGGCTGCATTAGGTCACAGGTCACAAGAGCGGCCGAACCGGTTGTTCCACTGAGCGGGTGATCGGGCGGGAGGGGCATGCGCGAATGCCGCTATGGAGCAAAGAGATCGGATACTCGGCCGTGACAGCCCATGAATTTCGAATCGGATCGAACAGAGAACGGCGACGGTAACGTCCCACTGCGTGGAATCCGGCCTGATCCGATGCGTTCGACAGTGCCTACTGTGACGCGGATCGCCGTTCCGGCCGGGCTTGATGCCCCGGCAGAGAGGAGCCCCAATGACCACCCTCGACCGCCATCCGATGATTCCTGCGGCGCCGCCTTCCGTGATCGAGAACTTCTATACACCGGAAGAGATCGCGACGATCTTCTCCGTCATCCGGGAGAACGGGCCGTGGCGTCTCATCCTCGCCCATCACTTCTCGTCGACCGAGGAATACCTCGCGATCTCCGGCGGAAAGGACCGCAAAGCGGATGCGAAACTGTCGGATTTCGTCGCACCGGTGTTCCGGGGATTTCTCGGTAACGACGGCGTAGTCTTCTACCCCGAGTTACACGACATCTACTTCGGACGTAAGCTTCTCGACACTGCACGGTCGCTTCACGGAGCGAAGTACGGCATGGTGCACGACCTGCTCTTCAACCTGTGCGGTCCCTCGCACAGCTACGATCCGGGCCATTTCGACACCGCTGTCTTCCGCGGTATGGGTTTGTTCAACACGCCGATCTGGCTGTTGGCGATCATGTCGAAATCCGGACTCTTCGACGCGTGGGAGGTCAAGTCGGCCCAGGTACTCACGTATTTCAACAAGTCCGATATCGACGGTGGTTTCACGTACTGGCCGGACGGCCCGGACGAGGACCCTGCTCGAATCGAGGCCCCGTTCTGGAATACCGCCTTTCTCACGGACAATTCCCGGATGTACCACCGCAGAGAGTCCAACGGAGCCAGAGACCAGCGTGACTATCCCGAATTGGACATGACCTCCCGGCTGCATGCCGTCGGGGACGGGGAATGGTCGGTCCGGAACGGCGACACGGAGATTCGCCGTTTCGGTGAGGACGACATACGATTGCTCATTCACTACACGGCGTTGCTGTTCGACGATGTCGACGACGTCCGCCGCTATCAGGACCACACCGACGACCTGACTCCCGCCAAGGTGTTCGACATGCTGATCGCCGACATGCGGGCCAAGGGTCACACCGTCGACGAGCCGAGCGACCCGATGAACGACATGGCATTCGTTGCGCAGTTGACCGAGTTCTACGCGATGGCGCCCAGTCGCTATCCGGCAGAAGCTCCTCTCGAAGTTCGATGAGTGATCGCTCTTCCGTGTCCGGTCCGTGCCGGACACGGAAGAGCGGCGCCGACAGTACGTGCCTCGTCGCGAGGTCACCTCGGGCGCTACCTGCCGCCATTGCGACCGGCGTGCGCAGGTAGCGCCTTTTTGTCTACAGATTCTGGGTGATCTCGATGAGATGCCCCTCGGGGTCCTTGACGAAGGCGACTGCGAAGCCGATGTCGGGCATCTCCTCGACCGGTGTGTCGACAGTTCCGCCGGCCTTCTCGACTGCCCGCACGGTGGCGTGGACGTCGGTCACGTTGAATCCGAGCACGGATTCTCCGGCCGGGGGAGTGGGCCGCCCGACGAACCGCCACACGATCAGTGAGGAATCGTCATCCCGGCCGCTGGTGAGGATGATCTCTTCCACGGTGTCCTCACCCTTGTGGACCGTGAGGCGATTCTTTTCCTTCATACCGAAAACTGCTGCATAGAAATCCGCTTCGGCCTCGATGTCCTCGACGAAAATCT
The DNA here is from genome assembly GCF_048381395.1 of Rhodococcus shunpengi. Lineage (NCBI taxonomy): Bacteria > Bacillati > Actinomycetota > Actinomycetes > Mycobacteriales > Nocardiaceae > Rhodococcus > Rhodococcus shunpengi. Next base: position 484,813 of record NZ_JBLWIU010000036.1, read on the forward strand.
TCGTGAACGCAAATCGTGTGCTCATGCCCATGAAACTCCTTGCCGGATGCCCTGTGATTCGGAGATGTTCGTATGCATTTCGCCGGTAACGATCCCGCGCGGCAAGACGGAGTTCCGCTGAGCGGTTCATCGCGAGCCTTCGACGAGATCGTCGACATGGCGGTGGTCTCCGATGCCGGCCTCGCCTCGGTGGCCACCGGCCAGGACGCGCCCATCGGCTTCTCGGGTCCTCGAGGCCGAGGTCGAGTGGATGTCTTCGTCCGGATGCCATCCCGTTGAACGGGAGGCCACCGTCCACCGGTACGGGGCATGCGCACATAATTCAGCGCCCACGTCGGAAGTGATGCAGATCACCGGGCTGGAAATATGTGTCCGGCATCTCTTCCAGTCGGACCTCACCATCGTTTGAAGGAGTCCGCGCTATGAATTCGAGCGGTCGGAATCGACAGTTCCGTACGGTTGCGGGAGTGAGTGCATTGATGCTCGCCGGAATGTTCGGCACCGCAGCATGTGCAAGTGACGAAACGCAAGATGATGCAGCGGCGGAAGTTTCGTCCACATCCGCCTTGCCGAGCGACCCGGCGAGCGGCGAGCCGGTGAAGATCGGGTTCGTCTCGACGGAGGGCGGTGCCGCGGTATCACTGCCGGAGATGCGTGAGGGGGCCGAGGCTGCGGTCGAGTACCTGAACAACAACGGTGGCGGACTTGCGGGCCGCCCCGTCGAACTCGTCGTCTGCAAGCAACAGGAGGAACCCACCTCGGCGACAGCCTGTGCGAATCAGTTCGTCGAGCAGAAGGTGGCAGCCGTGCTGTCGCCCGGCACATCCATGGGGCCCGCGATCGTTCCGATCGTCATCGGAGCCGGCATCCCGTACGTCACGCTCAACGGGGTCGCGCCGATCGAGCTGACGTCGCCCGATGTCGCATCGCTCTCCGCCGGTCTGCCCGGAACCCTCACAGCAGCTGCTACGGCGGCGCAGCGAGAAGGAATGTCGTCGTTCACCATGTTCGCCAGTGACGGCGGCGGAATCGCGGCGATGATCGACCAGATGGGCAAGCCGATCTTCGAAGGCTTCGGAGTTCGACTCGACGTGGTTCCCGTCGCTCTGGGCATCCCGGATCCGACCCCCGTCGTCACCTCGGGGCTGGCGAACAACCCCGAAGGCGTCAGCTTCATCGGGGATGCCGCCACCTGCACTTCGGTGCTGAAGGCAGTGCAAACGACAGCGCCGACCGTGAAGAAGGTGCTGATCCCCACCTGTCTGGACGAGAACGTGGTCAAGGCCATCGGCATCGACAACGTGAAGGGCAATATCGGAATCACCGCGACCGACGCGCTGTCGGATCGGCCGGACACCGTGTTGTTCCGCTCGATTCTCGCGGAGTACGCCCCCGATCTTTCCCCCACGGGATACGGCTCGACCGGCTACCAGACGGTGATGGCTCTTGCCGGTGCAACGGACGGCATCACCGGTGAGGTCGATGCGGCGTCCATCCGTGAAGCGCTTCGCACCAGCGAGAACGTCGAGATGCCTGCAGGCGGTGGAATCACCTTCACCTGCAACGGAACCGCATTCCCGATGATGCCGTCGATCTGCTCGTCGCAGATGCTGATCGGTGAGATCGACGATCAGGGTATCCCTGTCGATCTCACGGTCACGGGCTGACGGACCGGCTGAATCCCACAAGGACACAACATGACCGACCATCTTGCCTATCTCGTACTGGGTCTCGGCAACGGAGCCGTGTACGCAGCAATCGGGCTGGCACTCGTGATGACGTTCAAGAGTTCCGGCGTCGTCAACTTCGCCACCGGTGCCGTGGCCCTCTACACCGCCTACACCTATGCGTTGTTGCGTACGGGTGAGCTGATGGTCCCGATCCCGGGGCTGCCCCGAACGGTCGATCTCGGTGGACCGCTCGGGGTCGCCCCGGCGATGGCCCTGTCGCTCGTGATCGCGGCGCTGCTCGGCCTGGTCTTCTATGCACTGATCTTCCGGCCGCTTCGTGACGCACCGGTGATCGCCAAGGCCGTGGCGTCCATCGGCCTGATGATCGTGCTGCAGGCATTGATCGCCCTGCGTGTGGGAACCGAGATCGTAGCTGTGGAACCGATCTTCGCTCTCGACAGCATCACCATCGGCGTCCGGCAAGCGCCGACCGACCGGATCTGGCTGGCTGCCACGATCATCGCGATAGCTCTGGTGGCCACACTGGTGTTCCGGTGCAGTCGCTTCGGAATCGCGACGGAGGCGGCGGCCGAGTCGGAGAAGGGTGCCTATCTGACGGGTCTTTCACCGGATCGGATCGCGTTCGGCAACTGGGCGCTCTCGTCCGTGGTGGCCGGCCTCGGTGGCATCCTCATAGCGCCGATCGTGGCCCTGAATCCTGTTGCCTACTCGATGTTCATCGTTCCCGCCCTCGCGGCGACCCTTGTCGGGAACTTCCGGTCGATCTGGCTGACCGTGGTTGCGGGAATAGTGATCGGAGCGCTGCAAGCGGAGACCACGAACCTGCAAGCAACCTTCGATTGGTTCCCGCGAGCAGGTGCGGCGGAGGCCATCACGCTGTTGCTGATCCTCGTCTTCCTCGTCCTCAAAGGACGGCCACTGCCCGATCGCGGCAGTATCGTCCGCCAAAGACTCGGTCACGCACCTCGTCCCGAGCAGATCCTCGCTCCCGCGCTCGTGGCCGTCGCGATCGCTGTCGTCGCGCTGCTCGTCACCGGAGGTAGTTATCGCGCCGCGATCATCAGCAGCATCATCTTCGCCGTGATCGCACTGTCCCAGGTGGTGGTCACGGGCTATACGGGGCAGGTGTCGCTGGCGCAGCTCACGCTCGCAGGAGTGGGTGCCTACTCGATCAGTGTCCTCAACACGAATCTCGGGATCCCGTTCCCGTTCGCGCCGCTCATCGGTGCGCTGTTCGCAATGGTGATCGGCATCGTGATCGGGCTGCCGGCTCTCCGGGTGCGCGGTCTGCCCCTCACGGTGGTCACGCTGGCGCTGGCGGTCTTCCTGGAAGCATTCTGGTTCCGGAATCCGCAACTCAACGGCGGTGTCGCGGGAGCCCCCGTCGACAGCCCGCGGTTGTTGGGAATCGATCTGGGGATCGGTGCGGGGGAGGGTTATCCACGACTCGCCTTCGCCCTGATGTGTCTGGCGGTGCTCGTCGCAGCGGCGCTCGGGGTGGCATGGCTGCGACGCAGTCGCCTGGGGACCGACATGCTCGCGGTCCGAGCGAACGAGCGGTCTGCCGCGGCATCCGGAATCGACGTCCCCCGAACAAAGTTGGCGGCATTCGCCATCGGTGCCTTTCTTGCCGGACTCGCCGGATCGCTCATGGCGTATCAACAGACGCTGGCGACACCGGAGCCGTTCACGGTGTTCCTCGGAATCACTCTGTTCGCGATCATGTACATCGCCGGCATCACGTCGATCACGGGTGCAGTGTTGGCCGGGATCATAGCGCCGGGTGGACTGTTGTTCCTGCTCGTCGACAGATTCCTGCACATCGGTGACTACTACGCGGTGATCAGCGGAATTCTGCTCATCGTCACGATCATGGTCAATCCGGACGGTATCGCCGGGAAGCTGCCAAGGATCCCCTGGCCGTCGAGACGGAAGACGTCCCTCGGCGGAACAGCGGACACCCGCGAGGTCGAACCGGTGGCCGCGCAGGTGCCGACGTCGAAGACGGACGGCCCGCTCCTGTCGGTGCAGAACCTCGATGTGAAATACGGTGCGGTGCACGCGGTGTCCGGGGCTTCCTTCGAGGTCCGCGCCGGAGAGATCGTCGGGCTCATCGGCCCGAACGGTGCGGGAAAGACCACCGTTATCGACGCCGTCACCGGATTCGCTCCGGCGACCGGTGCCATCGTCCTGGACGGGGAGGACGTCAGCGACCTGCGGCCCTACCGTCTCAGCCGGAGAGGACTCGGCCGCAGTTTCCAGGATGTCGAACTGTACGACGACCTGTCGGTCGTCGAGAACGTGACCGTCGGTGCGGCAAGAGGACACGAGTCCTCCGCGGTAGCGGTCTCGGAGCGAGTGCGTACCGTCCTCGACACGGTGGGTCTCGGAGATGTCGCGGACGCCGAGGTGTCGACCCTGTCCCAGGGCAGGCGCCAGTTGGTGTCGGTGGCGCGCGTGCTGGTCTCGTCGCCGAAAGTGGCACTGCTCGACGAACCGGCCGCAGGCCTCGACAGCTCCGAGAGCCGCTGGCTCGGTGACCGGCTTCGCGCAGCTCGCGACGCCGGTACGTCGATCCTGCTCGTCGATCACGATATGGAACTCGTCCTCACGATCTGCGACCGCGTCGTCGTCCTGGATCTGGGGCGGGTGATCGCGTGCGGTACACCGGAGGAAATTCGGGCCGACGAAGCTGTGATCAGCGCTTATCTCGGTCTCCCTCCGGATCCGGCGGCTCCCGGGCACGACGCGATTCCCGAGTCGGCCGCCGCACCGACTCATGATCCCCAGGAGGCGCTCTCGTGAGCGGACTGACGATTCGGAATCTCTCGACGGGTTACCTGCCGCAGCGTCCCTGTGTCCGGGAGGTCGACCTGCGAGTGGAGAAGGGGACGATCACCTGCCTGCTCGGACCGAACGGAGCCGGTAAGACCACGTTGTTGCTCTCCCTCGCAGGGCTGATACCCCGGTTCGGTGGCGACGTGGTCGTGGACGGACTCGATGTGGTGCCGGGCCGGCCGCGTGATGCCGTGCGTTCGGGAATGGTGCTCGTCCCCGACGACCGTGCACTCTTCCGGGAACTGAGCACGACCGACAACGTCCGGCTCGCAGTACACGATCGCCGTCGCCGTTCCAGCGCCGTCGACGAGATGCTCGAGTACTTTCCCGCGTTGGAAAAGCGGCTTCGTGTGGCCGCAGGTCGCCTGTCGGGGGGCGAGCAACAGATGCTGGCCATCGCCCGGGCGATTCTCCAGCGGCCCAAGGTTCTGCTGATCGACGAACTGAGTATGGGCCTCGCACCCGTGATCGTCGACGAGATCCTATCGGTGCTACGGCGGTTGGTGGAGGAACGGGAGATGTCCGTGCTCCTCGTCGAACAGCACGTGCGCCTTGCTCTCGACGTCGCCGACCGTGCCGCCGTGCTGGTGCACGGGTCGGTGGTGCTCTCGGAGGCAGCAGCGACTCTCGCGGCGGATCCCGGCCGGATCGAACATGCCTACCTGGGCTCCGTGCAGAACGACGGCTCCGTGCAGCACAACGGCAAGGAGAGCCGGGCCACCGCGGACACGTGATCCGAAGACGAACCACATTCGGTCTCCCGCTGTGCGGTCGGCTCCGAACATCCGAGGACGTCTGGCCGGTAGACGAAGAGACGGGTGGTGTCGCGTGGTGCGCCACCGGACAGGGAAAGGTGTCGCATGCGATTGGGCGGGAAGGTCGTCGTCGTCACGGGAGCCGGCAACGGTATCGGACGACAGACAGCGTTGACGTTGCTCGAGCGGGGAGCCAGGGTCGCGCTCGTCGATCTGAAAGGAGAGTGGTTGCGCGAGACGCAGGTGCTCGCCGGTGACCGGGGCGCACAGGTCTCGCTGCACGTCGTGGACGTCACGGATCGGGTGGCGGTGGATGCGTTGCCCGCAGCCGTCCTCGCCGAACACGGACGGATCGACGGCCTCGTCAACATTGCCGGCGTCATCCACCGGTTCGTCCCGGTTCTCGAGCTCGAACGGAGCGAGATCGAACGTGTTCTGCAGGTCAATCTCTGGGGTGTCGTCAACATGTGCCTGGCGTTCGTGCCCGAGCTCCGGCAGCGACCGGAGGCCTCGCTGGTGAACATCGCCAGCCTGTCCGGTCTCGTCCCGTTTGCCGGACAGACGGTTTACAGCGCCTCTAAGGGGGCGGTCAAACAGTTCAGCGAGGGCCTGTACCAGGAACTCTCGGATACCGGTGTGGTGGTCACGACGGTTTTCCCGGGCAACATCAGTACGAATCTCAGCGGCAACTCGGGTGTGAAGATGATCGACGCGGGTGGTCGTAAGGTGCGTGCGACGACGCCCGAGCGGACGGCGGAGCTGATCGTCTCCGGGATGGAGAAGGGCAGCTTCCGCGTGGTCATCGGCCAGGACGCGAACGTCCTCGACCGACTCGTCCGTCTCGTGCCCCGGTGGACGACGAATCTCGTCGCCAGGCAGATGAAGAGTGTGCTCCGGACGCACCCGGAAGGAAGCTGACCGCTCAGCGGGATGCACCCCGTACAGGCGATTTTCCGGGACCTAGGGTCCCTCATGAACGCAGTTGTGACGTAGTTCACGGCCCCTTCGGGTCGTCCTCGTCGCGTTGGCAGAACCACCGCAGGACACCTGCCCGGTCCCTCTCACTGGAAGGCACGACATGACCAACGTAGTTGCCGACACCGCCGCCGCTGTCGCAGAGGCGAAGGCGCGCATCGTCGAACCCCGCAGGATCGCGAGCGGATTCTCGTGGCCCGAGTGCCCGCGCTGGCACGACGGAACCTTCTGGTTCACCGACATGTACACCGCGACATTGAAAGCCCTCGATGCCGACGGCAACGCGACGGTCGTGGTGGACGCTTCGGGCCGGCGTGAAGGGACGGACGTGCCGATCCACCTCGGCGGTTTCGGATGGCTCCCGGACGGTCGGCTGATCGTCACCTCCATGCGCGAGAAGCTCGTCCTCGTTCACGGCGGGAAGGGACCCGACGACCTCGAGGTGTATGCCGATGTCTCGGCCTTCGCTCCGGCTCCCATCAACGACATGGTGGTCGATGCGGACGGACGCGCGTACGTCACCCAACTCGGCTTCGACCTCTTCGCGGGCGCCGAGCCGGTGGCGTCCCCGATCATCGTCGTCGAGCCCGACGGGACCGCATCCACCGCAGATCAGGTGGGTCCTCTGCTGTGCGCCAACGGTATTACCATCAGCGCGGACGGGACGAAGGTCTTCACTGCGGAGGTGACGGCGCAGAGGCTGACGGTCATCGATCGTGCCGCCGACGGATCGCTGTCCAATCCGCGTCCGTTCGCCGCCTGCCCGTTCCTTCCCGACGGGATCGGGCTCGATGCCGAGGGCGGCGTGTGGGCGGCGATGCCCGGCAGCGGTTACGTAGCCCGCTTCACCGAGGACGGCATGACGGACGCCGTTCCGGTCCCGCTCGAGAACGGTGTCGCCTCGGCCTGCCTGCTCGGTGGTCCCGACCGCACCACGCTCTACATGACGGTCGGTGTCGAAGTTTTCGATTTCGAGAAGTCCGCACGGGAAGCGCTGGGGACCATCTGGACCGCCGACGTTTCCATCGGTGGCGGCGACACTCGTCCCTGACTCCGGTTCTTCCCACCACATTCGAGGACAAGCTATGACATTGGATTTCAGCGACCGGGTGGTCGTGATCACCGGAGCGGGCCGCGGAATCGGCCGCGCCCACGCCGAACTGCTCGCCGCTCGTGGTGCCGCAGTGGTCGTCGGGGATCTCGGAGCCACCATCGACGGTTCCGGAGTAGATGGAGACGACCCGGCCACGGAGGTCGTCGCGGCAATCACCGCGGCAGGTGGACGCGCCGTGGCATGTGCCGCCGACGTCGCCACGGAGGACGGAGCCAACGCTCTCGTCGACATCGCTGTGTCGGAGTTCGGTCGTCTCGACGCCGTCATCAACAACGCAGGGATCGTGCGAACCGGGCGGTTCGACGAGGTTCCGTACGAGGAGTACCAGCGGCATCTCGACGTCCACTACTTCGGTGCGCTCCGGTTGTGCCGCGCGGCGTGGCCGCACCTGCTGAAGTCGCCGGCCGGCCGCGTGGTCAACACCATTTCCCAGGCCATGCTGGGCAATCCCGACATGTCGCACTACGGCGGATCGAAGGGCGCGCTGTTCGGTCTCACCCGCAACCTGGCGGTCGAAGGCCTGGCATCGGGTGTGAAGGTCAACGCCATCGCTCCCGGCGCGGGTACGAGGATGGCCGAGGCCTCGGCGGACACTCTGTCGCCCGAGGTGATGGAGTACATGCGCACGCAGTTGCGTCCCGAGCACGTCGCGCCCGTCGCGGCATATCTCGTCCATCCGGACTGCACGGTCACCGGTGAGGTGTTCAACGTCGCCGGAGGCATCGTCAATCGTCTCGCTCTGGTCAACACGGTGGGCATCCACGATCCCGGCTTGACGGTGGAGACCGTGGCCGAGCGGTTCGAGGACATCATGGCGATCACCGCCGATGCCGTGCCACAGGTCGTCGCCCCGGCGGAATTTCCCGCCTCGTCCTGAGCAAGACTCACGACATCGGTTCAGCCCCAGGAGAATTACAGTGAGCTCAACGGAAACCTCCACGACTCCCACCGATCGGGTGGTCGATACTTCCTACCCGTTCGCGCCCGTCCCGCCGCAGGACGCCGTCCAGCGGTATGTCGCTATCTCGGCCGATCGGCCCATGACCAAGATGACGATGCCGATCGGTGGCGACGTCTGGGTCATCCACCGGAACGCTGCGGCGCGAGACATGCTCAGCGATCCCCGTTTCGTTCGGAAGCCCTTCCGGACCGGTGAGCGGGCCGTGCCCTACTTCGTGGAGTTCCCGGACTTCCTGAAGTCCACGATCCAGTTCGAGGATCCGCCGCACCACACCAAGCTTCGCAAGCTCGTACAGAAGTCGATCTCGCCGAAGCGTGTGCGCGCCATGCGGGAATCGGCGGTCGAGTTCGCGAACGAGCTCATCGACGCCATGGTCGCCAAGGGTGACTCGGCGAATCTGGTGAACGACTATGCCGTGGCATTGCCGATCCAGATGCTGTCCAACCTGCTGGGCGTTCCGCCGGAGGACCGACCGAAGTTCCAGAAGTGGAGTGCCGCCACGCTCGCGGTGGCGAACATGCCCGAGGACGAGGTCGTGCAGAACATGACCGAGCTCTTCATGTATCTGACCGCGCTGATCGAGGACCGGCGCAAGAATCCCCGGGAGGATCTCCTCAGCGATCTGGCCAACGCGCCGGACAAGGACGATTCGCTCACCGACGGCGAAATCCTCCCCATCGCGATGATCCTGATCGTTGCAGGATTCGACAACACGGCGAACTTCATCTGCTCCGGGGTCCTGTCGCTCCTGAAGAACCCCGACCAGCTGGCGGTTCTTCTCGAGGATGTCGACGCCGTGGCCCCCACGGCGGTCGAGGAGATCCTCCGCAACGGCCGTATGTCCATCTACGACACCGTCGCAGGAGGCGGTGGGCTCGTTCCGTTCGTCGCCACCGAGGACGTGGAGATCGACGGCCAGGTCATCGCCGAGGGCGAAGCAGTTCTCGTGGATCCGGCTTCGGTCAATCACGACGGCATCGCCGTCACGGATCCCGGAACCTTCGATGTACGCCGGAAGGACAATCCGCATCTGACGCTGAGCTACGGGTTGCATCACTGCCTCGGTGCGCCACTGGCGCGGATGGAGATGCAGGTCGCGATCACCGAATTGTTCAAGCGACTCCCGTCCCTCAGGCTCGCCGGCGAGGCAGTGGTGGACGACGACAACCTCACCCAGCCCATCGTCGATCTCCCCGTGACCTGGTAGGGATCCGACATGCCCAAAGTCTTCTATGTCCAGCCCGACGGCACCGAGCGCGTGATCGACGGGGTGGCAGGTGATTCGGTGATGTCGACGGCGGTCCGCAACGGGGTGTCCGGAATCGTCGGGCAGTGCGGAGGTTCGCTGTCGTGCGCGACCTGCCATGTCTACCTCGCCGAGGAGGACCACCGCCATTTCGAGGCTCCGTCGGAGGACGAGGACGACATGCTGGACTGCACCGCCAGTGATCGTGAGGATTCGTCACGCCTGTCCTGCCAGCTGATCCTCCGCGAGGGTGTGGACCTGCACGTGACGATCCCGGACGAGCAGGCGTGAGATGACCGGATACGGTACGAGCACCGACGACCGGCCACGCAGCGTGGTCGTCGTCGGTGCCTCACACGCGGCGGTGCACCTGGCCGATCGGCTCAGGCTCGGAGGGTATACGGGACAGCTGACGTTGGTCGGTGACGAGACGCATCTGCCCTACCAGAGGCCACCGCTGTCGAAGGCGTGGCTGAAGGGTGAAGCGACGCCGGACCAGCTGGCGCTGCGTTCCGCGAATTACTACTCGGACAACGAGATCGAAATTCTGCTGGGTACGACGGTCCGCCGGGCCGAGCGTGAGGGCAATGGCGTCGCTCTGCATCTGGAGCAGTCCGACGGGTCCGTCGAGACGCGTACGTTCGATCGACTCGTGCTCGCCACCGGCGCGCGGGCGCGGCGATTGGCCGTCCCGGGTTCCGATCATCCGGATGTCCTGGTGCTGCGCGCACTCGACGACGCACGCCGGCTGGCGGAACGTGTTGCTGCCGGGCCGGTGGTGGTCGTCGGAGGTGGTTTCGTAGGGCTCGAGGTGGCCGCCACGCTGCGAGGCCTCGGTGTCTCGGCCACGGTCGTCGAGGCGGGCCCGCAGTTGATGGGCCGTGCTGTCGGAGCGGGAACGGCCGAGTTCCTGCTCGCGGCACACCGAGAGATGGGCGTGGACGTCCATCTCGATTCGAAACCCGTCGAGATCGCACTCGACGGTGATCGAATTCGTGCGGTCCGTCTCGACGACGGTCGTGAGATCGGCGCAGCCACGGTGCTCGTGGGTGTCGGCGCGGAACCGCGCACCGACCTCGCCGAGCAACTCGGACTCACCTGCGATCGTGGCATCGTGGTGGACGAGCGGTGTTCGACCTCGGACGGGCGCATCCTCGCCATCGGCGACTGCACCGTACAGGAGACGAACGAAGGAGCACGGTTCCGTCTCGAATCCGTCGACAATGCGACCGAGCAGGCCGAGGTGGCAGCCGCGACGTTGCTCGGAAACGAGGCGGCCGAACGGCCGGTGCCGTGGTTCTGGTCCGACCAGGGATCGTGGAAGCTGCAGATCGTCGGACTGGTCGGTGGCCACACGGATGTGCTGGTCCGCACCGATCCGAGCAAGCCGCGTCGCCGTGTCGCACTCTACTTCGAGGACGACCGGCTGCTCGCTGCCGAATGTGTCAACGCGCCTGCCGACTTCGTAGCGTTGCGGTCGGCGCTCGCGCGCGGGTACCGCCCGCCTCGAGAACTGTTCGCGGACGAGACGGTTCCGTTGAAGAAGCTGTTGAGCGCCGTCCGTTCGGCATGAGCCGACTGTCGAACCGGCCCGGCGTGCATACGCGCCGAGCCGGTCGTCATCTGTGGAAGGTGCGCGTTACGAGCCTTCGCGGGTGGTGTTCCGCAGCAGCATGTTCGTCCCCGCCTCGCCTCCGCGCCGGTGTTCGTTCATCAACGCGATCAGGCGCTCGTTGTCGTGGTCGGCCAGGGCGTCGATCATGGCGTCGTGTTCGGCTATCACGCGTCGTCGCACTTCGGCGTCGAAGAGATAGGCCGCGTGATACGGCATCGCGAGACGCCACAATCGGCGGATCTCCGACACGACGAGGCGCAACGGGGAGCGGTCGAACATCGCGAAGTGGAAGTCCTGGTTCGCGAGGCGCATCTCGAGCAGGTCCCCGCGTTCCGCCGCCTTCGCGACGCGCTCGCCCAGCATGCGGATCTCGGCGAGCGCGTCGGCGTCGAACTTCGGAAGGGACGCCAGTACCTCCCGCTCGAGGGCATGGCGCATCAGGTAGATCTGATCGAACTCGGACTGTTCGAGCCTGACGACCGCGTACCCGACGTTGCGACGGTGTTCGACGAGACCTTGCGAGGCGAGCTGGCGGAGTCCTTCCCGGATGGGAAGCCGGCTGACTCCCAGGCGCTCGGCCATCAGTTCCTGCCGGACCGGCTGGCCGGGCAGCAGGTCGCCGGTGACGATCAACCGCTCGATCTCGGTCGCGACCCATTCGGCGCCGCGAACTGCCGGGGAAGCACCGGTTCCGGCACTGTCACCTGCCTGCGTCGATCGTCGGCTCACCTCGCTCCTTCCTGCAGTCTCGCTCCGAGTCGTCTACGGCCGGGTCGGCTGTGAACGCCCCAACGCGCCCGCGGCACGCAGCGTGTCGACGGCCTCCGTGCCGTACCCCATCGAGTGGAGCACCGCCGCGGTGTCCGTTCCGAGGGGAACTGCAGTCCGGGGTATGCGTGTCGCGGTTCGTCCGAGCTTGATCGGCACACCCAGGCCACGATAGTCGACGGTGTCGATGAAGAGCCCACGGTGAACGGTCTGGGGAGCGGTCAGGGCCTGGTCGACGGTGTTGACCGGGCTGGCGGCGACGCCGGCGCGTTCGAGTTCGGCCGCGAGGTCGTCGCGTTTCCACCCGGCGATGAGTTCACCGAGCAGAGCAGCGAGGTCGTCGCGGTTCTGCGAACGCACGCCGTTGGAGACGAATCGTGGATCATCGGCGAGGTCCGGTCTGCCGAGGACGGTGACCAAGGAGCGGAACTGCCGGTCGTTGGCCGCGCTGACGAAGAAGTCGCCGTCGAGGGCGGCGAACACCTGGTACGGCACGACCGTCGGATGGTAGTCGCCGGTACGTCGAGGCACCTTCCCGCTGGAGACCCAGTTGGCTGCGTGGGGGTGTAGAAGCGAGATCACCGAGTCGAGAAGCGTGATGTCGACGAGCTGTCCGCGACCGCTGCTGTCCCGCTCCCGTAATGCGAGCAGGATGCCGCTGACCGCCATGTGTGAGGCGACGATATCGACGATCGGAACGCCGACGCGCAGCGGATTGCCGTCGGGATATCCGTTGACGCTCATCAAGCCACCGAAGGATTGCAGAACCGCGTCGTATCCGGGTAGGCCGCCCATCGGACCGTCGACTCCGAAGCCGGTCACTCTGCAGTACACCAGGCGGGGGTTCTCCTCGGCCAGCACGGTCTCGTAGTCGAAACCCCAACGGGCCATCGTGCCGGCTTTGAAGTTCTCGATCACCACGTCGGCGCCGCGCAGCAGGTGCGAGAGCACCTCGCGGCCCGCATCCGTCCGGAGATCGAGACAGATGTTGTCCTTGCTGTGATTGAGGCCGGCGTAGTATGCGCTGCTCTCGCCCGAATCGTCGAAAGGCGGACCCCAACCGCGGGTTTCGTCGCCCGACGGTGCTTCCACCTTGATCACCTCGGCGCCGTGGTCGGCGAGGGTCTGAGCCGTATACGGACCGGCGAGCACTCTGCTGAGGTCGAGAACTCGGAGCCCGGCGAGCGCACCGATCCCGGGGTTCCGATCGGCCGCTCGCCACGCGGCGCGACCGTCGATCACGGAAGCGTCGTCGACGGTCGTCGGTGCGGTCGTGTTTCCTGGGGGAGGGGAGAGGCTCATACCGGGTTCCTGTCCGTGGTCTGTGTGCTGTCGTCCTGCGCGCGGGTTCCGGTCACGACATCCCAGACGTCGATGCCGTCGTCCAGTATCCGGCTCGCCAGATCTTCCGCCCAGAACTGCTCGGAGCCGAACCGGTCCCGCCAGCTCCACAATGCAGTGGTGAAACGGCCGAGACGATGTTCGGAGGTGGTGCCGATGGCGCCGTGGATCTGATGGCCGGCGGCAGCCACGGAGTGCGCGGACATCGCGGTGACCACTTTCGCGGCTGCTGCCGCGAGCCGGCCGATCGCCGGATCGTCGTGCGCGGCGATCGCGGCGTCGACGGCGACCTCCATCATCGTGGTCCGGGCGGCGAGCCGAGCGAGTTGTTGCTGAACGGCTTGAAATTTCGCGAGTGAACGACCGAACTGGATGCGCTCGGACGCATAGCGAACGGTGTGATCCCGTACCGCCGCGGCCGCAGCCGCTGTGGCAGCTGCGTAGGCGAGAGCGCCACGGTGCAGGAATTCGGCGAGGGGCACCGGTGAACTTCCGTGGAAGACCACCGGCGTATCCCGGAAAACGATGTCGGCGTAGGAAACTCCGATCAGATCGGTGTCGGCCGATACCTCGGCGCCGCTCCCCGACATGGGTAGGACGGCGACGGAGGAACCGTCCGCACCGGATTCCGGGGGGAGGACCACGACGAGAGTGTCCGCATCGGCCGCATAGGGGACACCCGTCACCGTGCCGTCGAACAGCAGGGCGTCGCCGTCGCGGCGGATCGAGCAGTGCACATCACCTACTGCCGCGGTCGCGAACTCCGAGGTCGATACGTACCCCGCGGTGGCTGCGAGCCAAGCTGCGAGGATGCCGTGCTCGACGAGGGGCACCACTGCGCCGTGCCTCGCTGCGGTCGCCACGACCGCGAGTGCGTCGCCGAGTGTCGCGCCACCCCCACCTGCCGCTTCGGGCACGCCGACGGTGGCGAAACCGCCGTCGACGAGATGCCTCCAGAGCTCTTCGGACACGCCTTCCGACGGCGTTTGCGGATCGACTCCGACACGCTCGACGATCGCAGCGGTGGCCGCGGTCAGCTCGGTCGTCAACTCGCTCATCGAACCCCCAATCCGCGCGCGACGATCCCGCGCAGAATTTCGTTGGTACCACCCCTGAGGGTGAACACGGGTGTATGCAGAACGCTGTGGGCCAGCATGCGCGCGAGCGGATCGGTTCCACTGCGCCGGGCGACGAGACCGCTCGAGGCTCGCACGGCTTCGACCAGATCACCTTCGAAGGTCGACCCCAGATCCTTCACCATCGCAGCGAGTACATCCGGCTTACGGCCGGCCGTCAGTTCGGCTGCGACCTGCAAGGACATGCGGCGCAGCGCCCACGCGCGTGCGGTGAGAGTGCCCAATGTCTGCCGCTGTTCGGCAGTGGCCCCGGTCGCTGCGAGGTGGGCTGCCCATGCTCGCAGGAGAGGCATCGTGCTCAGATAGCGCTCGGGTCCGGAACGTTCGAACGCGAGTTCGCCCATGACCTGTGCCCAGCCGTTTCCGCGCCTGCCGAGCAGAGCCGACGCAGGCACCTGCGCGCCGTGGAAGACGACCTCGTTGAAATGGGCCTGTCCGTCGATACTCCGCAGGGGCCGGATCTCGATATCGGGATGCGGGAGGTCGACGACGAACTGGGACAGGCCCTCGTGGCGATCGCCCGGTTGTCCGTTGGTGCGGGCGAGCAGCACCATCGCGTGCGCGAGGTGGGCACCGGTCGTCCAGACCTTGGTTCCGGTGATCGTCCACGAACTGCCGTTGTCGACGGCGCGGGTGCGCACCGCGGCCAGATCGGATCCTGCGTCGGGTTCGCTCATGCCTATGGCGAAGAAGGCACGGCCCGAGGCGATTTCCGGAAGATACCGTTTTTTCTGCTCCTCCGAACCGTTGGCGAGGATGCTCGGCGCCATCTGCCGGTCGGCGATCCAGTGTGCGGCGACGGGAGCGCCGTGCGCGAGCATCTCCTCGCTGACGACGAAACGCTCGAGCGGGCTGCGTCCGTGTCCGCCGTATTCGACGGGGACCGTCATGCCCAGCCAACCTTGTTCGGCCACACGCGTACTGAAACCGGGGTCGAATCCGGTCATCCAGCTGTCGATGTCGGGTGCGAATGCGCCCGTGGCGATCTCGTGGGCGAGAAAGGCCCGTACCTCGGTGCGGAGAGCGTCGAGACGTGACTCCATCTCGTCGAGGTCTTCCGTGTGGGTGGCGGTCATGAGCGGCCCGGTCCGCGCGACGACCAGGACGCCCGGCCCTTGCGAGCCATCGACCACATCTGCACGCCGCGTTCGATCTCCAGTGCCGATTCCCAGCTCACGGCGGGCGGCCCCAGTTCGAGGCGTGCGCTCGTCATGATGCGTCGCGTCAGTTCGGGATCAGCGGCGGCCGTGCGGGTGAGCTCCTCGACGGTGGCCGGTATGTCCTCGGCGGCCACAGCGGTGTAGGCGAGTCCTCGCGCGACGGCTTCGGCCCCGGTCAGGGACTGCCCGCATGCTGCGAGCGCGATCGCCCCCGGCCAACCCATCGCCCGTCCCAGCAGCGAGATGTGGCCGCCTCCGGGATGGATGTTGCGGGCGGAGAATCCGCTGTCGAGGACGGTGTCCGGCGTGACCACCATGATGTCGGCGGCCATGGCGAGGTTCAGGCCTGCTCCCACGGCGCCGCCGATCACGACGGCGATCGTGGGTACCGGTAGCGAGCCGACTCGCACGAAGGCGTTGTAGACCGCCGACGTGCGTCGCACTGCTTCGGGAGATGCCGGATCGGCAGAAGAGGATGCGAGGTCGCGCGTATCGGCGCCGCTGCAGAAGTAGCTGCCATTGGCATCGACCACCACGGCACCGATTGTCGTGTCGGATTCGACCCGGTCGCAGAAGGCTGCGATCTCGGCGGCCATGTCCAGGGTGATCGCGTTCTTGCGGCGCGGATTGTTCAGGGTGAGGCGGGCGACGCCATCTGTGACGGAACAGAGAATCGGCTCGGCCGGGCCTGCACCCGGGTCCGAATCGGGTGAGATCTGGGTCATGCGGTGACCGTAGCAGATCCGATGCGCTTATTGGATCCAATATTGGTTGACAAAAAACGGTGTACTGCTGTGCACTGGGCCACACCACGATTCGTCGAATGTCGACGGGAAGGAGTACCTGTGTTCAGTCTCGAGGGACGTATCGCGCTGGTCAGCGGAGCGGGTCAGAGTGTCGGTGAGGGAATCGCGAAGGTTCTTGCACGGCAGGGCGCCTCGGTCATCGTCAACGATCTCTTCGCGGAACGTGCGGAGAAGGTCGCCGCCGCGATCGTCGAAGAGGGAAACGTGGCCGTCGCATCGGCGTTCGACGTCACCGACTACGACACAGTCCTCGGCCGTGTACGCGCGGCGGAGAAAGAACTCGGCGGGCACGTCGACATCGTCGTCAACAATGCCGGAGTGGCGGAGGGGCGGGTCATCAAACCGTTCCGCGAGCTGTCGCCCGAGGAGTGGCGTGCCCCCATCGATCTGAACATCTACGGCGCGATGAACTGCATCAAGGTCGCCCTCGACGGGATGTGCGAGGCCGGCTGGGGGCGGGTCGTCCAGATCTCCTCGGGGTCCGCGCGCACAGGTCAGAACATCAATCAATCGATGTATGCCACGGGCAAGAGCGGCATCGAAGGGTTCATCCGTCACCTGGCGGCCGAGACCGGGCAGTACGGTGTCACCGCGAACATCGTGGCGCTGGGTCATCAGAAGAACCTCGAAGAGAAGATGAGTGCGGAAATGATCGAGCAGATTCTCCGGACCATCCCGATCGGCCGTTTGGGTGATCCCATCGAGGTCGGCGCGTTCTGCGCCTACCTGGCCTCGAACGAGGCCGGTGGAATCACCGGTCAGACGCTGGACTTCAACGGCGGGTCCCAGACGCGATGACCGTGCGGAATCCGGATGCGCAGACGGTGCTCTCGCTCACCGCGCTCAGAGTTGCCGACCTGAAAAGATCGACCGAGTTCTATATCCGGGGATGCGGATTCGTGCACGACAAGGATCTGGAGACCCCGGCCTTCCGGGCGTCGATCGTCCGGGCCGGCGCTGCAGGTCTCGAACTCGTCCTGCCGACGAACGGTGACGCGCGGCTCTCACCGGAGCACGGCAACATGTTCGTCAAGATCGTGTTGAACACCGATGACGTCACGGGGGCGATGGCCGACGCGTGTAACCACGGCGGCGTCGAGGAGACACCGGTAACGGAGCTCGAGGCCTATGGAATGGTGATCGGCACAGTTCGCGATCCCGACGGCTACCTGGTGGAGTTCGTACAGCGCAACTGACACGACCTTGCCGAGGGAGGGCGGCTGTCGCGGGATGCTCATGGCCCGCGACAGCCGCTCGTCGCTCACTGCCGCGAAAGATCCGTTGCGACACAACGCTGCCAGATCTCACCGGCCAGAACTCGCAAGGGGCCGATCATCTTCTGATGATCCAGCACGCTCACGGGAGCACACACCGACAGCGCTGCAAGGTTCCCGTACATGTGATCGGGAGGACCGATGGACACCCCCACACAGGCTGTGCCGGGGAACGCCTCACCGCGGTCGAACGCGGCACCGCGATCACGCACCTGCGCCATCTCGTTGTCGAACCGGAGCGTCGCCGAAGGCGTAGTCGCCGAGTCGGTTCGAGCCCTGTCGGGCGTGGATCCGGCCGAGACGGTCGAGTACGCCATGATGACCTTGCCCAGGGCCGTCAGGTGCGCCGGCACGCGCTGGCCGACAGCCGTCGGCGTCGCGCCCGATGCGCGTCCGTTCACCTTGACCAGATAGACGGTATCCCCATGGTCCACGACTCCCAGCTGCACCGTGAATCCGGTCCGGTGCGCAAATGCATGCATGAGGGGACGCGCATGATGGAGAAGGCGGTTCTGATTGAGCGCCGCCTGGCCCATCTCGTATGCCTTCACCCCCAGCTCGTATGTCTGTTCGGGCGATCTGGCCAACCAGCCGGCAGTCGCGAGCTGTTCCAGCAGGCGGTGCGCCGAGGACCTCGGAAGTCCGGTGCGTGCCGTGACCTTGGCCAGCGTCATCGGGCCCGTGCTCAATGCCTCGAGAACCAGGGAGATCCGGTCCACCACGGACACGGGCAGACCATCACTGCGTGACGTACTCAATTCTTCCTCCTGACACCCCCGGTGTGACGCGCGTCACGGTACCTGCGATGTGCCGAGCGCGGCAAGCATGGGCAAACCGTGCCAGGCGCCCCTCCTTCCGTCGAAACTACCCTCCCGTTCTGCGGGAGACGGACATCACAGCGGCGTCCGGGTTCTCGATCCTGGTCATTGTGCGACGCGCGAGTTTGTCGCGATCGGCCGACCAGGAGGCACCGTGGATTCCATAGACACCGAAGATCAGGTTCGCATCATCGATGCCGGCACACCGCCGGAGCGGTACGCACGAGGTTGGCACTGCCTGGGGCTCGTGCGCGACTTCGCGGACGGCAAGCCTCATCAGGTCGACGCGTTCGGGACGGCTCTCGTGGTGTTCGCGGGTGAGGACGGCAAGATCAACGTCCTCGACGCCTACTGCAGGCATATGGGTGGGAACCTGGCACAGGGGACTGTCAAGGGCAACACCATTGCCTGTCCGTTCCACGACTGGCGCTGGCGCGGTGACGGCAAGTGCGCTGCGATTCCCTACGCCCGTCGGGTCCCCCCGCTCGCCCGCACACGGGCGTGGCCGGTGGCGGAAGTGAGCGGTCAGCTCTTCGTGTGGCACGATCCGCAGGGCAGCAAGCCGCCGGCAGAGCTGGCCATTCCTGAAATTCCCACCTACGGCGATCCCGGCTGGACCGACTGGGTGTGGAACTCGATCGAGGTGACCGGATCCCATTGCCGTGAGATCGTGGACAACGTCGTCGACATGGCGCACTTCTTCTACGTCCACTACGGAATGCCGACCTATTTCCGCAACGTCTTCGAAGGTCATACGGCGACCCAGGTGATGCGGTCGCGGCCCCGAGCCGATGCAGTCGGTGTCAGCCAGACCACCAATTACAGTTCCGAAAACATGTCCGACGCAACCTATTACGGTCCGTCGTACATGATCGACAAGTTGTGGAGTCCCGGTCGCGATCCCGAAGAAGCGCCGAACATCTACCTGATCAACTGCCACTATCCGATCTCGCCGACCGCTTTCCGTCTGCAGTACGGAGTGATCGTGGAGCGGCCGGAGGGAGTGCCCGCGGAAGAGGCGGAGCAGATCGCTCAGGCCGTCGCCAAGGGCATCGCGATCGGATTCGAACAGGACGTCGAGATCTGGAAGAACAAGTCGCGGATCGACAACCCTCTTCTGTGCGAGGAGGACGGTCCCGTCTACCAGCTACGCCGGTGGTACGAGCAGTTCTACGTCGACGTCGACGACATCCGACCCGAGATGGTCAACCGTTTCGAGTACGAGATCGACACCGAGCGCGCCCTGACGAACTGGCAGGCCGAAGTCGACGAGAACGTCGCCGCCGGGCGCAGTGCCTTCGCGCCGAACCTCACTCGTGCTCGTGAGACGGCCTCCGCCGAATCGGGATCCTGACCCGAAATTCCGCACTACTACCGATCCTCCGGGAGAAACCATGAGTTACGAAGTGCTCGACAACATCGTCGCAATTGCCGACGAGATCCGTGCGGAGGCGCACGATTCCGATGAACTCGGCCGACTGACGAACCGTATGGCCACAGGCCTGCGGCAAACCGGGATCATCCGGTTGCTCCAGCGGAAGAAGTACAACGGCTACGAGGCGCACCCGCGCGAGTTCGCCGAGACGGTGATGAAGACCGCGAGCATCTACGGTTCTGCGGGATGGGTCGGAGGAATCGTCGGTGTCCACCCGTGGCAGCTTGCGTTCGCCGACCCCAAGGTTCAGGACGAGGTGCTCGGTACCGATGCCGATACCTGGCAGGCGTCGCCCTACATGCCCGGGGGTATCGCAGTTCCCGTCGACGGTGGCTACCGGATGTCGGGCCGGTGGCAGTTCTCGTCCGGAACCGACCACTGCGAGTGGATCTTCCTCGGCGCAATGGTCGGTGACGAGGACGGAAAGCCGATCATGCCGCCGGTCGGTCTGCACGTCATCCTGCCGCGCTCCGACTACGAGATCATCGACGACTCATGGGACGTCGTCGGTCTCCGCGGCACCGGAAGCAAGGACATCGTCGTCAAGGACGCATTCATCCCGGATTACCGGGTGATGAAGGGCCAGGACGTAATCGACGGGACAGCCGCCAAGGAATACGGCGTCACCGAAACGTTGTACCGGATGCCGTGGTCGACGATGTTCCCCCTCGGCATCACCTCCGCCACCATCGGAATCTGCGAAGGTGTACTCGCCGCCGGTATCGACTATCAGCGCAGCCGTGTCGGTGCTGCCGGAACCGCCATCAAGGACGATCCGTACGTACTGCACGCCCTCGGGGAGGCAGCCGCCGAAATCGACGCGGCCCGGCAACAACTCCTTTCGAATGTCGACCGCATCTGGGACATCGTCGACGCCGGCAAGGAGGTCGACTTCGAGACCCGTGCCACGTCACGGCGCAATCAGGTGCGCTCCGCATGGCGCGCGGTCCGCGCGGCCGACGAGATCTTCGACCGGTCCGGAGGAAACGCGCTCCGGGTCGACAATCCCCTGCAACGCTTCTGGCGCGATGCACACGCCGGCCTGCACCATGCCATCCACGTGACCAGTACCACCTACCACGCGTCGGCCATGGCGTCCCTCGGAGTCGACGTTCCGGACGGGCCTCTCCGCGTGATGATCTGACACTTCTGCGTACTGGAAAGGAATTCTGTGACTGAGATCAAGGCACTCGGATACGTTCGTGTCCAGGCCACCGACATGGTCCGCTGGAAGGAGCTCGGCTTCGACGTGCTCGGCTTCGCGGAGGGCAGCGGTCCGGAGGACGACGCACTTCATTTCCGTATGGACGAACGTCCGGCTCGGATCACCGTCGAGCCCGGCGAGGTCGACCGCGTCACGGCGGTCGGATGGGAGGTCCGGGACGGTACGGCTCTGCGGTCCCTTGCGGACCGGCTGACGACCGCGGGGTACGACTTCGAGGCCATGCCGTTCGAGACATGCGAGCGACGACGAGTCGAAGGCGGACTGATCATGAAGGACCCGGGCGGTACACCGCTCGAGTTCTTCTTCGGACCGGCTCTCGATCACAGTCCCGTCATCACGCGCTACGGCCAGAAGTTCGTGACGGGGGCACAAGGCCTCGGGCACGTGGTCATGCCCACCACCGCGTTCGACGAGTCGTTCCACTTCTACACCGACGTGCTCGAATTCCTTCCGCGCGGAGCGTTCCGGCTGCCGACGCCTCCCTGTATGGACCCGATGCGGATCCGTTTCCTCGGTGTCAACCAGCGTCATCACAGTCTGGCTCTCATGCCCAGCCCCGAGGATCGAGATCCGGGACTCGTTCACGTGATGGTGGAGGTCGACTCGCTCGACGCAGTCGGTCGTGCCCTGGATCAGGTGACCGCCCGGGACTTTCCGGTGTCGTCCACGCTCGGTCGCCACACCAACGACAAGATGGTCTCGTTCTACGTTCAGGTTCCCGGCGGATGGGACATCGAATACGGCACCGAGGGCATGCTCGTCGACGAGACCTACTACACGGCCGAAGAGATCACCGCAGACAGCTATTGGGGCCACGAATGGTTGTGGGCCAAGCAGATGAAGGAAGCCGCAGTATGATTCCCGAGACTCCTTCGAGCGACGTCGACGCCGTCGTGATCGGTGCCGGCATCTCCGGGCTGTACGCCGTCTACAAGCTCCGCAAGCGCGGGATGACCGTCCACGGTTTCGAATCCGCTGCGGGAGTGGGAGGGACCTGGTTCCACAACCGCTATCCGGGTGCCCGCTGCGACGTCGAGAGTATCGACTACTCGTACTCCTTCGACGAAGACCTGCAGCAGGAATGGACGTGGTCCGAGCGGTTCGCCACGCAGGAAGAGATCCTTGCGTACCTCGAACACGTCGCAGACCGGCACGACCTGCGAAATGCCTTCGAGTTCCTGACACGGGTGGTCTCCACCGTGTACGACGAGGAATCGGCGCTGTGGACCGTCACCACCGACACCGGACGATCGGTGACCGCGCGATTCTGCATCATGGCCACGGGGGTGCTGTCGGCCACGAACCGGCCCGACATTCCCGGCCGCGACACCTTCGCCGGTGAGTCCTACCACACCGGTGAATGGCCGCATGAGCCTGTCGATTTCGCCGGCAAACGTGTGGGTGTGATCGGAACGGGATCGTCGGGCATCCAATCGATTCCGGTGATCGCCAAGGAAGCCGACCACGTGTTCGTCTTCCAACGCAGCCCCAACTACTCGATCCCCGCCGGCAATCGCCCGCTCACCGCAGAGCAGATCGCCGAGGTCAAGGCTTCCTATTCGGAGCGACGGCGTCTGGCGCGAATGAGCGGTGGGGGCACGCCGTTCACTCCGTACCCGAAGGGCGCGATGGAGGTCGACGAAGCCGAGCGCCGCCGAGTGTACGACGAATGGTGGCAGCGCGGCGGCTATCTGTTCGCGAAAGCGTTCCCCGATCAGACGACCAGCATCGAGGCCAACAACAGCGCGCGCGAGTACGTCGAGGCGAAGATCCGCGAGATGGTGAAGGATCCGGAGATCGCCAAGCAACTCATTCCGACCGATCATCCCATCGGGACGAAGCGCATCGTTACCGACGACGGGTACTTCGAGACCTTCAACCGCGACAACGTCACGCTCGTGAACCTGAGAGCCACACCGATTGTGGAGATCACCGAAGACGGGGTGCGCACGAGCGAACAGCACTATCCGCTGGACATGATCGTGTTCGCCACGGGGTTCGATGCCATGACGGGTGCGCTCGCACGCATCGATATCCGGGGCCGCGCGGGACGTACCCTCCGCAAGGAATGGTCTGCAGGACCGCGTACCTATCTGGGGCTCGCGTCCCACGGTTTCCCGAACATGTTCTTCATGGTCGGCGCAGGAAGCCCGAGTGTGCTCGCGAACATGGTGCTGATGGCGGAGCAGCAGGTCGACTGGATCTCCGACTGCCTCGACCATCTCGACGCGCACGACGCGGCTTCGATCGAACCGACGGCGCAGGCCGTCGACGAGTGGATCGCCGAGTGCAACGAGAAGGCTGCGGGAACCCTGTTCCCGTCGGCGAACTCCTGGTACATGGGTGCCAATATTCCCGGCAAGCCCCGGGTCTTCATGCCGTACATCGGCGGTTTCGCGAACTACGGCAATATCTGCGCCGAGATCGCGGCAGCCGGGTACAAGGGATTCGAGATCGTCGACCGAAGGGCACTCGGGACCTCCGCCGCAGATTCTTCGAAGGGAGCACGGCTGTGACCGAGACCATCTCTGCCAATGCGGATATAGGGGAGCGCGAAGCCCGTCTGCACGCTGCCATCGACGTGTGCGATCCGGCGCCCCTGTTGATGTCGATGGTGCACGCGACCGGCGACGTCGCACTGCTGGACGAGTTCGCACCGCGCCTGACGATCACAGAACCGGGCAACCATTACCGCACCGGAACGCGGCCGGTGACACCTCCGGGACAGTATCCGGACGACGTGATCGCGGACATCCGGGAGCGCGCCCACGAAGTGCTCACGCCGGATGCGCAAGATCGGCTCGGTGTTCCCGACCCCGAGCTGTTCCTGCGCATGGCTGCCGTTGCGACCTCGGAGCGGGTCGACGAGGAATTCGTTCCGATTCTCCGCGAGCAGGCCGGTTTCGTCCTCTCCGAGCGCTGCGTCCCGGTCACACGGAAGCCGTCGCCGGAATTCTCCGTCATCGTGATCGGTGCCGGGATCGTCGGCATCAACGCAGCGATCAAGCTCGGCGAGGCCGGCTTCACCTATCGCATCTTCGAAGCACGCGACGAGATCGGCGGAACCTGGTCGCGTAACACCTATCCCGGTGCTGCCGTCGACACGCCCAGCCACTACTACTCGTACTCGTTCGCGCTGAACCCGGATTGGTCCAAGTACTATCCGACCGGTACCGAGTACCAGAAGTATCTGAAGGGTGTCGTCGACACCTACGGGCTCGCCGAGCACATCTCGTTCCGCACGAAGGTGCAGTCCGCGCGATGGCTCGAGGATCAGCACGTATGGGAGGTCACCGTCGAGTCCGCCGACGGAACTCGCGAGGTGCACCGCGCGAAGGCCGTCGTGACAGCGTTGGGGATGCTCAATTCACCGAACATTCCGGATGTCGCGGGTATGGATACGTTCGGCGGCACCATCGTGCACACCGCCGAGTGGGACGACACCCTCGACCTCACCGGTAAACGGGTCGTCGTGCTGGGCACCGGGTGCACGTCCGTCCAGGTGGTCGCGAGCATCGTCGACCAGGTGAAGACGCTCGACGTCGTGGTCAGGTCGCCGCACTGGATCGTGCCGGAAAAGGCTGTCGTGAACGAGGTCCCGGACGGGGAGAAGTGGGCGCTGGCACACCTTCCGCGGTATCACGAGTGGTTCCGACTGCGTTCGTACTGGTTCGCCTCGGACAACCTCTACGTGATGCCGCGCATCGATCCGGAATGGGCGAAGACGCATTTCTCCGCTTCACCGGCCAACGAGATGGTGCTCCAGACGGCGTTGAACCATCTGCGTACCCACTTCCCGGATCGTCCGGAGCTGGTAGAGAAGCTGACACCGGACTTCCGCCCCTACAGCAAGAGGATCGTCAAGGACCCGGGCTTCTACGCGGCACTCACGCGTGACCATGCGACCTTGCATCGAGCATCGTTCCGGGAAGTGACACCGAAGGGCGTGATCACCACCGAGGGCACGTTCGTGCCGGCCGACGTCATCATTCTCGCGACCGGCTTCAAACTGGAGTTCACGACGTCGATCGACATCGTCGGGGTGGGCGGACGTACCCTCGCCGAGGAGTGGAAGGGCGGCGACGACCCCCGCGCATATCTGGGAATCCAGGTGTCCGGCTTCCCGAATCTGTTCGTCACTGCGGGACCGAACTCGGCGCCCAACCACGGTGCAGGCCACAACATTCTCAGCGAGGAACACGTCCACTACATCGTCGAGTGCCTGCAGTACCTCGTGGAGAACGGGCACGATGCGATGGACGTGCGACAGGACGTGCTCGAACAGTACAACCGCAAGGTCGACGAGGCGCTGGACAAGACCGTGTGGGTGCATCCCGGTACGGAGACCAACGGCTACTACCGGAACAGTGAGGGGCGCGCTGTCGTGCCGTGTCCGTGGCGGCTGGTCGACTACTGGACCCTGCTGCGCGCGCCGAACCCCGAGCATTTCGAGTTCTCGGCGCCGGCGGAGGGTCGGGAAGGTCCGTCATGACAATGCAGGAACTGGCCTGTGACCGATGTGGACTCGGGGTGCTGGTCGAGAAGTTCAGCCCTGCTCATACGTCGGTCCAGTGGGAATCCGATACGTCGGAGTGCCCGGTGATCTCCCAGGGCGACCCGGCCACCGGAGTCCACCGCCGGGAGTGCAACGCGCTTCGGGACAGTATCGATCGCGCGGTCGCGCGAAGTGTACTCACCGAAACGCACCTCGACCTGCCTTCCGGACCGAATCTGCCGCGACTGCACTGAAAGCACGGAAACGGCCCCGCCGCGAAACTTCGCGGCGGGGCCGTTTCGGCGTGTTCTCAAGCCGGGGAATCGATTACCAGCGGGCACCGCGTGCCCGTGAAGATGCTGGCTGCGCACCGGTTGCAGTGGATGCACAACGACCGTGTGTCGCGATCCCGCTGGATCTGTGCGATCAGATCCGGTTCGCGAAGCAGTGCTCGGGCCATCGCGACGAATTCGAATCCTTCGCGCATCGCGACCTGCATTCCGTCGAGATCGGTGATGCCCCCGAGGAGTACGAGTGGGAGGTCCAGTTCGTCGCGGAACTGACGGGCGTACTCGAGGAAGTACAGGGGTTCGTACGGATAGTGCTGGAAGACGAAGTTTCCGAACATCTTCATGCCGAGTTGCAGGATCGGAATCTGGGTCTCGGCCATTTCCCGGAGCGGTACGTCGCCGCGGAACAGGTACATCGGGTTGAGCAGCGACGACCCGCCGGTCAGTTCGAGTGCATCGAGATGCCCGTCGGACTCGAGCATCTTCGCGAACGGCAGGGATTCGTCCAGCCAGAGCCCGCCCGGCACCCCGTCGGCCATGTTCATCTTGGCGAGGACCGCTATCTCGCCGTCTGCCGCTTCGGCGACCGCGGCGAGAATGCGCCGTGCGAACTCGGCACGGTTGGCCAGGGATCCGCCCCAGCGGTCCTTACGGCGGTTCACCTTCGGGCTCAGGAACGAACTGGCGAGGTAGTTGTGCCCCAGGTGGACTTCGACCGCGTCGAATCCGACCTCTCGGGCGTACCGCGTCGCCTGTCCGTGCGCGGCGATGATGCGGTGGATGTCGTCTTCGCTCGCCTTCCGGTCGATGCTCATCGACAACGGGTTCGGGCGCGCCGACGGCGCGAGCGAGGGGAGTCCGTTCGATCGGGAATTGGCGACGGGACCCGCATGCCCGATCTGTGCCGATACCTTCGCTCCGGTGGCGTGCACGGCGTCGGTGAGGCGTCGAAGTCCGTCGAGGGCTTCCGGACGCCAGTAGATCTGGTCCTTTTCGGTACGCCCTTCCGGTGCGACTGCAAGGTAGGCGACGGTGGTCATGCCGACCCCGCCTTCACCGACCTTGACGTGAAAGTCGATGAGACGGTCGCTGACCAGGGCGTCGGGGGCGGCACCCTCGAAGGTCGCGGATTTGATGACTCTGTTGCGCAGGGTGATCGGTCCGAGACGCGCAGGTGCGAGTGGGTCGACCGTAGGCGCGGTAGCCGATTCGGGGGGAACTGTCGACATGATGATCTCCGGATTCTCGGGCTGTGAGAAGGGTTTCAAGGGAGTAGTGGCGTAGAGCGAGGAACGATGTCCATCCAGCGCAACATCGCGTCGACGGCGTCTGCGGGATCCCCGTGGGCACCGTCCTCGGCCCATTCCGTCAACGCTGCGAACGATGCGGCCTGGTATGCGGTCGCGAGGGCGCGAGCGATCGCCGCCGGGACTTCGGGAACCCGCCGAGTGATGTAGCCGGCCAGTTCGGTGATCCACGGCCGATACGCCTCGGAAGCCATCGCGGCCAGTTCCGGTGTGTCCGCGAT
The DNA here is from genome assembly GCF_048381395.1 of Rhodococcus shunpengi. Classification (NCBI taxonomy): domain Bacteria; kingdom Bacillati; phylum Actinomycetota; class Actinomycetes; order Mycobacteriales; family Nocardiaceae; genus Rhodococcus; species Rhodococcus shunpengi. The sequence goes on from NZ_JBLWIU010000036.1 coordinate 512,284, forward strand.
GAGTCGCAGCCATTCGGGGCCGACTCGCTGCACGCTCGGGCGGTGCGACACGGATTCGCCGATCGCCGTTCGGATGGCTTCCGCCATCGGAACCTCTTCGGAGGTGGTGGCGAGCGATTCGCGTAGGCGGTCGGTTGCGGAGGCGACGCCGATCCAGGCGATAGCGGATTTGGTGGAGAAGTGCCTGATCAACGTGCGAGCGCTGATACCGGTCGCTTCTGCGAGATCGTTCCAACTGGTGTCCGCGTATCCCTTCCGGGACCAGAGCCGGAAGGCTGTCTCTGCGATTGCTCCCGGGTCGATCACCGACGGGCGGCCACGTTTGCGCCCGGCTGCCGACTCGCTCGATGTCGTTGGCGGGTCGGAGGTTTCCTGACGCATATTCCGAGAACACCATTTTTGGCATAGTCTGTCAAATATCCGCCGCTGGGGATGGCGGCGCACCGAAACTCGAAGGGCGGGACATGGGCGTATACGCGGTGACGGGATCCGCATCCGGAATGGGCCGGGCAGTTGCGGAGCGACTTCGCACCGACGGGCATACCGTCATCGGTGTCGATATCCAGGAAGCGGAGGTCGTCGCAGACCTGTCGACGACGCAGGGCAGGAAGCGAGCGTGTGAGGCGGTACTCGAGGCTTCCGGCGGTCGGCTGGACGGGGCGGTACTCGCTGCGGGCCTCGGGCCGTCGCCGGGGGTGGACCGACCTCGGATGATCGCGGAGGTCAACTACTTCGGGGTCGTCGACCTCCTCGAGGGGTGGCGCGAGGCTCTCGCGGCTGCGACCGATGCGAAGGTGGTCGTCTTCTCCAGTAATTCGACCACCACCACGCCCGCCGTTCCCGCGCGGACGGTCCGAGCCTTCCTGCGGGGCGACGCCGACAAAGCGGTCCGGTCGGTTCGGTGGTTCGGCAAGGTTGCTCCGTCCATCATCTACGCGGCTTCGAAGATCGCAGTCAGCCGGTGGGTTCGACGCACGGCGGTACGGCGGGAATGGGCTGGTGCCGGTATCCGGCTGAACGCTCTGGCTCCCGGCGCGATCATGACACCGTTGTTGGAGAAGCAGCTGTCCACGCCGTCCGAAGCGAAGGCGATCCGCTCGTTCCCCGTGCCCGTCGGCGGCTTCGGGGACGCCGAGCAACTCGGCGCCTGGGTGGTTTTCATGCTGTCGGACGCCGCGGATTTCCTCTGTGGCAGCGTGGTATACGTCGACGGCGGTTCCGACGCATACTTCCGTGCCGACGACTGGCCCAGGTCGGTTCCGGTTCGTCACCTACCGTCCTATCTGATGCGGTTCCGTCGACCCGGGAGGTAGCCGGCGTTCCCTCCCACGCAGCGGGAGGGAACGGTCCGCCCGTACGTGCTGCGACATAGCTTCGGAGTGGTTCGACGAGAAGTCCGAGCACACAGACGAACAGGCAGCAGGAACCGATATGACACAACGACTGACCGGACGTACGGCTCTGGTGACCGGGAGCAGCCGGGGGATCGGCCGGGCGATCGCGCAGCGTCTCGCATCCGAGGGTGCCACCGTGGTGGTCACCGCTCGTTCCATGTCTCCGTCCCGATCGATTCGGGACGGCCGGGAGCACGTGCTCGAGGGCACGTTGGAAGAGACGGTGCAGCTGATAGAGCAGGCGGGCGGTCGCGCTGTTCCGATCGCGGCCGATCTCGAGGACCGCGACCAGCGCGCGGGACTGATCGACGCAGCGGTGACCGCCGTCGGAGGGCTCGACATCCTGGTCAACAATGCAGGTTTCGCCGATTACTCCTCGATCGAGCAGATGAGCGAGGAGACGTTCGACAGGACGATCGAGCACTACCTGAAGGTCCCGTTCCTGCTCGCGCAAGCAGCCATTCCGCACATGCGCAAGTCGGGTGCCGGATGGATCGTCAATATCGGCTCCTCGACCGGCATGAGTCCGATCCGGCCGTTCCGTGAATACAACAAGACGTCCGGTGACGTCATCTATGCGTCGGCGAAGGCCGCCCTGCATCGCTTCACACAAGGCCTGGCTGCGGAACTCGTCGACGACAATATCGCCGTCAACGCCGTCGGGCCGTCCACTGCGATCATGACCCCGGGGGCGGCCACGCTGCTACCCGAGGGGTACGAGACCGAACCGCCGGAGTACCTGGCGCAGACCGTTCTCGAGATGTGCACCCTGCCTGCAGCCGAACGTACCGGTCTGGTCGGTTTCAGCCTGCACTTCCCGTGGTCGCAGGGAGTGCCGGTCACGAGCCTCGACGGCAAGGACGAACTGCCTCGGCGCGAGCCACCCGCTTGGTGTAATCCCAACATCGCGGACGACGGACTGAGGGCATGAGCATGCAGTCGAGCAGTGCACGGGAACGGTTCTCCCAGGGCGTGGCCGTGGTGACCGGCGCAGCCGCCGGCATCGGTGAAGGCCTGGCGCGGCACCTGTCGTCCCTGGGTATGACGGTCGTCGTCTCGGACATCGACGGAGACCGCGCGGCGAAGGTCGCCGACGATATCGTGGCTGCAGGAGGTCAGGCGGAACCCTACGCCGTCGACGTCGCCGACGCCGACGCCGTCGACGCAATGGCGCACGAGATCTTCGCGCGTCACGGCAGCGTCGAACTCCTGGTGAACAATGCAGGCATCGAATCGGCCGGCCTGATGTGGGAGATCGACCGCGAACGGTGGCAGCGGTTGATGCAGATCAACGTCGACGGTGTCTTCTACTGCCTGAGGTCCTTTGTCCCCCGAATGATCGCTGCGGGAACTCCGTCGTGTATCGCCAACCTGTCATCCGTGGGTGGACTGAATGCCGTTGCGGTGCAATCCCCGTACATCGTGAGCAAGCACGCGGTACTGGCGATGACCGAATGTCTGCACCAGGACCTTGCGATCGTCGGTGCCCCGATCCAGGTGAGTGCCGTGATCCCGCATTCGATCCGGAGCGAGATCTTCCTGTCGGCCCAGCGGGAAGCACCCACGGACAATCCGACCGCCAACGCGGTGTTCGCCGCCATGCAACGCGACAACGTCGAGAAGGGCCTCGATCCGCTCGTCGCCGCCGAGCACATGGTCGAGCAGATCGCACGTGGCGAGTTCTGGGTTCACTCCGACGACGACCTGTGCATCGCCGCGATGCATCGACGCGGACAGCAGCTTTTCGATCTGGCACCACCAGCCGATCCTCACGCCATGTTCACACGCATGGGCATCACCTCCACACACGCCGGCACGGTGCCTGTGGCCGATTGATACGGGAGAGCGGGAGTATGACCGAATCAGTACGAGAGATCACCCTCGATCCAGCGGAGCGCGCGCTTGCGATCCGGGAAATCGAGAACGTGTTCGCCGCGCGGCTGCGCATCATGGACACCAAACAATGGGACCTGTACGGCAGCGTGCACACCGAAGACGTCGTGAGCGAGACCTTCGGGGCCGCTGTCGACGACGAGTCGGCGCGACGACCGGCTGTGGTCGGCCGGGAAGCGTTGAGGCGCGCGATCGAAGGAGTTCTCGACGGAGCCGTGTCCGTTACCAGTGTGCATCACGGCCATACCCCCGAGATCGTGCTGACCTCGGACACCACCGCAACCGGTGTCTGGGCGATGGAAGACGAGTTGTGGTGGACGAACGGCTCGACCGAGGAACATCTGCACGGCTACGGCCACTACCACGAGAAGTACCGCAAGGTGGACGGAGTGTGGCTCATCGCGTACCGCACCCTCACCCGGCTCCGTGTCGATCACACCCCCGGATTCTTCGACTACCGATCGTGACGGCCCGCACGAGGACGTCACGATCGAACGACCTCGCGCCTCCCGGTGATCGGGATCACGCCGTTACGGCCCGTGGAACTGCCATACCGTGCCGCAGACAACGACGAGAAGGAGACTGTCGATGGCCTCGACACCTGTACCGCCCGTGACACCCGCCCGCGACACCACCGTGGACCTGCTCGTGATCGGGTCCGGTACCGGCATGGCCGCCGCGCTCACCGCACACGAAGCGGGGCTGTCGACGCTCATCGTGGAGAAATCCGAATATGTCGGCGGATCCACCGCCCGTTCCGGCGGTGCGTTCTGGGTGCCGGCCAATCCCGTTCTGACCGAATCGGGTTCGGGAGACACCGTCGAACGTGGCCACACCTACGTCCGATCGGTCGTGGACGGCACCGCCCCTGTCGAGCGGGGCGAGGCCTTCGTCGACCACGGAGTCGAGACGGTCGAGATGCTCCGTCGCACCACGCCCATGAAGCTGTTCTGGGCGAAGGGCTACGCCGACTACCATCCCGAGCTGCCCGGTGGCTCTGCCGTCGGCCGCAGCTGCGAGTGCCTGCCCTTGGACCTGTCGGTCCTCGGTGATGAACGCGGCCGACTGCGTCCGGGCCTGATGGAGGCGGGGTTGCCCATGCCCACCACCGGCGCGGACTACAAGTGGATGAACCTCATGCTGCGCGTGCCGCACAAGGGTTTTCCGCGCATCTTCAAGCGGCTCGCCCAGGGGGTCGCGGGTCTCGCCGTCAAGCGTGAATACGTCGCCGGTGGACAGGCGATCGCCGCCGGACTGTTCGCGGGTGTGCTGAAGGCCGGCGTGCCGGTGTGGACCGAGACGTCGCTGGTGCGTCTGCTCACCGACGGGGACCGGGTCACCGGTGCGGTCGTCGAACAGGACGGGCGTGAGGTGACGGTGACCGCGCGTCGCGGGGTGGTGCTCGCGGCCGGCGGCTTCGACCACGACATGGCGATGCGACGCAAGTTCCAGTCCGAGCGTCTGCTCGACAACGAGAGCCTCGGCGCGGACACCAATACCGGCGATGCGATCAAGGCGGCCCAGGAGATCGGCGCCGACCTGGACCTCATGGATCAGGCCTGGTGGTTCCCCGCCGTCGCACCGACCCGGCCGGGCAAGCCACCGCTGGTCATGCTCGCGGAGCGCTCGCTGCCCGGCTCGTTCATCGTCGATCAGAGCGGTCGGCGCTTCACGAACGAGTCGTCTGATTACATGTCCTTCGGGCAGCTGGTGCTCGAACGGGAGCGCGCCGGTGATCCGATCGAGTCGATGTGGATCGTCTTCGACCAGAAGTACCGCAACAGCTACGTGTTCGCGGCCGGGGTGTTCCCCCGTCAGCCGCTGCCGGAGGCCTGGTACAAGGCGGGTATCGCTCACCGCGCCTCCACCGCGGAAGAACTCGCGGCCTCGATGGGCGTGCCGGTGGAGAACTTCGCCGCGACCTTCGGCAAGTTCAACGACGATGCCGCAGCCGGAACGGATTCCGAGTTCGGCCGTGGGAGCAGCGCCTACGACCGCTACTACGGTGATCCCACCATCCAGCCCAACCCCAACATGCGGCCACTGACGCACGGACCTCTCTACGCCGTGAAGATGACCCTGAGCGATCTGGGCACCTGCGGTGGCGTGCGAGCCGATGAACGGGCTCGGGTCCTGCGCGAGGACGGCACCCCGATCGCCGGTCTCTACGCGATCGGCAACACCGCCGCCAACGCGTTCGGCCACCGCTATCCCGGTGCCGGCGCCACTATCGGGCAGGGACTGGTGTTCGGGTACATCGCGGCGCGCGACGCGGCATCGTCGGACGCGCCGGTCGCCTGATCGAACGATCCGAGAGGTAGGGAGGGTACGTGACGATCACGAACGGGGACGTCCGGTCCCTCCCTACCGTGCTGTCCCTCCGGGGAACCGGGCTCTGTCTCGCCGGTGGCCGGGTGGACGAAGTGGACCTCGTGTTCTTCGCGCCGCCCGTCACCGGCCCGCTGAGCTTCCGGGCCCGCGAGGATCGGGACGAGGCGTCCGCCCGGCTCGACCGGACGCTCCGATACCTCGATGAGGTCGGGCGGTCGTCGCCCGTGCTTGGGTAACCGCGGCCGATTCGTAGAGTGCCGGCCGGTGCGCCGGGGGCACTCAGTACGGGTCGTAGCGGATGTTCTCGACCGGGGTACCGGTCTCGATCAGCCGCTGAGCGGTGGTGCGCACCATGGCCGCCGGGCCGCACACGAGCACCTGGTGGTCGCCGAACGCACCGTAGGACGTGACGACCTCGTCGACGCTGCCCTCGAGCAGTTCGTCGGGGTCGGGTCCGAACTCGTCGATGCGCGGCGCGATGCGATCGAACCAGGGGTCGGGGATATCGGGGATCTCGAGGGTCTCCACGACCGGCACCACCGTCAGCCACGGCAGCGCTTCCGACAGGAGCATGAGCATGTCGGCGGCGTACAGGTCGCGCGGGTTGCGGGCGCCCGTGAACAGGAAGGTGCGGGGCGGATCCGGCCGGCGCGCCGCGTCGAGGATCAACGACCGCAGCGGCGCGAGGCCCGTACCGCCGGCCACCATGATGACGATGCGGCCGGTGTCGTCGATGTGGAGGTCGCCGCCGCGGGCCGCGCCGAGCTGCCACACGTCGCCCGGCTGGGTCTCGGCGACGATCGCGCCGCTCACCCAACCGCCCGGGACCGTGCGCACGTGGAACTCGAGCTTGCCGTCCAGCGACGGCGGCAGCGCAGGGGAGAGGCGACGAGGCAGCGTGGGGCGCTGCGGCACGGCTACGTCGACGTACTGGCCGGGGCGGAAATCGACGATCGCGTCGTCGCATTCGAGACGCACGACTGCGAGATCGTGGCGGAGCCGATGATGTTCGACGACGGTTGCGGTGACTGCCGTCTCGGTCTCGCTCGGTGACGGCGTGGCCGACTGCATGCGTGTTCCCCCGGTGGTGTGCTGTGGCGTGCCCAAGACTCTAGGCGAGAAATCGCCGAAAAGGCAGAGTGGAACGTGTTTCAGTTTTTGCCCCCGAGCGGTTATCGTGACCAACGGCAGGTGATGGTCACCACAGCGGAGAACGCCGACCGGTGACGTCACACAACGGACCGTCACAGCACACCGGAAGGACGACCATGCCCGAGGAGTACGCCGACCTCTACCGCCCCGCATTCACGCCCGATCTCCTCATCACCGCGCTCGACCGCAGCGCCGACCGGCCCGCCCTGCACCTCGGTGACGTCGTCCTCACCGGAGCCGAGATGCGCGCCGCCATCAGCCGGTTCCAGCAGGCGCTCGCGTCCGTCGGGGTCGGGCAGGGATCGGCGGTGGCGATGCTGTCCAAGAACCGGCCCGAGGTACTCATCTCGATGGGCGCCACGATGGTCGCCGGCTGCCGCAACACGGCCCTGAACCCGATGGGCTCGCTCTCCGACCACCTGTACATCGCGACCGACGCCGAGATCGAGACCCTGATCTTCGATCCGCGCCACTTCGAAGAGCGCGCCGCGGAGCTGCGCGAGCAGGTGCCGACCCTGAAGAACCTGTTCTCCCTCGGCCCGTCCTCGGTGGGTACCGACATCCTCGCCCTGTCCGAGCAGTTCACCGAGCAGCGGCTCGTGTCCGCACCCGTCGACATCGAGGACACCTCGTCCATCGTCTACACCGGCGGCACGACGGGGAAACCGAAGGGCGTCATGGGCTCGTTCCGATCGGGAGCGGCCCTGAACCAGATCCAGATGGCCGAGTGGCAGTGGCCCGAGCAGCCGCGCTTCCTCGTGTGCACCCCGCTCTCGCACGCCGGTGCGGCGTTCTTCGTCCCCACGCTCCTGCGCGGCGGATGCCTCTACGTGCTGCCCCATTTCGATCCCGCGCTCGTGCTCGAAGCGATTGAGAAGCATCGCATCAACGCGACGATGCTCGTGCCGACGATGATCTACATGCTGCTCGACCATCCCGATTTCGACAGCCGCGACCTGTCGAGCCTCGAGACCCTGTTCTACGGCGCGTCGGCCATGTCGCCGTCCCGCCTGCGCGAAGGAATCGAGCGGCTCGGCCCGGTCTTCTTCCAGTTCTACGGTCAGTCCGAATGCGGCATGACGATCTCGGTGCTGCGCAAGGAGGAACACCTCCCCGACGATCCGAGCCGCCTCGCGTCGTGTGGCCGCCCCGTGCCGTGGCTCGACGTCCGCCTGCTCGACGACGACTTGAACGAGGTGCCGCAGGGTGAACTCGGCGAGATCTGTGTGCGCGGCCCGCTCGTGATGAAGGGCTATCTGAACAAGCCGGAGGAGACCGCCGAGGCGCTGCGCGGCGGATGGCTGCACACCGGCGACGTCGCGCGTGCCGACAAGAACGGCTTCATGACGATCGTCGATCGTAAGAAGGACATGATCGTCACCGGCGGCTTCAACGTCTTCCCCCGCGAGATCGAGGACGTCATCTCCTCGCATCCCGCGGTCGCGTCCGTGGCCGTCGTCGGGGTGCCGGACACCAAGTGGGGTGAGGCCGTCAAGGCATGCGTCGTGCTGCGTGAGGGCCAGTCGGTGCCGGCCGAAGAACTGATCGAGAAGGTGCGTGCCGCAAAGGGCTCGGTGCACGCCCCCAAGTCGGTCGACTTCCTCGACGCGCTGCCGCTGACGCCGCTGGGCAAGCTCGACAAGAAGACGCTGCGGGCGTCCTATCGCTGACCCTGCATCCGTGACAGCCGCTCCCGGCAATCGACCGTGATTGCCGGGAGCGGCTGTGTATCACAAGGATCCGCGGATCCGGAGGTGCCGGTCTCCGGCCTCACCACTGGTGCGCGACGTCCAGCACCACCCGGGAACCGCTACCGGGACCGTCGAGGGTGAACACCCGGAACGGCAGCCGGGCCCGTACCCCGACCCCGAGGGTGGTCTGGCCTTCGAAACTGTTGGCCCACGCCACCTGCCGCAGAGTCCGGTACCCGCTCACGTCGACGACCTCGCGCCGGTTCGCCGGTACGTAGTAGGCGGGCGCGAGGACGACCACCTGGAGATAGGCGCCTCCGCGCAGCGGGACCTCGAACCCCGATCCGTCCTCGTGGACGGCAGGGACGTAGCCGACGCGGTAGCCCGCGGCCGGCCCGGCGAGATCGACGACGATCCGGTCGAAGCACTCGTGCCGTCCCGCCCGCACGGCGGTGAACGGTGAGGCGACCATCGTCGGGTTCACCTTGTCCAGCGAACCCCAGTGGATGCCGCAATAGGGCGTTGCGGCCGACGCGGTCGGGCCCGTCAGCCCGATCCCCGCGATGACGACGATCATCGCGAGCCACACGTGAATCCTGCTCATGTCCGTTCCTCTGTGTGTGGCTGATGATGGATCATCGCGAGGAATGTGATCTGCGTTACATCGAGCTTCGTCGTTCTACTGCTGTGGGCGGAGTTCGTGCTGTGTTCTCGCGGAGGTCTGCCCGAAAGGTCGTGCGCGCTTTCGGGAACGAGCGCGTAGGGGCTGCGTCGGTACCCGCGCGACCATACGAGTACCGGTCAGGTGCAGCCGGTCTTTCACTGCCCGGGCCGTGCTGACATACTCCCTCGCATGGTGAACGGGGACGCCCAGCGGGTCGAGGTGCGGTTGGCAGTCGAATATCCGGGCTCGGGAGCGACGAGCACGCTCGGAGACGGTTCGATGCGACCGATCGATCCCATCCCCCCGATCTGCCCGCGTCACGGAGAGCCCGAGACCGGACGTGTCCGGGTGACGGTCGCGGCCGACGCGTCGGAGCCCCGCCAGGGATCGAACCGGTTCGGTTCGGCGCTCGAGGCCGCCTACACGGTGCAGGTCGCCGCGGTGGACTGGCCCGTGTGCGCTCGCTGCGTCGCAGTCCGCACGCGCTGGCAGATCGCCGCCGCCGCGACCTGCACGGTCCTCGGCGTCATCTTCCTCGCGCTGGTGTTCGCGCTCGTACAGGGCGCTCCCAAGATCTACGGTCTCGCGCTGCTCAGCGTCTTCGGTCTGTCGTTCCTCCCGATCTACGTCGCCCTGCGGGTGCTCGAACCGAAGCGGGCGTCGCTGGGAATGTCGGTAGCGGAGGACGGTTCGGAACTCGTCATCTCGCAGGCGCATCCGGAGTTCGCGCGGGCGGTCGCGGCGCAGCGGATGTAGTCGCCGGCGCGGAACGTTCTCGCAGCACGGAAGCTGCGCAAGCAGATCAGAGCGGGTCGAAGCTGATGTTCTGACGCGGCGTTCCCGCTGCCGACAGTGCGTACAGCGTCGTGCGGATCATCGACGGCGACCCGGCGATCTGGATCTGACGGTCGGCCCACGTGCCGAACTGCCCGGCGACCTTACCGAGTTTGCCGTACATCGGCCGGTTGAGGCCGGTGGGCGGTTCCTTCACGGGAACCGGGTGCCACCAAGGGTTCTCCTTCTCCTCGAGCACCGGCACGATGGTCAGCCACGGGTTGGTCGTGGCGATCTGCCACAGTGTCTCGAGGTCGTACAGGTCGCACGGATACTTGCCGCCGTAGAACAGGTGGACGCGCGGGTTGTCGCCGCGCATCGCCATCTCCATGATCTGGGCGCGCATCGGCGCGAGGCCGGTGCCGGACGCGATCATCAGCACGTCCTGGCCGCTCTCACGGTCGACGTGCAGGCCGCCGAGCGGTGGGCCGATCGTCCATCGGTCGCCGACGGCGGTCTCGCCGACGAGCGCGGGGCTCACCCATCCGGTGGAGACCCGCCGGACATGGAATTCGATCTGCCCGTACGGATTCGGGGGGATCGCGGCGGACAGGTAGCGCCACATGTGCGGGCGCTGCGGGATCTGCACGCTCATGTACTGGCCCGCGTAGTAGGGGATCGGGCTGTCGGCCTCGAGCCGGATGATCGCCAGATCGGGGAGCACGCGTTCGTGGCCGACGACGGTGGCGCCCCACGAGGCGGGCAGGTCGTCGGTGGCCGCGGCGGTCGCCATCGTCTCGACAACCCCGTCGACGACCTCGGCCCATGTGCGTTCGAGCGCGGCCGTCCACAGGATCAGGGGAGTGCATTCGCGGACCGCGGCGAGCAGTGCGTTGCCCGCGACGCGGTAGTGCAGCGGCTCGACCCCGTACTTCCGGTGGTCGCGCGCGAGCTGGGCGAGGAACCTGTCGACGGTGCCCGGCTCGTGGAGGCGGGCGACGACCCAGCCGACCGCGGTCGCGAAACGCTGCCGCATCGACTCCATGCCGGCGGGGAACAGTGAGCGGATGCCGGTGGACTCGCTCCACATGGCGGTGTAGAACGCCGTCGCGAACCGTTCGGCTCCGGTGGGGGTGGCGATGATCGACGCGAAGCTGAGCTGAACCCGGGCGATGGCGAAAGCCTCCACGCCATCCTCCCTGTATCCGTGCTGCGCGAACGCCGCCACTGTAGTCGGTTGCAGGGCGCCCGGCCACTGACCGCCGGGTCCGTCACAACCTGCGAGCGGTTTGTGATCAGAGTCACTACACTCAGGAAAGTTGAGTGGAACAAACTCAACTTACGATCCGTTGAAGAATTCGACATCACCGAGACCTGCCCGATGCAGGGAATCGGCTGCAGAATCGACATGGGGCACTCGCCTGCGCGTGGAGTGCACCGAGAAAGAAAGGGGCGCGCAGTGGACTCGTTCAATCCGACGACCAAGACCCAGGCCGCACTCACCGCCGCACTTCAGTCGGCGTCCGCTGCGGGCAACCCGGAGATCCGTCCGGCACACCTGCTCGTGGCACTGCTCGACCAGACCGACGGCATCGCCGGCCCGCTGCTCGAAGCGGTGGGCGTCGACCCGGCCGCGGTCCGCAGGGAAGCCGAGGACCTCGTCCGTCGCCTTCCGCAGACCAGTGGTGCGACCACCACGCCACAGCTCGGGCGTGAGGCGATTGCGGCCATGACCGCGGCGCAGAAACTCGCCACCGAACTCACCGACGAATTCGTCTCCACCGAGCATGTCCTCGTCGGCCTCGCCGGTGGCGACTCCGACGTCGCGAAGCTCCTCGCCGGGCACGGCGCGACGCCGGCCGCCCTGCGCGACGCCTTCACGACCGTCCGCGGCAACCGCCGCGTGACCTCCGCCGATCCCGAGGCCAGCTATCAGGCCCTGGAGAAGTACTCCACCGATCTGACGGCGCGGGCGCGCGAAGGCAAGCTCGACCCGGTCATCGGTCGCGACAACGAGATCCGCCGTGTCGTCCAGGTGCTCTCCCGCAGGACCAAGAACAACCCGGTCCTCATCGGTGAGCCGGGTGTCGGCAAGACCGCCATCGTCGAGGGCCTCGCTCAGCGCATCGTCGCCGGGGACGTCCCCGAGTCGCTGCGCGGCAAGACCGTCATCTCCCTCGACCTCGGCTCGATGGTCGCGGGCGCGAAGTACCGCGGCGAGTTCGAGGAACGCCTCAAGGCCGTCCTCGACGAGATCAAGGAATCGGCCGGGCAGATCATCACCTTCATCGACGAGCTCCACACCATCGTCGGTGCCGGCGCGACCGGCGAATCGGCGATGGACGCCGGCAACATGATCAAGCCGATGCTCGCCCGTGGTGAGCTGCGGCTGGTCGGTGCCACGACCCTCGACGAATACCGCAAGTACATCGAGAAGGACGCGGCTCTCGAACGCCGCTTCCAGCAGGTTCTGGTGGGGGAGCCGAGTGTCGAGGACACCGTCGGCATCCTGCGCGGCCTCAAGGAGCGCTACGAGGTGCACCACGGCGTGCGCATCACCGACTCCGCGCTCGTCGCGGCGGCGACGCTGTCCGACCGGTACATCACCTCGCGCTTCCTGCCCGACAAGGCCATCGACCTCGTCGACGAGGCGGCCTCGCGCCTGCGGATGGAGATCGACTCGCGTCCCGAGGAGATCGACACCGTCGAACGCATCGTCCGTCGCCTCGAGATCGAGGAGATGGCGTTGCAGAAGGAGAGCGACGAAGCCTCGAAGGAACGCCTCGAGAAGCTGCGCGCCGAACTCGCCGACGAGCGGGAGAAGCTCAACCAGCTCACCACGCGCTGGCAGAACGAGAAGACCGCGATCGACTCCGTGCGGGAGATCAAGGAACAGCTCGAATCCCTGCGCGGTGAGGAGGAACGCGCCGAACGCGACGGCGACCTCGGCAAGGCCGCCGAGCTGCGCTACGGCCGCATCCCCGAGCTGGAGAAGAAGCTCGAGGCGGCAGCCGCCGCGTCGGGTACCACCGCCGGTGGCGACCTGATGCTCAAGGAGGAGGTCGGCCCGGACGACGTCGCCGACGTCGTCGCGGCATGGACCGGCATCCCCGCCGGCCGCATGCTCGAGGGCGAGACCGCCAAGCTGCTGCGGATGGAGGACGAATTGCGCAAGCGGGTCGTCGGCCAGGACGTCGCGGTGCAGGCCGTCTCCGACGCGGTGCGTCGTGCACGTGCCGGTGTCGCCGACCCGAACCGTCCGACGGGGTCCTTCCTGTTCCTCGGCCCGACCGGTGTCGGCAAGACGGAGCTGGCGAAGGCGCTCGCCGACTTCCTGTTCGACGACGAACGCGCCATGGTGCGGATCGACATGTCCGAGTACAGCGAGAAGCACTCGGTGGCACGCCTCGTCGGTGCGCCTCCGGGCTACGTCGGCTACGAGGCCGGCGGTCAGCTGACCGAGGCCGTGCGGCGCCGCCCCTACACGGTGGTGCTGTTCGACGAGGTCGAGAAGGCCCACCCGGACGTCTTCGACACGCTGCTGCAGGTGCTCGACGACGGTCGTCTCACCGACGGTCAGGGACGCACGGTCGACTTCCGTAACACCATCCTGATCCTCACGTCGAACCTCGGTGCGGGTGGCGATCGGGAGCACATCATGGCGGCGGTGCGGGCGGCGTTCAAGCCGGAGTTCATCAACCGGCTCGACGACGTCGTGATCTTCGCCCCGCTCTCGGAGGAGCAGCTCGAGAAGATCGTCGACATCCAGCTCGACCAGTTCGCCGACCGCATGTCGGCACGGCGACTGACGTTGGACGTCTCGAACACCGCGCGGTTCTGGCTGGCGGTACGCGGCTACGACCCGCAGTACGGTGCACGTCCGTTGCGCCGCCTGATCCAGCAGGCGGTCGGCGACCAGCTCGCCAAGAAGCTGCTCGCCGGTGAGATCAAGGACGGCGACACCGTCCACGTGGGCGTCAGCGAGGACGGCGACCACCTCGTGATCAGCGCCTGACGGCACCGGTGCGCGGCCTCGGTGGCAGGAGCCGCCGGGGCCGCGCGCGCCTACTCTGGAAGGCGTTATGACGAATCCCCAGGATCCGCGCACCCCGCAGGAACGGGCCTACGCACTCGACGAGTCGTCGAACGGGACGGACGACGACGCGACCCGTGTGCTGCACACCGACGACCCGACCGAGGCGTACGGGCGGCCGGTCACCAACCCGACGGTCGCGTACACCCGCTACGAGCAGTGGGGCGCGCAGGGGAGCGAGTACCAGCCCACCCAGGCCTATCCGTCCCCCCAGGGTCCTCCGTCGCAACAGCCGTATCCGCCTCGGCCGGGCTACCCGCCGCCGCACGGCTATCAGCCCACACAGGTGCTCCCCGGATACGACCCCGGTAACCCGCAGACGGCGATGAACCCGGGACCGGGAACGCCGGGGCACGGAATCCCCGGGCAGCCACCCACGGGTCCGGTGCCCGGCGCGGATGCCGGGAAGCCGCGCGGCCCGCGCTGGGGACTGATCGCGCTCGCCGCGGTGGTCCTCATCGCGCTCGGCGGCACCATCGGGTTCCTGCTCAGCCGGCCCGACGACTCCACCTCGCGGGTCGCGTCGGATCGCGCCCCGGCCACCGTCGCGCCCCCGCCGACGGCGACTCTCCCGCCGGCACCCGAACCGACCACACCGGGACTGCCGCTCGACCGGATCCCGGGCGGACTCGGCGAGGTCATGGGCGACGCGGGCGCGGTCGTGGGCACGATCACCGCCAACGACGGCGGCAGCATCACCCTCGGCGTCATCGGTGGTTCGACGGTCACCGTCGTCCTCACCCCCGACACCGAGATCATCACCCTGACCGGCAATACCGCCGACAGCCTCGAGGTCGGAGCGACCGCCGTGGCGACCGGCAGTGCCGTCGAGCAGGGACGGATGACCGCTGAGACCGTCGTCAGCGCGTCCCTCCCATCCTTCGGTGGTTCGGGCCGCTGACCCGCTAGGCTGACTCGACGATGACTGTCATGTGGTTCTCTCTGGCCGCGGTCGCACTGCTGGGTGCGGTCGCGCTGCTCTACGTCGACCGGACGCGGCGGGAACAGTCGGGTCGTATCCGGGAGATCTGGGCCAAGGCGCAGGGCTACAAGTACACCTCCGCCGAGGACCACCTGCCGTCCACCTGGCACCGCGCGGCGCTCGCCAAGCAGGAATATCTCGGCGCGATCGACATCGTCCGCGGGGTTCGCCGCGGCGAGGAGTTCGTCCTGTTCGACATCGAGGAGACCGCGACGATCATCGCGGTCCGGCGCAAGGTCGGCTCCGACGTCGACATCGATCTGCGGCTCAAGTCGACGCCGCCGCCGAAGGACCCCGACATGAACCTGCTCGGTTCGATCGGCCCGCGCATCGTCTTCGCCACCGACCTCGAGATCGCGCGACGCGTGTGCGACCAGCGGATGGTCGCGTTCACCGAGTCCATCCCCGACCACGTGCAGATGCTGTGGAGCGAAGGCGAGTGGACGCTCGGCTCGATCCCCGTCGGCAGCTCCGGACGCGAATGGGACTCGGCCATCGAGACCGTCGCGCGTTTGTCGGGCATCCTCCACGTGCTGCCGCCCGTCGTCGAACCCGAGGAACTCGACCGGGGTTCGCAGGATCCGGGTCGGCCCTCCGCTCGCCACTGAGCGAGGATTTCCGAGAGGTGGTCGCGCACGCTGCGTGTCGTTAGTGTGGCGGCCATGACTTCCGCCCGCCCCGTCGCGCTCGTGACCGGCCCCACCTCGGGAATCGGTGCGGGTTTCGCCCGCACACTCGCGAGTCGCGGTTACGACCTCGTGCTCGTCGCCCGCACCCGTCCCGCCCTCGACGAACTCGCCGCCGAGCTGAAGCAGAAGTTCGGGGCGGCATCGGAGATCATCGTCGCCGACCTGGCGGCCGCCGACGGTCGCGATCTCGTCGTCGAGCGCCTCGGTCGCGGTGTCGACATGCTCGTCAACAACGCCGGATTCGGCACGACCGGCGAGTTCTGGACCGCCGATCCGGCCCTGCTGCAGGCGCAGCTCGACGTCAACGTCACCTCGGTTGTCGCGTTCACCCGCGCCGCGCTCCCGTCGATGATCGAGGCGGGCAGGGGCGACATCGTCAACGTCGCGAGCGTGGCCGGTCTGCTGCCCGGGCGCGGTTCCACCTACTCCGGCAGCAAGGCCTATGTCGTGTCGTTCACCGAAGGGCTGGCCGGTGGTCTCGCCGGCACGGGCGTGCGGGTGCAGGCACTGTGCCCCGGCTTCGTGCGCACCGAATTCCATCGGCGTGCCGGGATCGACATGTCGTCCACCCCGAACCTGATGTGGCTCGACGTCGACGAGGTGGTGCGCACCTCGCTCGCCGACCTCGACAAGGGCAAGGTCCGCAGCATCCCCGGGCTGCAGTACAAGGTGCTCGCCACGGCGGGACGACTGGTGCCGCAGAACCTCGTGCGGAAGCTGACCAATACCTTCGGCAACGGTCGCGGCCGCACCTGATCGGTTGCGGCCGCGACAGCACCCGATCACCACGGACGAACTGACGGCGGGCGTTGCCAGATCACGGTACGGATACACCGTGTAGGACACGCCGGGTGCAGTCTTCGACGCGATTCGTGCGCTCGGTACATTTCTGCGCGTGACGTCTGTGGCTGTGGTGCTCTGTGTTGCTGTCGTGGTTGCGGTGGTGCTCTGGTTGCGCGCAGGCGTGCGCCGTCTTCGGACGTTGCAGCAACGCCAGCGGGAGAGCCTGCGTCTGCTCCTCCACGAACTCGACGACCGCTACGATCTCGTGCCCGCGCTCATCGCGGCGTCGGCCGGTGCCGGTGTCGAACGTGAGCGCATCCGGCCCGTCGTCGGCGCCCGGTCGCTCGCCATCGGCATGCGCGACCAGCGTCTCGGCCTCACCGAACGCGCCGGCGCCGAGAACGCGCTGTCCGCGACGCTCCACGAGCTGATCGGTGGACTCGAAGGGGTCAACCACTGGCCGTTCATCCGGGTTGCCCGGGAACTGCAGACCCGCGAGCAGCGCATCGCCGGCGCCGTCCGCGTGCACAACGACCTCGGCGGCGCCCTGAACACCGCGGTCGGCCGATTCCCCACCTCGCTGTTCGCGAAGCTCGCGGCCGTCGGACCGGTCGTGCTGTTCGAGGCGCCCGCGCCCGTCGCCGCGCCCGAAGCGGCGCGGAAGCCCGAGACCGTCGAGGCGGAGATCGTCGAGAGCGACGTCCGGCCGGAGTCCGAGGCGACCTCCGGCACCGTCGCTGCCTGACCTGCGATCCGCAGCGACTAGGCTCGTTCCCCGACACGAGCGCGACCGCACCGGCGTCGCGCCGCCGAACGACGGGTGAGGACGCAATGAGTGACCGCGACGAACTGGCAGCACTGGTACGCGAGCTGGCGGTGGTACACGGCCGCGTGACCCTGTCGTCCGGTAAGGAAGCCGACTACTACGTCGACCTGCGCCGCGCGACCCTGCACCACAAGGCCGGCCCGCTCATCGGCAAGCTCCTGCGCGAACTCGTCTCCGACTGGGACTTCGACGCCGTCGGTGGCCTGACCATGGGTGCCGACCCCGTCGCTCTCGCCGTGATGCACGCCCCCGGCCGGCCCATCGACGCCTTCGTCGTCCGCAAGGCCGCCAAGGCCCACGGCATGCAGCGGCAGATCGAGGGACCGGATGTCACCGGCAAGCGTGTGCTCGTCGTCGAGGACACCACCACCACCGGCAACTCGCCCCTCACCGCCGTCAAGGCGCTGCGCGAGGCCGGCGCGATCGTCGTGGGTGTCGCGACCGTCGTCGACCGCGCGACCGGCGCCGACGAGGTCATCGCCGCCGAGGGCGTCGAGTACCGTTCCCTGCTCGGCCTCGCCGACCTGGGTCTGGACGACAAGTAGCCGCGTGGGGGCGCGGGTCCGGCAGACCGTCACGCATCTCGCCGACGGCCGGGAATTGATCTACTTCGACGACACCGAGCCGTTCGTCTCCGGTGCCGCGACCCGCGACCTCCACGACCGCCGCGACCTGCCGCCTGTTGCGGCGACCTCCGAGATGCGCCGCGACCCGCTGACGGGGGAGTGGGTCACCTTCGCGGCGCACCGCATGGAGCGCACCTTCCTGCCGTCGGCCGTCGACTGCCCGCTGTGTCCGAGCAGGGCCGATGCGTGCACCGAGATCCCGGCCGACGACTACGACGTCGTCGTGTTCGAGAACCGTTTCCCGTCGCTCGGGGCGCCCTCATCCGACGAGGATCTCGTCGACGACGACGGTCTGTGGCCGCGACGACCGGCGACCGGCCGCTGCGAGGTCGTCGCGTTCACCCCCGACCACGACGCCCGGTTCGCCGACCTCTCCGTGTCCCGGGCGCGCACCGTCATCGATGCGCTCGCCGCCCGCGCCGCCGAGTTGTCGCAGCTGCCGGACGTCGAGCAGGTCTTCTGTTTCGAGAACCGCGGTGTGGAAATCGGTGTGACACTGCAGCATCCGCACGGACAGATCTACGCCTACCCGTTCGTCCCGCCGCGCTCGCAGGCCTTGCTCGACCGCGCCCGCGAGCATCGCCGGCGGACCGGGAGGTCGCTGCAGGGCGACATCCTCGACGCCGAACGACGCGCCGGCACCAGGCTCGTGTTCTCCGGCGACGCGTGGTCGGCCTACGTTCCCGCCGCGGCACGCTGGCCCGTCGAGGTGCACCTCGTCCCGCACCGCGACGTCGCCGGTCTCGCCGCCCTCGACGAGCACGAACGCGACGAACTCGCCCGCCTCCAGCGGGACCTGCTCGGCCGCGTCGACCGGTTCTTCCCCGGAGTCGACCGCGCCCCCTACATCGCCGCCTGGCACCAGGCACCGGTCGGTGCACCTCATGGGGACGTGCGACTGTTCTGCCAGATCTTCTCGTTGCGCCGCGCCCCGGACAAGCTGAAATATCTCGCCGGGTCCGAATCCGCGATGGGCGCGTGGATCAGCGACACCACCCCCGAACGGATCGCCGAACGCCTGCGTGAGGTGGCGCCATGACACTCGCAGCAACCGCCCGGGCACTGTTCACAGCCGAGTTCGGCACCGAACCCGAGGGCTGTTGGTGCGCCCCCGGGCGCGTCAATCTCATCGGCGAGCACGTCGACTACGCCGGGGGTCTGTGCCTGCCGATGGCGATCCCGCAGGTCACGATCGTCGCGGTGCGTCGGCGCTCCGATCACGTGCTGCGCGTGCGCAGTTCCGGTTTCGACAGCGTCGACCTCGATCTGCGCGACCGGCACGTCGACGGTTGGGCCGCCTACGTCGCAGGCGTGATCTGGACGCTCGACCCGCCGGGATTCACCGGCGCGGACATCGCGGTCGCGTCGGACGTGCCCGTCGGAGCAGGGCTCTCGTCGTCCGCAGCGCTCGAGACGTCGATCGCGGTGGCGCTCGCCGACCTGTGCGGACTGCCCCTCGACGACGACGGCCGTGACCGGCTCGCCGCGGCGTGTGTGCGCGCGGAGAACGACTACGCCGGTGCCCCCACCGGCGGACTCGACCAGCGGATCGCTCTGCACGCACGTCCCGGCCACGCGCTGCTCCTCGACTTCGCCGACGGCAGCAGCGAACACATCCGGTTCGACGCGGAAGCCCGCGGGCTGACCGTGCTGGTCGTCGACACCGGCACCGGACACGAGCTCGCCGACGGGCAGTACGGACAGCGCCGCCGTGAGGTCGAGGACGCCACCCGCATCCTCGGCGTGGAGAGCTTGCGCGACGCCTCCTCGGCGGACCCGATCGACGATCCCGTCCTGCGTCGGCGCGCCCGGCACGTGATCGACGAGATCGCCCGCGTTCAGGAGGCTGCGGAGTTGTTGCGGGCAGGGCAGATCCGGGATCTCGGACCGTTGCTCGACGCGTCGCACCGCTCGTTGAGCGACGACTTCGAGGTCAGCTGCCTCGAACTCGACACCGCCGTCGATGCTGCCGTCGCTGCCGGTGCGCTCGGCGCCCGGATGGTGGGTGGCGGTTTCGGCGGGTCGGCGATCGCGCTGTGTGAGGACGACCGCGTGGACTCGGTGCGGAAGGCCGTCGCCGACGCCGCTGCACGTCGCGACCTGCCGGCGCCGACCTTCCTGCGCGCCACGGCGTCCGGCGGTGCGCGCCGCTGCTGAAGCTTGCGGGCTGATCGATGCAGCCGGGTACTGTGCGCGCATGGGTTGGTTCAGTCGCAAGAGATGGGGCGTCGAGCACGCGGTGTTCGCGGCGGCGTCGGCCGCCACCGTCGTCGGGGGAGTGGCGGGGAACGAGAAGCTGCAGCAGATCGCCAAACCACTCATCGCACCGGCGCTCGCCGTGCGGGTTTTGCGCCGCTCCCGCGACACCGATCGCGCCGACACCGCCCTGCTGGTCGCGGGTCTCGCAGCCGCCACCCTCGGTGACATCGCGATGATCCGCTCCGACGAGGACCGCCGGATCCTGAGCGGTGCAGCCTGTTTCGGCGTCATGCAGACCGCCTACTCGAGCATCCTCGTCCGGCGCGGTGCGCGGGTCTCGACGCCGGTCGCGGTGCAGCGTGCCGGCGCTCTCGCCGGTGCGGCCGGTCTGCTCGCCGCCCGCAACCGCTCGGTGGCCGCGCCGCTGACCGGATACGGCGCCCTGCTCGCCACCACCGCGACCCTCGCCGGAGACCCTGCCCTCGCGCCCGGTGCGCGCGTGCGCGCGGGTCTGCCCGTGCCGGGTTCCGACCGGCGCAGTCGGCTCGGTCTCGGCGGCCTGATCTTCACGCTGTCCGACGGATCGATCGTCGTGCGCCGCACCCTGCTGAAGGACGAGAAGACGCGCGCGGCAGCGGAAGGGTTCGTGCTGGCCACCTACGTCGTGGCCCAGCTGCTGCTCGTGGAAGGGCTTCTCGCTCTCACGAGCCGGGACAGTCAGGGATAGAGGACGATCCGGTCGCGGTCAAGCGGGTCCACCCAGATGCTCACGACCTCGCCGGGCGCGTAGCGCTGCAGGTTGCGACGGTCGACCTCGTAGACGACCGTGCCGCGATAGGACTCCGAGCCGGGCACCGTGAGCTCGAGATCGAGCCGGGTCAGCTGACCGGTCGAGGTCAGATCGAGCGGGGTCGCGGAACGGATGATCGCCCATCCCTCGTAACCCTCGCGTTCGATGCGGCGCATGACCTTCGAACTCCGACCCGCGAGCGCCAAGGACAGGCCGAGCACGGTGCCGTACAGACAGACGAGGAAGACCACCTGGAAGCCCTCGGTGCCCGGTTCGGAGATCGGCAGAAACAGGTTCAGCCACAACGCGAGAACGACGACATATCCCGCGGTGACGAATCCGACAGTAGCGACGATACGACGATTCACAGCTCCTCCGGTTCCAGCCTATCCCCGCTCGGCCCCGTCGGCTTCCGCCCGTGATTAGGGTGATGCCATGTCCGCTCCCAACGTGGTGATCACCGGCGCCGCTGCCGGTATCGGTCGCTCCACCGCCCTGCTCTTCGCCCGTCACGGTTACCGCGTCGGTGCCTTCGACATCGACACCGTGGGGCTCGCGAGCCTCGCCGAGGAGGGCGCCTCGATCGCCGCAGGGCGGATCGTCACCGGTGCCCTCGACGTCACCGACACCTCCGCGTGGACCCGCGCCCTCGAGGACTTCTGCACCGACGGTCGGCTCGACGTCCTCGTCAACAACGCCGGGCTGCTGTCGTCCGGGCCGTTCGAGGACACCCCGGCGAGTCGGCACCGCCAGCTCGTCGACGTCAACGTCACCGGTGTCGTCCTCGGCTGCCACGCGGCCTTCCCGTATCTCCGCGACACCCCCGGCGCGCACATCGTGAACATGTGCTCGGCGTCGGCGCTCTACGGACAACCCGAGCTCGCCACCTACAGCGCTACCAAGTTCGCGGTGCGCGGTCTGACCGAAGCACTCGAACTCGAGTGGGCACGCCACGACATCAAGGTGCAGGCGCTGTGGCCGCTGTTCGTCGACACGAACATGGTCGACGGGATGGACATCGGCTCGCGACGCTCACTGGGCGTGAACCTCGGCGCCGACGACGTCGCCCGCGCGGTGTTCGACGCGACCCGCCCCACGCGGCGCTCGGGACGGGTGCACAGGCCCGTGGGCCGGCAGGCGACCGTGCTCGCCACACTCGCCCAGGTGTCGCCCGGATGGATGAATCGCCTGGTCAACCGGCGCCTGACCGGCCACTGACACCGCTCGATAGAGTGACACCCGCACGTCGTCGGGAAGGGTGTTGCGTGAGAATTCGGATGTGGCCGGTCGCAGTCGTCGCGGGTGCGGCACTGTTCGTCGCAGGATGCGGGGGCTCCGCGGACGGGCCGGAGGCCGACTCCGGAGCGACGTCGACGACGACCTCGGCGGCTGCCTCGACGACCTCGCCCACGACGGTCGCTCCGAGCACCACCGAGGAGACGACCCCGTCGACGACCGAACCGCCTCCCGAGCCGGAGACCTCCCCGGAGGAACCCGCTCCGCTCGCGCAGGTCGAGTACCAGCGCAACGAGTCGTACTACTTCAGCAGCCCCGACGGCACCTTCGAATGCGGCATCGTCCGGCTGCCCACCCGCACCGAGGCGGGCTGCGAGGGACCGACCGATCCGATCCCGCCGCGCCCCGAGGACTGCATGGTCAACTGGGGACTCGGCATCCGCGTGCAGGACTCCGGCGAAGGCGAGTTCGTGTGCTCGGGCGGACCGGTCTACCTCTCGCCCGACGGGGCGAGCCCCGTCCTGCCGCCGGGATCGTCGCTGTCGCAGCTCGGCTACACGTGCGCCACCACCGCAGCCGACGTGACCTGCACCAACGATGCCACCGGCCACGGTTTCCGCGTCGCAGCAGGTTCGAACGAGACGTTCTGACGGTGACCGACACGCATTCCGAACCGGCCGTCGAGGACGCGGCGGGCCCCACCGAGTGGGGTGAGCACCCGCACGGCGTCGGACCGTGGATCGAGGAGTTCGGCACCGAGCCGCCCATCGACCCGCGCTACGACCCCGAGCTGCTCGCCCACGGCGACCGGCGCAACGTCGTCGACGCCTACCGCTACTGGACCCGCGAGGCGATCGTCGCGGACATCGACCGTCGCCGGCACCCGCTGCACGTCGCCATCGAGAACTTCGCCCACGACGCGAACATCGGAACTGTCGTCCGCACCGCCAATGCGTTCGCCGTGGGCACCGTGCACATCGTCGGACGACGCCGGTGGAACCGGCGCGGAGCGATGGTCACCGACCGCTACCAGCACCTGCTCCACCACTCGGATGTCGACGCGCTCGTCGCGTGGGCGGCCGAACAGGACCTCGAGATCGTCGCGGTGGACAACACCCCCGGCTCGGTCCGGCTGGAGACGGCGACCCTGCCGCGCCGCTGCCTGCTGCTGTTCGGGCAGGAAGGCCCCGGCGTCACCGAAGCGGCCCGCAACGTCGCCTCGATGACGGTCTCCATCGCCCAGTTCGGCTCCACGCGGTCCATCAACGCGGGTGTCGCCGCGGGCATCGCGATGCACGCGTGGATCCGGCAGCACGCCGATTTCTCGGACGCCTGGTAACACCTGCCCCGCATTCCGGGATGAAAGTCGCGCGGACCGTCGTCGGGGCGGCCGCCGGTCGGGCAGTGTGGAGGGTGATGAACACCGCAGCAGGACAGCGTTCGGACGGAGTCGAGGCCGCCCGGTGGTCGGAGCGGGCCGACGCCGCAGAGGGTGCCATCGTGTCGCGGCACATCCGTCGTCTCTGGGCCCTCCCCGGCACCGCGCTCGGGGTGGTCGGCTGGCCCGCCGTCCGACGTGAGCGGCTGTTCTTCTCCTGGCACTACTGGTGGCAGGCGCACCTGATCGACACCGCCGTCGACGCCGCCGAGCGCGACGCCACCCCGCGCCGCCGGCGCCGTGTCGTGCGGCTCGCGCGCACCCACCGCATCCGCAACCTCACCGGCTGGACCAACAACTACTACGACGACATGGCGTGGCTCGGCCTGTCGCTCGAACGGGCCGAACGGCATCTCTACGTCGACCACCGCGGCGCGATCGCGACCCTCGTCGACGAGCTCGTCGACGCGTGGCAACCCGAGCGCGGGGGCGGCATCCCGTGGCGTCGGCGGGACAACTTCTTCAACGCCCCCGCGAACGGTCCGGCGGCGCTGCTGCTCGCCCGCACCGGCAAGGTCTACCGCGCCGAGGAGATGGCCGACTGGATCCACGACGTGCTGCTCGACCCCGAAACGGGTCTCGTCCTGGACGGCATCCGCGACGGCGTGCACGAACGCGCGATCTACAGCTACTGCCAGGGGGTGACGCTCGGCCTCGAGACCGAACTCGCCCTGCAGCTCGACGACCCCCGGCACCGCCGCAGGGTCCACGCGCTCGTCGCCGCGGTCGACGATCACCTCACCGAACGCAGCGTCGTCACCGGCGGGGGAGGCGGCGACGGGGGACTGTTCAACGGGATCCTGGCCCGCTACCTCGCGATGGTCGCCACGACACTGCCCGTCGTCGACGGCGACGACATCCGCGCCCGCAACGCCGCGGCACGCATCGTGCTGGCGTCGGCGGAGGCCGCCTGGGAGAACCGACTGCAGGTCGAGGAGCTGCCGGTCTTCGGCCGCGACTGGTCGCGGCAGGCGCGGCTGCCCGGTCTGGGCACGTCGGTCGCGCGGTTCGCGGGCGGCACCGTCCGCGAGTCGGCCGTCGCCGAACGCGACATGTCGGTGCAGCTCGGCGGGTGGATGCTCATGGAAGCTGCCTACGCCGTCACCGCGTCGCGGTCATGAAACGGAAGAAGGTGGATTCCGACCCGTTCGTTCGACGGGCGGAATCCACCTTCTGCGGTGTGAGGACCGTTCCTACTTGCTGTCGATGCGGTTGATCGGCATCGTCGCGGCCTCGGTCTCGGCGGCCGGCGCCGCACCGTTCTTGGCCCGACGCGAGCTGAGCACGCGCTTGCCGACCTCGGTGATGATCGGGATGACCGAGACGAACACGATGCCCAGGAAGATGATGTCGATGTTGTCGGCGATGAAGCTGATCTGTCCCAGCAGGTAGCCGAGCAGCGTCACGCCGGCGCCCCACACGATGCCGCCGATGATGTTGTAGGTGATGAACACGCGGTAGGGCATCTTCGCGGCGCCCGCGACGAGCGGGGCATAGGTGCGCACGATCGGCACGAAACGTGCCAGGAAGATCATCGCGGGTCCGTGTCGCAGGAAGAAGCGGTGCGCTTCGTCGATGTAGGCCTGCTTGAAGAGCTTCGAGTCCGGCTTGAACAGCCTGGTTCCGCCCTTCGCTCCGATGAGATAGCCGACCTGGTCGCCGAGGACCGCGGCGATCGGAATCGTCACCATCAGCACCCACAAAGGGGCGAACGGTTCGACCTCCGCCGACTTGGCGGCCGCGATCAGGCCCGCGGTGAACAGCAGCGAGTCGCCGGGCAGCAGCGGGAACAGCAGACCGGATTCGATGAACACCACGAGCAGCAGCCCGATGAGCATCCAGGTACCGAACGAATTGAGTAGATTGACAGGATCCAGAAACCCCGGTAGCAGGGCCAGATTGGTCACGGACTCCGAGGCTTCGAGCACAGTCACGCGATCCAGGGTACCGGCGGCGTCCACCTCTCCCCGAATCCCGACACCGACCCGGACGGCCCGAGTATCGAGGAGGCGTGTCACTTGACATACTGCAAGGACAACCGGGCACCCACCACACCCCGGTGGGATGCCGATCGACTCTCATCTGGAGGACAGCCGCTGTGCCTATCGCGACTCCCGAGGTCTACGCCGAGATGATCGCCCGCGCCAAGGAGCACTCCTTCGCGTTCCCGGCCATCAACTGCACCTCGTCCGAAACGATCAACGCCGCCATCAAGGGCTTCGCGGACGCCGGCAGCGACGGCATCATCCAGTTCTCGACCGGTGGCGCCGAGTTCGGCTCGGGCCTGGGTGTGAAGGACATGGTCACCGGTGCCGTCGCGCTCGCCGAGTTCGCCCACGTCGTCGCCGAGAAGTACGACGTGACGATCGCTCTGCACACCGACCATTGCCCGAAGGACAAGCTCGACGGCTTCGTCCGCCCGCTCATCGCGATCTCGCAGGAGCGTGTGAACAACGGACAGAACCCGCTGTTCCAGTCGCACATGTGGGACGGCTCGGCCATCCCGATCGACGAGAACCTCGAGATCGCGCAGGAGCTCCTCGCTGCCGCCAAGGCCGCGAAGATCATCCTCGAGATCGAGATCGGCGTCGTCGGCGGTGAAGAGGACGGCGTCGAGAACGCCATCAACGACAAGCTCTACACCACGGTCGAGGACTTCGAGAAGACCGTCGACGTGCTCGGCGCCGGCGACAAGGGCCAGTACCTGCTCGCTGCGACCTTCGGCAACGTCCACGGCGTCTACAAGCCGGGCAACGTCAAGCTCAAGCCGTCCGTCCTCGCCGAAGGTCAGGCCGTCGCGTCGAAGAAGCTGGGCCTTCCGGAGGGTTCGAAGCCGTTCGACCTCGTCTTCCACGGCGGCTCGGGCTCGCTGAAGTCGGAGATCGACGAGGCGCTGAGCTACGGCGTCGTGAAGATGAACGTCGACACCGACACGCAGTACGCGTTCACCCGCCCCATCGCGGCACACATGTTCACCAATTACGACGGTGTGCTCAAGATCGACGGCGAGGTCGGCAACAAGAAGACCTACGACCCGCGCAGCTACCTCAAGAAGGCCGAGGCGTCCATGACGCAGCGTGTCATCGAGGCCTGCAACGACCTCAAGTCGGCGGGACGCTCGGTCTCGGCCAAGTAGGACCCACCGATAGACGAAGGGCGCCGACGTTGCCGTCGGCGCCCTTCGTCGTCCCTACGGTGTGCAGAAATCGTCGCGACACGCCGAGGGCGAACGACGACTTCTGCGCACTCGTCGCCGGCATGGTTCCGTTATTCGCTGCAGACCTTCCACTGCTCGCCGTCGAGCGTGAGGTCGAAGGTGCGGTCGGTGACATCGCCGGGATCGTTCACCGTGTGCGCGGTGACCTGCGCGATGGCGGTGCCCTCGGTGATCTGGATGCGGTCGACGCTCGTCACCACCGGGATCTCGCCCTGTTCGACGGCGAGCCGGTGGATGTCGCGGAAGTTCTCCGGATCGACCGTCTCGTAGAAGTCGGAGAGCGCTCCGCAGGTCGACTCCCGCAGGGTCGTGAGGTCGCCCGATTCGAGTGCTCCGACGAAGGTGTCGATGCTCGAACGGATCCGGCTCTCGGGGGAGTTGTCGGCGCGGTCCTTCAGGAACACGATCACCCCGGCCGCGACGATCGCCACGACCACCAGCACGGCCGCTGCTCCCGCAACGATCAGCCGGCGTCCGCGACTCTTGTCGCGGGCCGGCGGGATGCGCGTGGGCGTGGGCTGGACGGCGACGCGGACGGGTTCGGGCTGAACCGTCGGTTCCTCACCGCGCGGAGCGATGCGCTGCGGCGGCGCCTTCGGCACGTGGCTGCGGACCGGGATCTGCACCGTGGGCGCATCGGCGGCGGAGGTGGCATCGGACGCGGGCTCGGATTCGGGGTCCGGGCGGGACTCGGCGGTCTCGGGTTCGGCGACTGGAAGCGCCACGGTCTCGTCCGTCGCGACGTTCTCGTCTGCAGCCTGTTCCGGCTCGTCGCTGCTCGTGTCCTCATCCGAGGACGCCGCATCGGTGGTCGGCTCCTCCGGTTCCTCGGAGACCTGCTCCGCTTCCTCGGAGACCTGCTCAGCCGGCTCGAGGGCGGGTTCGTTCTCCGTACTCTCGTCCGGTGTTCCGACAGAAGGGGTCGTCGAAGTCTGCTCGGGTGACTCTTCGTTCTTCGGGTCCGACAACGTGCTGCACCTCGCTCGACGGCCTGCGGTTACCCGGGGACTCTATCGAGCCTTCGCCACGGAAGGGCACAATGACCCCATGACGTCTTTCGGTGATCTTCTCGGACCGCAGCCCACCCTTCTCCCCGGCGACGACGACGCGGAGTCGGCCCTGCTGAACAACGAGGACCCGGCGAAGGTCGCAGCCGACCATCCCACCGCCTCGATCGCATGGGCGTATCTCGCCGAGGCCGCACTCGACCGCGGCGAGACGATCCAGGCCTACGCCTACGCACGCACCGGATACCACCGCGGCCTCGACCAGCTGCGCCGCAACGGCTGGAAGGGCTTCGGTCCCGTGCCCTACAGCCACGAACCCAACCGCGGTTTCCTGCGCTGCGTCGCCGTGCTCGCCCGGGCAGCCCGGACCATCGGTGAGTCGGACGAGCACGCCCGCTGCCTGGACCTGCTCGAGGACTGCGACCCGCGGGCAGCGGAAGAACTCGGCGTCGAATAGACGCCCCGTACATGTCTGTGTCGAACAGACTGTCCGCGGCGACCCGGCGTCGACCCACCCGTCAGGGAGCTCGTAATCGCCTGACCGACTCGTTCGAACGGCTGCGCTCATCGGCGCTGCCGATCGTGCAGTGCGCGCTGGCGGCGGGTCTGGCGTGGTGGGTCGCGAAGGACCTGGTCGGGCACCAGCAGCCCTTCTTCGCGCCCATCGCGGCAGTCGTCTCCCTCGGGCTCGGTCTCGGCGCCCGGTTGCGGCGTTCCGTCGAACTCGTCTGCGGTGTGACCGTCGGGATCGGCGTGGGCGACCTGCTCGTCTCGCTGATCGGCAGCGGACCGTGGCAGATCGCACTGGTCGTGATCATGGCGATGGGTACCGCTGTGGCGCTCGACAGCGGCCCGATCTTCTCGATGCAGGCGGGTAATTCCGCGGTGCTCGTCGCCACCCTTCTGCCGCCCGGCGGCACGGGGGGTGTCGACCGTATGGTCGACGCTCTCATCGGCGGGCTCACAGGGATTGCAGTGGTTGCGCTCATTCCCACGCATCCCGTGCGGCGGGCGCGCCGCAACGCCGCCGAGATCCTCGCCACCGCGAGCGAGGTATTGCGCAAGGTGGAGTCCGGTCTCGTGGAGAACAACGCGAAACCGATCGAGGAAGCGCTGCGACAGGCCCGCGCCACCCAGCCCGCGATCGACGCGATGCGGTCCAACCTCAAGGGCGGCAGAGAGATCAGCCGAGTCTCGCCGCTGTACTGGAACAGCCGCAAGCGTCTCGCGGTCCTGACGGCTGCCGCCGACCCGATCGATCACGCGATGCGCAACATCCGCGTGCTCGCGCGACGTTCCCTGACTCTCGTCCGCGACGACGAGATCCTCGACTCGCGATTGGTGCACCGTTTCGTCGAGGTAGCCGACGCGGTGGACGTCCTTCGCGAGATGGTTCTGGCCGAGCCGGGGGAGCAGCCCGACCAGGCCGAGGCCGCGCGTGTCCTGCGCAGCATCGCCAAGAAGATGGATCCCGAACTCATCGCCGGGGCAGGAGTGTCGGCGACGGTGGTGTTCGCGCAGATGAGGTCGCTGATCGTCGACCTGCTGCGGACCGCCGGACTCAAGCGGATCACCGCGATCGCGACTCTTCCTCCCACCGTCGAACATCCGGCCTACGACCCGGACGAATAAGTCCCTCCGATCTCGCCGGGCACGTAGCCGTTGAACATATGCACATTCGTGCATACGATGGCCCGAGGTTCGGAGAGGGAGTTCGATGGGTTCGGGTCACGGGCACTCACACGGCGTCGGCCACGGTCACGGTCAGGGCGCCGGTCCCACGCGCGCCGTCATCCGGCGCATGGCCTTCGCGCTGGGCATCCTCGGAGGGTTCTTCGTCCTCGAGGCTCTCGTCGGTCTCCTGATCGGCTCCCTCGCCCTGCTCGCCGACGCGGGCCACATGCTCACCGACGTCGTCGGGGTGTCCATGGGCATGGTCGCCCTCATCCTCGCCCGGCGAGGGAGCAGCGCGGCGTCGCGCACCTTCGGCTGGCACCGCGCCGAGGTCCTCACCGCGATGGTCAACGCGGTGCTGCTGCTCGGCGTCGCCGGCTGGGTGTTCTACGAGGCGATCGACCGCATCGGCGACGCCCCCGAACTTCCCGGCCTGCCCATGATCGTCACCGCCCTCGCGGGACTGGCCGCCAACATCGTCGTGATGCTCATGCTGCGGGCCGACGCGAAGGACAGCATCGCGGTGCGCGGCGCCTACATGGAGGTGCTCGCCGACGCCGTCGGATCCGTCGGCGTCCTCATCGCGGGCGCACTCGTCATGATCTTCGGCTGGAGCCTGGCCGACGTCGTCGTCGGTGTGCTCATCTCCCTGTGGGTCGTACCGCGCGCGCTGCGACTGGCCGCGGAGTCGCTGCGCATCCTCACGCAGACCTCGCCCGCACATCTCGACGTCGACCTCCTGCGCACCGACCTGCTCGCGCTGCCCGGCGTGTGCGGCGTGCACGACCTGCACGTGTGGACGCTGACCACCGGCATGGATGTGGCGACCGTGCATCTCGTCAGCGACCACGACCCGCAGTGGATCCTCGACTCGGCGCGCACCGCGCTGTCGTCGCACGGGCTCGAGCACGCCACCGTCCAGGTGGAGTCGACGGTCGACGGCAAGCAGTGCGAGAAGGACGTCACCTGGTAGCTCGCCGCGCGAACCGGTTCGGCCGCAACGTCCACCGACCCGGCCCGCCGTAGAGCCGGACGACGTCCAGCGGTCCCACGTCGACCCTCCGGAACGACGACGCCGGAGCGTCGAGAGCGCACACCGTCGCGGCCCGCACGACCGCCGGGTGCGTCACCACCCCGACACGTTCGTAGCTGTCGTCCTGGGCGGCCAGCCAGGTGCCGATCCGACGGATGAGGTCTTCGACGGACTCGCCGCCGTGCGGTGCCGAAGCCGGCTCGGTCAGCCACATCGCCAGGTCGCTCTCGGGCAGCTCGTCCAACCCCGCCCCGCACCACCTGCCGTAGTCGAGCTCGCGCAGAGCGGAGTCGATCTCGGCGGGGACGCCGAAGGCGTGGACCGTGTCGACCGCGCGTCGCTCGGGCGCACACACCCACCGGTCGACGACCGGCACCGCGACGCGTCCGAGTTCGCGGCGG
Source organism: Rhodococcus shunpengi (assembly GCF_048381395.1). Lineage (NCBI taxonomy): Bacteria > Bacillati > Actinomycetota > Actinomycetes > Mycobacteriales > Nocardiaceae > Rhodococcus > Rhodococcus shunpengi. Next base: position 543,177 of record NZ_JBLWIU010000036.1, read on the forward strand.
CCTCGTTCGGAGATCGACTCGTCGCACGGAAATCGGGCCTGTTCCGTCGCACGCGTGGAAGCGTGTGCGACGAAGAACAATCGGGTCACGGCAGGTACGTCCTCTCCGCTTGACATCGCAGACCGCACGGTGCGAAGGTGCGTCGGTAAAGATGTGCCGAGGTGTAGGCAATCCGGTGGGAAACCGGAGCGGTCGCGCCACTGTAACCGGAGATCTCGAAATCTCCGGAAGCCAGAAAACTCCCGCGGCACATGACGGAATCGAATGGGACGCGAAATCCCAGGAGGATTGTCATGGCTGTTGTCCATACCCCCGACGAGTCGCTCGGCTCCGCCGCACTCGCAGTCGCTCTCGCTGCAGTGATCGTCGCGGCATTTCTCGTTCTCTACCTGGTCGGATTCGATCAGGGCGCGATCTCGCGCACCGGCATGTTCATGCACGAACTGATGCACGACGGCCGGCACCTCCTCGGTCTTCCGTGCCATTGAGAACGGGGACCACGATGCCCGGAACCTACCTCCACCTGCTGCTGAGGGGCCTGCTCGCCGGACTCGTCGCGGGTCTGCTCGCCGGCGGTGTCGCCTTCGTCGTCGGCGAACCCCACATCGAATCCGCGATCGCGCTCGAAGAAGCTGCCGGCGAAGCGCATTCGCACGATCACGACCACGCTGCGACCACCGGGGAATCCCACGGTCACAGTCACGGCGAGGATGCGCTCGTCGACCGTACCGGTCAGAAGGCCGGACTGTTCCTCGCAACGACCCTCGCGGGTCTCGCGCTCGGCGCCCTCTACGCGTCGGTGTTGCACTTCGCGCGTCGCCTCACCGACATGCCGGGCTGGAAGCTCGGATTGTTCGGGGCGGCCGGAGCGTGGCTCGCCGTCGAGGCCGTCCCGTTCGTGAAGTACCCGGCGAATCCGCCGGCCGTCGGTGATCCCGAGACGATCGATCAACGCACTTTGCTGTGGCTCGCCTCGGTCGCTCTCGGACTCGTCGCGATCGCCGTGGCCGTCGCGGTGGCGAAGGCGCTGGCCGCCCAGGACCTGCACACCGTCCGCATCGCAGGCCCAGCGTTCGCCTTCCTCGTCGTGGTGGGTCTCGGATATCTCGCCTTGCCGAGAATCGACGAGGTGGGGGAGGGCTTCCCCGCGACGCTGCTGTGGGAGTTCCGGGTCGCGTCGTTCACCGTGCAGCTCACCCTGTGGGCGGCGCTCGGTGTGGTCTTCGCCTACCTCACCGAACGCGCCTCCCGTCGCGTGACGATCCCGGCCTGACGACATGGGTTCGGGTCTGCTCGTCGCCGGAACGACCTCGGATGCAGGGAAATCCGTGGTCGTCACCGGAATCTGCCGATCCATGGCGCGGCGCGGCCTGAAGGTCGCGCCGTTCAAGGCGCAGAACATGTCGAACAACTCGATGGTGACGAGCGAGGGCGCGGAGATCGGGCGCGCCCAGTGGATCCAGGCGGTGGCCGCCCGTGCGATCCCCGAGGCCGCGATGAACCCGGTGCTGCTCAAACCCGGCAGCGACCGGCGCAGCCACGTCGTGGTTCTCGGGCGCCCCGCCGGATCGCTGGAGGCAGGTGAGTTCGCCGGTGGGCGACAGCATCTCGCCGACGCGGCGTTCGGCGCCTTCGACGATCTCCGTCGCCGGTTCGACGTGGTGGTGTGCGAAGGTGCCGGAAGCGCGGCCGAGATCAATCTGCGCGACCACGACTACGTGAACATGGGCCTGGCGCAACACGGTTCGATGCCGACCGTCGTCGTCGGCGACATCGACCGCGGTGGCGTGTTCGCCTCGATGTACGGGACGCTGGCCCTGCTCGACGCCGCGGATCAGCAGTTGATCCGCGGCTTCGTGATCAACAAGTTCCGCGGCGACGTCTCGCTCCTGAAACCCGGACTCGACTCGCTCGAACGGGTCACCGGCCGCCCGGTGCTCGGCGTGCTGCCGTGGCAACGCGAGCTGTGGCTCGACTCCGAGGATTCGCTCGCCCTCACCTCCCGCCCCGCGCACGACGGTGACGGCGCACTGAGCATCGCCGTCGTGATGCTGCCGCGGGTCAGCAACTTCACCGATGTCGACGCGTTGTGCCTCGAACCGGACGTGCGGGTCCGCTTCGTCGACGACCCGCGAGCGCTCGCCGGTGCCGACGTCGTGATCGTGCCCGGAACACGCGCCACACTCGCGGATCTCGCGTGGCTGCGCTCGCGAGGACTCGACACCGCGATCGTCGACCACGCCCGCCGGGATGGACCGGTCCTCGGTATCTGCGGCGGATTCCAGATGCTCGGCACGCACATCGACGACCCGCACGGTGTCGAAGGTGTCCCCGGTGCGAGCGAGCCGGGTCTCGGATTACTCCCCGTCCGAACCGAATTCGCACACGAGAAGGTTCTCCGATTACCGAGGGGCACGGCGTTGGAGGCGGCCGCCTCCGGCTACGAGATCCACCACGGACGCGTCACCGTCGACGGTGGCACCGACTTCCTCGGTGGCACCCGTGTGGGCTCGGTGTTCGGCACCATGTGGCACGGCGCCCTCGAAGGGGACGCGGTGCGGCGGGCATGGTTGCGCGAGGTCGCTGCGGCAGTGGGCCGCGAGATCCGCACGGGGGAAGTGAGTTTCCCGGCAGCACGCGAGGCCCGCATCGAGGCGCTCGCGGACCTCGTCGACGAACATCTCGACATGGACGCTCTGCTCGCCATGCTCTCCGACGAGCGAACCCTGCCCGTGCTGAGGGGAACCCTTCGGTGACGGTCCTCATCCTCGGTGGAACGGGGGAAGCCCGTTCCCTCGCCGTGGCATTGGACGGCACGGACATCGCGTTCGAATCCTCCCTGGCAGGCCGGGTCCGCAATCCCCGCCTGCCCGTCGGTCCGGTGCGCATCGGAGGGTTCGGTGGCGCGGACGGTCTCGCCCGGTACCTGACCGAGCGCGGTATCCGAGCCGTCGTCGACGCCACCCATCCGTTCGCCGCGGGCATCAGCGCGAACGCCGCGACGGCATGCACCGCCGCGCGCGTTCCGCTGGTGCGCCTGCAACGACCCGGTTGGCACGACGAGCACGGCCTGTGGACGTGGGTCGACGACCACGACGTCGCCGCGCACGTCGCCGCGACCGGCCGGAGGATCTTCCTCAGCACCGGACGGCAGACCCTCGACCGCTTCGTCGGGCCGCTCGCCGCGCACGACGTGCTCGTCCGCGTCGTCGACCCGCTGACGACCGAGTTGCCACCGGGCTGGTCGGTGCTGCTCGGACGCGGCCCCTACACAGCGACTGACGAACGGAAACTGCTGCTCGACAACGGGATCGACACCGTCGTCACGAAGGATTCGGGTGGCTCGCTCACCCGCGGCAAACTCGACGCCGCCGACGAACTGGGCGTGCGCGTGATCGTCGTGCGTCGCCCGCCCGCACCCCGCGGTGTCGCCACGGTGGAGACCGTGGCGGCAGCGCGGGAATGGGTCCTCCGGAGCGCGGCGGTCAGACCTGCGGACCTTCGGAACGCAGATCGTCGACCTTCTTCATCGCCTCGCGCAGTTCCCGGAGCCACTGCTCCGAGTGCTGCCCCACGAGCCTGACGGTCCACTTCAGCGCATCCGAACGGGACCGCGCGACACCCGCGTCGACGAGGGTGTCGAGCACCTTCCGTTCGGGTTGACGCAGTCGCGTCATGACCGGGACGGCGAGGTGGGTGAACAGGTCGGTCCGGTCGCCGGCCTTCACGCCCCAGGCCACCTTGCGGCCGTAGCGGGCCTCGGCCTCGTCGGCGATGCGCATCCGGTCGGCGCGCGTGGTCTCGCGGAATCGAGCGATGCGTCCGTCGATCTCGGTGTCGCTCGTGCCGTCGGGCACCCCGAGGGGTCCGACGACGAAGATTTCCTCTCTGTCGATCTCGATGTCGGGCGGTCCGGTGAACCAGTCGTCGGGGAGTCTGCCGGCGAACCACTCGGCGGCATCGCTCGCGTCGGGGACGTCGGCCTGTTGCCAGCCGCCCGGTCGTCCGAATCCGTGGATGTGTGAATGTCGCATGATGTCCTCCTCGGGACGCGACCTGGTGCGTGTCGCACCGATCAACCTGTGCGTGTTGCACTGATTACAGTGTTGCACTGCACGCGTGACGCGCGCCACTGTCGATCGGCGAACGGTGCGGTCAGTGATCGCCCCGGGGAGTCAGAACTCCGGAGGTGACCGGAGGAGCGCTGCGCAAGGGAGCGGTGGAGAGCACGACCGGCAGCCACACCGCGGTGGATGCCATCACCGCCCCCCAGCACAGATACAGGCCGACGTGCGGTGCGTGAGAGGTGTGGGCGACCATTCCCGCCTGCGACCAGACCGCGAACAATCCCACCATCGACGCCGCGCCCGAACCGAGCATCGCGATCGCCGCGGCACCCCACCTCCGTCGGAGCAATGCGACGAGCGGTACGAGGATGCCGAACACCACCACGAAGACATCGAAGACGCGGAGCGGAAGCGTGGCGGCCTCGGAATCCCAGCGCACAAGGGCCGTCAGGGACGTCACGGAGGTGGCCTGCGGAAGCAGCAGACCCACGACCAGCAGCGCGACGCACCCGGCCAGGATCCGGACCCGCGAGCGGCCGACGACCACCTCACCGGCGACGCGGTGTTCGATGCGATCGAGATCGTGACGGAATTCCGCCAGGTCGTCCATGGTGCACCCCCGGAGCGCGGCGACGCTTCGGTCCCAGTATGCGACGCGGGCCACATCGGTGGGCGGGTTCTGCAACTCCGTTTCGGGACGGCACGATCGGGCATGCTCCTGGGCGTGAGTCGATACGACGCGTACATCTTCGACGTGCAGGGCACGCTGATGGACTTCTACACCCCGGTCACCCGGGCGGTGGCCGAGGCACTCGGTACCTATGCAGATCCGGCGACCGTGGGCGACCTGGTGCGGGCCTGGAGGAGCGACTACTACGAACGCATCCTCCGTCTCGACCAGTCGGTGGAGAAGTGGTATCGCGTGCAGGACTCCTACGTCGACGGACTCGGCGACGTGTGCGAGCAGTTCGGGGTCGACCTTCCCGAGGACGTGCGCGTCGAGACGGCGCGGGCCTGGCAACGCCTCGAGGCGTGGCCGGACGTGCGGCCCGGGCTGAACGAACTCCGTTCGCAGGCAGTGGTGGCGACACTGTCCAACACGGACATGGCCACGATGATCACGCTCTTCCGTGACCAGCAGCTCGAGGCCGACGCCATCCTCACGGCCGAACTGTTCGGCGCCTTCAAGCCCGAACGTTTCCTGTACGAGCGCACCTGCCGGTATCTGGGGGTCGATCCCTCCCGGGCCGCGATGGTCGCGTCGCATCCCTACGATCTGCGGGCCGCCCGCGAGGTCGGACTGAACACGGTCTTCGTGTACCGGCCGCTCGAGAACGGCCGCGTCGAGGACGCGGTCGACGACACCGAGGGGGAGTTCGACCATCGCATCGAGGACCTGCGGGAGATTCCGTGACAGGTTGTCGACCGTGGACACCGACGTGCTGTCGGAGCTGGTACGTATCGGCTACCACCACATGACCACGGTCGAACACACACCCTGAGACGGCCGGACCCGGGCGTCAGTCGAGCACGAGGTGCCGGGCGGCGATCACCGCGTCCTTCCCGGAGTTCACACCGAGCTTCCGGTACAGCGACCGCAATTGCGTCTTCACCGTGTTCACGCTGACGAATTCGGCCTTCGCGATGGTGCGTGCCGAGCGACCCGCGATCAACCCGTCGAGGACCGCACGTTCGCGCGGCGTCAGTCGCACCACCGGTTTCGACTTCGGATAGGTGGCCGTGTCGAGCGCCGTCGGCTCCGAGGCGGTCGGCAGGGCGACTCCCAGCGAGCCGAGATGACGCGCCATCAACGGCGAGACCATGGTGAACGGTCGCAACAGTCCGGTCTGCTGCGACAGCGCGATCGCCCGGTCGAGGTGAGGACGGGCCTCGCTGTCACGTCCGAGCGCGCACGCGGCAGCGGCACCGAGCACGGCCAGTTCCATCGCCTGGCGGGGCGTGCAGATCGGATCGGTCCCGTAATGGTGCACGAGCGCTTCGCTGCCGGCCGGATCGCCCGTCAGCAGACGCATGCGGGCATGGACGGGCGCGGTGAACAAGTGGGTGGAATCGGCGACGAGATTCCGCGCCCGGTCGAAATCGCCCAGCGCCAGTTCGAGATCGGCGCGTATCGCGTTGACGAGCACAGCGTTGTACCCCGCGTGGAGCTCCGGGTGCTTCCGGATCTCTGCCTTGATGCGCCGCAGCCCGTCCATCGGAGTGTGGGTGAGCAGCGCGAGAGAGCCCTGTGCGTAGAGGACGAGGGCCCAGAACTCGTTCGGGGCCGTGGACGCCTCGATGTCGACGAGGATGTCGAGCGCCACGTCGGTCTCGAGTCGGTCGATCGCGAGCAGTGCCGCCGCGATCTGCTCGGCTGTGTGCGCGAGTCGTGCGCTGTCGCGGTGGTGCCGGCGAGGCGTCCGATCGGTGCAGAGCGCCGCGCGTGCCTCCGGCCCTTCTCCGCGTAGGGCGTGCATGAGCCCGAGTACGGCGGCGGCGTCTTCGCCGACGGGTGTCCCGGCCCCGACGGAACGGGCGCGGCGCAGCATGCCCATCGCTTCGTGCGGACGCACCGCGAAGAAATAGGTCAGCCCGGCCTGGAAACAGAAGGCAGCGTCGGAGACGACCGTCGTTCCGGGTGCCGTCGACGAGGACACCGCTCTCGACGCGAGCTCGTCGCAGATCGACGCCGCCTCGGCGAACCGTCCCTCCCTCCGTAGGGTGACGACCTGCCCGAGCTTCGCAGCGCCGTCCGATCCGCGATCGGGGCTCCCCGGTACCACGAGATAGGTCCTCGTCGGTTCTGCCGGCAGATCGTTCACGGCCCGTCGCAACAACGACCGGCGGACGGCGTCCGGGTACACCCGGGCCGAGTTCCCGGGCACGGGTTCGACCAGACCGAGGGATTCGAGGGTGGTGAGAAAGGTCGGGGCGTCCACGCCCGACTCTGCGAGGGACGCGCAGGTCAGCGAGTCGGTCATCGCCGACATCAGAACCGGTCGGAGCAGGTGTGCGAGGAGTGGTTCGTTCTTGATCGTCCGCGTTGTCACCGAGTCGGTCACCGCATCCACGAGGCGCTCGAGCTCGGTCGCTCCGGGGAGCGGTGCGGAGCACAGGGCTGCGGGGAGACGGCCGATCACGGCCGGTAGCCCTCCGGTGCGGTGAACGATCCGCTCCACGACCCACCGCTCCTGCGGAACACCGGCATCACGCAGGTACGCGGCTGTTTCGTCGACGGTGAAGGCGAGGTCGGCGGAGGTGAGGATCCTCGTGTCGGAGGGCATGTCCGCACCGACGGAACTCGTGGTGCGCGTCGCGACGACGATGCGCAGGGTCGGTTCGTCGGCGAGCAGGGTGCCGATGCCCTCGGCGACGTCCTCGTCGAGTCGCGTGCCGTCGAGGACGAGGGTGACGGGTGTGTCCGCGGTCGACAGGGCGGTGCGGAGGGCGTCGAATCCCCGGCTCGTGCGCGAGGCTTCGGTGTCGATGCAACGGCGTACGGAATCGAATATCCGCGCCCAATAACGGTCGGCGGCAGAATCCGCCGTGGACGGACCGACGTACGCAATGACGCGACGAGGTTCGGGATCGGTCATGAGCCATGTCCGCAGAAGTGTCGTCTTCCCCGAGAATCGGTGGCCGCGGAGGATCACCAGACGTGGGGCATCGGACAATTCCGAGAACAGGCGACCGCGACAGTAAGGAAAAATCTCGACACCTCCACGTCGGCTTCCCCCTGCTCAACGGTTCCGTACTTCTTTTTCCGATGTACGAATCGCACGAACAGTAACCGGAGTTACGTATTCGGACAGAATGAACACGGATTCACCCCGAAATTTCACCTTCGGAACGGAATTGTCCGTCGAGGTGGCGAAATGCCGAGCAGATTATCGACGACGTGCGAGTGCGACGGCGACAGCCGTCGCCACGGCTCCGAGTCCGACCTTCGAGGCGAGTCGCGCGGTCCGGCCGATATCTTCCGGGACCGGCGTGGGTCCGTCGCCGAGCGTGCCGCGATCCTCGACCACCCCGTGATAGACGTTCGTGCCGCCGAGCCGGATCCCGAGAGCACCGGCGAACGCCGCCTCGACCGGACCGGCGTTCGGGCTCGGATGCTTACGCGCGTCCCGGTGCCACGCCCGGACCGCGCCCCGGCCGTCGTCACCGAGTGCGACAGCCAGCAGGGCGGTGAGGCGAGCGGGGACGAGATTGAGCAGGTCGTCGAACCGGGCCGAGGCCCAGCCGAACCGTTCGAGTCGCGGCGTGCGGTGACCGACGCGCGCGTCGAGGGTGTTCGCGGCCCGGTAGCCGAGCAGACCGGCCGGACCGAGGACCGCACCCCACCACAGCGGGGCGACGACGGCGTCGGAGGTGTTCTCGGCGACCGATTCGATGGTGGCGCGCGCGATCCCGTTCTCGTCGAGTTGCGACGGGTCGCGGCCCACCAGGTGGGTCACCTGTTGCCGCGCCGCGGCGAGATCGCCGTCGCGGAGCTGGGCGTCGATCGTCCGGGCCTCGAATCCGAGGGAACGGCCACCGAGCACGGTCCAGGTGGCCAGCGCCGTGACGGTCACCGACAGCACCGGACGATCGCGGGTCGCGCGGTCGGCGACGTATCCCAACGCGCCGGCGGAGCCGACCAGCAGCGAGGTGAACACCACCCCGGCGACGCGGTGGTCGGCGTACAGCCGGCCCTCGGCGGCGCGCGCCAACTTCCCGAAGCCGCTCACGGGATGCCACCGCTGTGGGTCGCCGAAGAATTGGTCGGCGGCGTAGCCGAGCACCAGTCCGAGTGCCCTCTGCTTCACAGGATCGTTCTCCACGTCTCGACGAGCGCCGCCGTGGTCGCCGCGTCGCGCACCGCGATCCGCACCCAGTCGTCACCGAGACCGGGAAAGGTGTCGCCGCGACGCAGTGCGAAACCCTTCTCCCGCAATCGATCCCGAGTTCCTTCGGGAACGGACGCCAGCACGAACGGGGCCGTCGAGGGGGAGACCAGGCGGATCCCGAGGTCGGTGAGGGCGTCGACGAGAACCTCCCTGTCAGCGGCGATCTCCCGCGCGATCACGTCGGTCTCGCGTACTGCATCGTCGGATGCGCACGCGATCATCGCGGCCGCTGCGGGAGTGGACACCGACCAGGGCGGCTGCTGCGCGGCGAGATCCACGAGCACCGCGGCGTCGCCGACCACGTATCCCGCGCGCAGGCCCGGGATCGCCCACGTCTTGGTGAGCGACCGCAGCACCACGAGTCCCGGAACGAACTCTCCCGTCAACGATTCGGTTTCGCCGGGAACGGCGTCCATGAACGCCTCGTCGACCACGACCACCCGCCCCGGTCGGGTCAGTGCCAGAAGCGTGTCCGCCGAGTGCAGGACCGAGGTGGGATTCGTCGGATTGCCGACGATCACCAGGTCGGCATCCTCCGGGACCGCACCCGGATCGAGGACGAACCCGTCGTCGCGGCGCAACACGACTCGCGTGACGCGATGCCCGGCGGCCAGCAGTGCCGCCTCCGGTTCGGTGAACTGCGGGTGCACCACCACCGGCTTCCGCCATGCCCGCGCCCGGGCGATCAACGTGAACGCCTCGGCACCCCCCGCCGTCGGAAGGACCTCGTCGTTGCTGCGGCCGTGACGATCGGCGAGGGCGGCGCATGCATCGCTCGGGTCGGGATACCGGGCGAGAGCGTCCAGCGAGGCACGCAGGGCGTCGTCGAGCCATACCGGTCGCGGTCGGCGCGAGACGTTGACGGCGAGGTCGACCAGCCCCTCGGTCGCGTCGCGGTCGCCGTGATGGTGCAGGTCGGGTTCGTGTGTTCGACGACGTGCCGGTGCCGAGGTGGGTTCGGGTGCGGGCTCCGCCGCCCGTGCGGCGTCCGTGAAACGTCGTGCGAGATCGGGATGTCCGGCCCAGTGCGTGTGCAGGTACGACGTGTGCACCGTGGCGGTCGCGACGCCGTCCGGCCGGCCGTCGAGCAGCCACGCGGGAGACGAGCCGGGATCGATCGCGGTGCGGTGGAATTCGTGGCCGGTGACGCGGGTGCCGGCGGGGGCGAGCAGGGTGTCCTGCGGTGCGATCGCGGTGCGGTAGCCGAGGGTCAGGCGCGGCGTCATCCGTGCCGAGGTGTCGAGGGCGCCGACCATCTCGTGCCCGTCGACCTCCCGCCCCAGATAGAGCAGACCGGCGCACTCGGCGACGGTCGGAACCCCCGCCGCGATCGCGGCGCGCAGGTGCGTGCGCAGGGGGAGGTTCGCGGCGAGGTCGGTGGCGTGCACCTCGGGGAACCCGCCGCCGAGATAGATCCCCGCGGTGCCGGCAGGCAGCCGTTCGTCGCGCAGGGGATCGAACGACACCGGTCGGCATCCGTGTGCGCGCAGGAGTTCCTCGGTCTCGGTGTAGCGGAAGGTGAAGGCACGACCTCCGGCGACAGCGATCACCGGTCCGTCCGCGGTGGATGTGCCCGGTGACCACGGCGTTGCCGACAGGTCGGGTGCTGCCGAGGCGATACCGAGGATCTCGGTGAGGTCGATGCGCTCGGCGATCCGCGCGGCGAGCCGATCCACCTGTGCGGTCGCCTCGTCGCGTTCCTCGGCGGGCACCAGGCCGAGATGGCGCGACGGAACGGTGATGCCGTCGTCGCGACCGAGCACGCCGATCACCGGGATGCCGGTCGGTTCGAGTGCGCGGATCACCTCGTCCGAATGTCGCTGCGATCCGGCCTTGTTCAGGATCACGCCGGCGATCCGCGTGCCGCGGTCGTAGGACGCCATGCCGTGCACGATCGCCGCGATCGACCGGGAGGCGTGCGAGACGTCGACGACGAGGATCACCGGTGCGGACAGCAGGGCCGCGGTGTGGGCGGTGGACGCGTATCCGTCGGTGCCGATCATCCCGTCGTACAACCCCATGACACCTTCGATCACGGCGATGTCCGCGCCGGCGGCGCCGTGCAGGAAGAGGGGAGCGACGAGGTCCTCGCCGACGAGATGCGGGTCGAGGTTGCGGCCGGGTCGGCCGGTGGCGAGGGAGTGGTAGCCGGGATCGATGTAGTCGGGACCGATCTTGTGGCCCGACACGACATGGCCGGCGCGGCGCAGCGCCGCCATGAGACCCGTGGCGACGGTGGTCTTCCCGTGCCCGGATGCCGGTGCGGCGACGACTACACGTGGAACTCTCACCACTCGATCCCTCGCTGGCCCTTCTGACCCGCATCCATCGGATGCTTGACCTTCGTCATCTCCGTCACCAGGTCGGCGACCTCGACGAGCTTCGGGTGCGCCCGCCGCCCCGTGATCATGACGTGCTGGCGTCCCGGCCGAGAGGTCAGCGTATCGACGACCTCGTCGATGTCGACCCACCCCCAGGCGATCGGATAGGTGAACTCGTCCAGCACGTACAGGCCGTGCTGCTCCGCGGCGAGGCGTCGCTGGATCTCGCGCCATCCGGCGAGGGCGTCGGCGGCGTGGTCCTCCTCGGTGCCCTCCTTGCGCGACCACGACCAGCCGGATCCCATCTTGTGCCACTCGATCGGCCCGCCGGTGCCGCGCTCGTCGTGCAGGTCGGCGAGGGTCTCGAAGGCGGTCTGCTCGCCGAGGCGCCACTTGGCGGACTTGACGAACTGGAAGACGGCGACCGACCAGCCCTGGTTCCAGCCCCGCAGCGCGAGACCGAATGCGGCCGTGGACTTCCCTTTTCCGTCACCGGTGTTGACCATCAGCAGCGGCCGGTTGCGGCGCTGGCGGGTCGTGAGACCGTCGTCGGGTACGACGGTGGGCTGCCCCTTCGGCATCAGGCGGCCCTCTCCCGAACGATTCCCGCGAGGGCGTCGGCATCGACCTCACCGACGGGCACGTATTCGGCGCCGAGGCGTTCGGCGAGACGGGCCGCGAGACCCATCCGGAACCGTCCCGTCTCGGAATCCACCACCACCGAGGAGATTCCCTGTGCGGCAATGACGTCTGCGGCGTCGAGCGAACGCTGCACAGCGTCCCGCCCGGCGGTGGCACGACCGTCGGTGACCACGACGAGCAGGGCGCGCCGACGTGGATCCCGGAGCGAGTGGCGTCGAACGGTCTCGGCCGCTTCGATCAGACCTTCGGCCAGCGGGGTCCGCCCACCGGCGGGGAGTTCTCGTAGTCGTGCGGCAGCCACGTCCACCGAATTCGTCGGCGGGAGTGCGAGGGTCGCGCCCGTGCCGCGGAAGGTCACGAGGCCGACGATGTCGCGACGGCGGTAGGCGTCGAGCAGCAGCGACAGGACAGCGGTCTTGACCTGCACCATCCGGTTGCGTGCGGCCATCGACCCGGAGGCGTCGACACAGAGCAGGACGAGATTGGTCTCTCGGCCTTCGATGATCTTGCGGCGCAGCTGCAGACCCTGATCGGTGAGGACGGTCGCGCGGATCGTGGCGGGGAGATGAACCGGACCGGTGTCGCCGCGGCGACTGCCCACTGTGCGGCCGATCGTGGTGACCGCCCGCGACCGACGGCCGGCCGCCCCGCGCCCGACCCGATCGACGGAGAACACCCTGGCGCGAAACGGATCCGATGCCGACGCCAGGGTGGTGGACAACCTGTCGCCCGAACCGGAGGACGTCTCCGCTGCCGAGTCGTCGGGTGCGCTCTCGCCGCCACCGGGACCGTCGTCGGGGCCGGGATCGGGGTCGTCTCCGCCGAGCAGGTCGTCGAGCAGGTCGTCGCTGCTGGTGGGGGCGTCGAACGGGTTGCGGCGCCGACGGTGCGGAAGCGCGAGCCGGGCTGCTGCCGCGATGTCCTCGCGTGTCACCTCGAGGCGGCCGTGCCAGGCGGCGTGTGCGATCGCTGTGCGGGCGGTGACCAGGTCGGCGCGCATGCCGTCCACGTCGAACGCCGCGCACACCTCGGCGATCGAGACCAGCGCATCGTCGCTCAGCACGACCTGCGGGACGAGTTCGCGTGCGGAGACGACGCGGCGCGACCACTCGGCATCCCGATCCGCCCACCGCGCGGTGAAACCGGCCGGATCGGCGTCGAAGGCCATCCGCCGCCGCACGATCTCGGCGCGCACGTGCGGGTCGCGGGGCGCGGCCACGTCCACCGCGAGACCGAAGCGGTCGAGCAGCTGCGGGCGAAGCTCGCCCTCCTCGGGATTCATCGTCCCGACCAGCACGAATCGGGAGGCGTGCTCGACGGAGACCCCGTCGCGTTCGACGGTCGAGCGACCCATCGCCGCGGCGTCGAGCAGCAGGTCGACCAGGTGGTCGTGCAGGAGGTTGACCTCGTCGACGTACAGCACGCCGCGGTGGGCCAATGCCAGGAGGCCGGGTTCGTATTCCGCCGTGCGGTCGGCCAGTGCCTTGCCGAGATGCAGCGAGCCGGTGACGCGATCCTCCGCCGCGCCGACAGGCAGTTCCACCAACCGCACCGGACGGACATGCGCGCCCGCATCGGCAGGGTGAGGGCCGTCCGGACAGGACGTGTCGGGTGCGGCCGGATCACACGAGAACCGGCACTCGTCCACGACGGTGATCTGCGGCAACAGCGCGGCGTGGGCACGCACGGTCGTCGATTTCGCGGTGCCCTTCTCGCCGCGCACGAGCACACCGCCGATCGACGGCGACACCGCACACAGGGTCAGGGCCAGCGCGAGGTCGTCCGAACCGACCACCGCACCGAACGGATACACATGCACTTCGACCTCCACAGGCTCCCGCTGGGATGTTCTTCGCGGCAAGCTGTTCGAAGGCCGGTATTCGGACTTCCCGGTCGGACGCCGTGCGATCGCCTTCCCGGACCGGACGGTCCAGTGGCTGCGCGGATGCGCATGATCGACGACTCCCGGGTCACCGCAGCGGGCCTGTGCCGGATTCTCACCGGCTTCCCGATTATCCCCGTGAGGGGCACCTTCGATTGCCTTGCCGCGGCCGAGTCTAGGCCATGGCGCGTGGGCTATGGTTCACCGCCATGGGACCGATGCGACAGACGACAGGCATCACCGTTGTCGGAATCGGGGCGGGCGGATGGGCGGGCGTGCCGTCGGCCGTCCGGGAACGGATATTCGCAGCCGAGGTCCTGCTGGGCGGCCGGCGCCACCTCGATCTGGTGCCCGCCTGCGCAGCGGTGCGCGAAGAGTGGCCGTCGCCGCTCCTGTCCGGGCTCGACGACCTCCTCGACCGGCACGCCGGCAAGGACGTCGTCGCGCTGGCATCCGGTGATCCGCTGGTCTCCGGGATCGGCACCACACTGATCCGGCGTCTCGGAGGCGACGCCGTGGAGGTGATCCCGGCGGTCTCGTCGGTGGCACTCGCCCGCGCGCGCATGGGCTGGTCCGCGGAGGAGTGCGAGACGGTCACCGTCGTGGGTCGCGAGATCGATGCTCTGCGCAGAGTTCTGACGCGCGGACGCAAACTCGTCGTCCTCGTCGACGGTGCACGTGTCGCGGATGTTGCGACGCTCCTGGTGGCCGCCGGTTTCGGGAACTCACGGGTCGCGGTGTTGTCGCATCTCGGTGCTGCGGACGAGTCCCGGATCGATGCGAAGGCGGCCCATCTGACCGATACGGGCGTCCGGTCCCTGAGTCTGATGTGCGTCGAGGTCGACGGACCCGCCGGGTTGTCGGTGCTGCCCGGTCTCGACGACTCCCTGTTCGAACACGACGGACAGCTCAGCAAGCGGACCGTGCGTGTCGCGGCGGTGTGCGCACTCGCGCCACGACCGGGGGAGTTGCTGTGGGACGTCGGTGCGGGAGCCGGGTCCGTCGGAATCGAATGGGCGCGAACCGATCCGCGCTGTCGTACTCTCGCGATCGAGAAGGACGAGAGGCGCGCCGGCGCAATCGAGCGCAATGCTGCCGCGTTGGGTGTGCCGTCGGCGGTGCGGGTCGTCCGTGGTGCCGCCCCCGCCGCGCTCGACGGACTCCCGGTGCCCGACGCGATCTTCGTCGGCGGGGGAGGAAGTCGTGAGGGTGTGCTCGACACGTGCTGGGACGCATTGCCTCCCGGCGGTCGGCTCGTCGCGCATGCAGTGACGCTGGAGACCGAGGCCGGCCTCGTGCTGTGGTGGAAGACGCACGGCGGTGAACTCACCCGTCTGTCCGTCGAACACGCAGATCCCATAGGAACATTCACCGGCTGGCGTGCGCAGCGACCGGTCGTGCAGTGGAGCGCAGTGAAAGGCGAACGATGACCGTCCATTTCGTCGGATCCGGACCCGGAGCGGCCGACCTGCTCACGCTGCGAGCGGTGAACCTGCTGCGCGAGGTCCCGGTCGTGCTGTACGCCGGTACCTATCTCGATGCCGAGACCCTCTCGCACTGCCGTGACGACGCCGAACTGGTCGACACACAACACCTGGACCTCGACGAGATCACCGCCCATCTCGTCGACGCGCACCGGCGCGGCCTCGACGCCGTGCGACTGTGCTCCGGCGACCCGTCGCTGTACTCGGCGCTCACCGAACAGACGCGACGACTCGACGCCGCAGGCGTGCCCTGGGACGTCACGCCCGGTGTGCCCGCCTACGCCGCGGCGGCCGCGGCACTCGGCACCGAACTGACCGTTCCCGAACTCGTGCAGACGGTCGTGCTGACCCGCACGCAGGCCCGGTCGACGGCGATGCCCGACACCGAGGCTCTGACGCGGGTCGCGGGGATCCGGGCGAGTCTCGTCCTGCACCTGGCGATCACCCGCATCCGTGTCCTGGCCGAAGAACTCACTGCCGAATACGGCGCCGATTGTCCCGTCGCGGTGGTCGCGTTCGCATCGCGGCCGAACCAGGTCGTGCTGCGCGGCACCCTCGCCGACATCGCCGACGGTGTGGAAGCCGCGGAGCTGAAGCACACCGCGGTCATCGTCGTCGGACACGCTCTCGGCGTGCGTGAGCGGCCGGATGTGGCCTGCTCGCATCTCTACGACCCCGCCCGCGAGCGCCCCGGTCTCGGATAACTCCATCTTCGCCCGCCGTACCGGGATTCGCCCCGGTTGCAGCAGGGGCGAACCCCGGTACGGCGCGCGAACCTGTTGACAACCCGGGGGTGAACGCCGTTCACTCGATGCGGGGTGAACGGTGTTCACCCCGCAGGGTGGCAACGGAGATGGGGACATGGGACGAACGACACCGGCGTCGGGCACGACGATCACGACGCTGCTGAGCCTGGCGGGTCTCGTCGCGGCTCTGCAGACCACGCTGGTCATTCCGCTGCTTCCGGACTTCCCCGAGATCCTCGACGTCTCCGCCGGCGCCGCGACGTGGCTGGTGACCATCACGCTGCTGACCGGAGCGGTGGCGACCCCTATCGTCTCGCGGTCGGCCGACATGTTCGGCAAGCGCCGAATGATGGTGCTGTCGCTGGCGATGATGGTCGTGGGGTCGCTGATCGCCGCGCTCGGCGGGAGCTACATCGCCGTCCTCGTCGGCCGTGCGCTGCAGGGCTTCTCCTCGGCGCTCATCCCGGTGGCCATGGCCGTGCTGCGCGACCTGCTGCCACGGGAGAAGGTCGCGGGCGCAGTGGCACTGACCAGCGCCACGATGGGCATCGGAGGCGCCCTGGGTCTACCGGCAGCGGGCATTCTCTACGACACCCTGGGGTGGGCCTCGGTCTTCTACGTCTCGGCGGCTGCCGGTGTGCTCCTGCTGGTCGGCATCCTCGTCACGGTTCCGGCGGGCGCCTCGGGCACCCGGGGCCGCTTCGACCTCGTCGGCGCGGTGCTGTTGTCGCTCGCACTCGTGGCGCTGCTGCTCGGGATCTCGAAGGGACCGGTCTGGGGATGGTCGAGTCCGCAGACCCTCGTGAGCCTCGGGGCGGCCGCCGTCGTCCTCGCGATCTGGGTCCCGTACGAACTGCGCGTTCCCGTCCCCATGGTGGATCTGCGCGTCTCGTCGCGTCGGCCTGTTCTGCTCACCAACATCGCCGGACTCTTCGTCGGCTTCGCGGCGTATGCGAACACCCTCTCCACGACGCAGCAACTGCAACTTCCGGAGATCACCGGCTTCGGATTCGGTCTCAGTGCGGCGACCGCGGGTCTGTGCATGGTTCCGGGTGGACTCACGATGCTCGTCGTCTCCCCGCTGTCGGCCCGCATGACCGCACGATTCGGCGGCCGCACCACTCTCCTGGCCGCGGGACTGCTCATGACCGTGGCCTACGGATTCCGCATGATCTTCGACGACACCGTCGCACTCATCGTCATCGGTAGCGTCCTCGTCAGCATCGGCAACGCGATGGCCTTCGCGACCATGCCGGCGCTGATCATGGCGGTCGTCCCGCTCACGGAGACCGCAGCGGCCAACGGCGTCAACAGCCTGCTCCGTACGATCGGATCGTCGGGCATGAGCGCGGTGGTCGCGGCACTGGTCGCCGGGCTCACCATGGAGGCGGCCGGAACGGTCTTCCCGGCCCACAGTGCCTTCGTGGCGATGTTCGGGATCGCCGGCGCCGCGACGTTCTCCGCTAGCCTGGCAGCCATGTTCCTTCCGAGGCACCGACCGTCGACGACGCGCGTCGCGGGCGCATCCGTGGAGGCGAAGGCCTAGGTGACCGAGCGAACCACCCGCGACGTCATCCTCGACGCCGCACGGCCGCTGTTCGCCGAGCGCGGCTTCAACGGCACCACGATCAGGGACGTCGCCGAAGCGGCCGGTGTCTCACCGGCTCTCGTGATGAAACTGACCGGCAGCAAGGCCGAACTCTTCCAGGCGGCCGCCCCGGACTCGCCCGGACTCGCCGAGGCCACCCGTCACGACGAGCCGGTCGGGTACCGGATGGTGCGTGCGGTCGTCGAACGACGGGATTCGGACGATTACGACTTCTGGGCGATGGCACCCTTCCTGATCCGTGAGGCAGCGGATCCTGCTGTGGTCCGCGCGCGGACGAACGAGCGGGTCGTCGCCCGGATCGCGGCACTGATCGGGGACGAATCCGCGGGGCTGGTGCGCTCGCAGATGGTCGTCACCCTCCTGCTGGGACTGGCGGGCAGCCTGAGGACGTTCGAGTTGCTGCCGCCCGACGAGATGCCCAGCGAGACCCTGATCGAGACCTACGGCCGGCTCGTCCAGTCGGTCGTCGACGATCCCGAACTCTGACCGTCCACCGATCGTTTCGTCCACACCGCACCGGTCGGTGTCACGGAGGTACCCGCAGCACCGACGATGAGCAGGCACTTCATGTCGATACCCGCCGGATCCAGCTTCTCGAGCGTCGTGACCTCGAGCGACTCACCGGACCGTCCCACATCGCGCCCGATCACGACGACGGTGTCGGCCGGACGATGCCTCAGCAGAACCGTTTTCGCATCCGCGACCTGCGTCGTCCGAGACCGCGACGCCGGGTTGTAGATGCCCAGGACGAGATCGGCCTCGGACACCGCGGCCAACCGCTTCTCGATCACGTCCCACGGCTTGAGGCGATCGGACAGGCTCATCACCGCGAAGTCGCCGCCGATCGGGGCGCCGGCACGCGCCGCGACGGCCTGCACCGCGGAGACGCCCGGCAGGACGCGGATCGGCACCGATGCGTACTTCTCGTCCTGGGCGGCCTCGAACACCGCGGACGCCATCCCGAACACCCCGGCGTCGCCACCGGAGACCACCGCGACCTTCTCGCCCGCCAGCGCGAGGTCGAGAGCGAATCGCGCGCGGTCGACCTCGACGGTGTTGCCACTCGAATGACGGTGCAGGCCGGGACGTACCGGGACGCGATCGACATACGGTCCGTATCCGACGACGTGATCGACCTGCGCGAGTGCGTCGGCGGCCTCGGCGGTCAGCCACTTCTCGTCCGCGGGACCCAACCCGACGACGAACAGTTCGTTCGCCTCCGGATGTGTCACCTCGGTCGCTACGGAGGGCCGTGATCGGTCGGCGACGGCGCGATTCCTCGGCGAGCGGTCACCGGCCGTGAGGATCACCGAGAAGTACGGCACCGCGTCGGCGTCGACCTCGGTGACCGGCAGGATGCGTTGCCGATCCATCGACGCGCGTTCGACATAGACGGCGTCGTCGAGGCGACCGGACTGGGCGAGAGCTTCCCGGACGGCGGGAAACGTCCTGCCCAACTTCATGATCGCCGCGCCGTCGGTGTCGGCGAGCCGCCGTGCGAGTTCCGGGGCGGGCAACGTGCCGGGCAGGATGGTGAGGACATCGGTGCGGCGCACCATCGGTTCGGCGGCCGCAGCAGATGCGGCGGACACCGACGTCACCCCCGGCACCACTTCCGTCGGGTATCGCGGAGCGAGGCGGTCGTGCAGGTACATGTACGAGCCGTAGAACAGGGGGTCGCCTTCGCAGAGCACGACGACGGTGCGTCCCGCGTCGAGGTGGACGGCCAGCCGGGCGGCGGACTCGTCGTAGAAATCGGCGATCGCACCGTCGTAGCCGCCCGGGTGATCGGTGGTGCCCGTCGTCACCGGGTACACGAGCAGTTCCTCGATCACCCCGTCCGGGATCAGGTCGGCGGCGATCGACCGGGCGATGGAGCGGCCGTGCGTGCCGGAATAGTAGGCGAGCACGTCGGCCTCGGCGATCAGCCGCGCGGCCTTGCGTGTGATGAGTTCGGGATCACCGGGACCGAGGCCCACGCCGTAGAACCTGCCTGGCATCGTGTCGCTCATTCCTTCTCCTGGGCAAGTGCATTGATCGCGGACGACGCCATCGCCGACCCGCCGCGGCGCCCCCGCACCACCAGATGGGGGATCTGCAGCGGATGGTCGAGCAGCGCCTCCTTCGACTCCGCGGCGCCGATGAACCCGACGGGAACACCGACGATCGCGGCCGGTCGCGGGGCGCCGTCGTCGAGCATCTCGAGCAGATGGAACAGGGCCGTCGGGGCATTGCCTATCGCGACGACGGAGCCTTCGAGGCGGTCGGCCCACAACGACACCGCCGCTGCGGAGCGGGTCGTGCCCCACCGCTCGGCGAGTTCGGGGACACGTGGGTCGGCGAGCAGGCACACCACGTCGTTGCCCGCGGGCAGGCGCGTACGGGTGACCCCGGAGGCCACCATGTTCGCGTCGGTGAGGATCGGAGCACCTGCGTTCAGAGCAGTGCGGGCGGACGGAACAAGATCGGAGTGGATCACGAGATCTCGTGCCAGATCGGTCTGCCCGCTTGCATGGATCATCCGGACCGCGACCTTCTCCGCACTCGCAGGAATCGCGGACAGCTCCGACTCGGCGCGGATCGTCGCGAACGACCGGACGTAGATCTCGGCGCCGTCGGTGACGTAGTCGTACCGACGCGGGGGAGGTCGAAGGGTCACGGGGTGCTCCTGGCGAAAACGAGGCGGTGAGGCGAGTGCGGTGCGCCGCAGGCGCGTTCGCATCCGGCGACGTGAATTCGGGAATCGGTGGTATCTCCGGCGACGATCCGGCGAGCCAGCGCTCGGGTGTCACCTCCGGCGAGGCTACACCCGGGCGCTCCCGTGCACGCGGTCACCCGCTGCCACGGTGAATCGGGGATCGTCTCGAAGCCGGTCTCGCGCAGCGCGACGAGATTCGATCCGGACGGAAGTATCAGGCCGCGCCAGGGCGTGACGACCACACCGCTATCGGGCAATGCAGCGACCATGGTGGGGGTGAGAATCCCCAGCGGCACCATCACCGACACCGCGTCGCCGATCGTGCCGTACGGCATGGTGAAGGCCGGTGGCCGCGGAGCGGAAACGGTACCGCCGAGTTCCGCTCCCGCACGCGGAAGTTGACGCACGTGCCATACCGACTCGCGAATCTCGACGAAGCGGCGGGCCCGGCGCAGGAGCGTCTCCGGGACCTGCGTGAGCCGTACCGTAGGGCCGGCGAGTCCACCCACGACGATCCGCGCGGTCCCGTCGTCGAGCGCGACGGCGGTGAGATCGCACCGCAGCGCCGCGACGTCGCCACGGCCGTCGTCGAGGCCGAACAGGAACCGGCCGGGCAGATCGGCGAGGACCGGATCGGCGCACAGTCCGGCGTCGAGTTCGCGGGCGAGAGGCCGGACGTCGGTGAGTCCACCGGCGAGTCCCGACAGCGGCGAGGCGACGATGTTCCGCACCCGTTCGTGGCTCGCCGACGGCAGCAGTCCGGCCGCCGTGACGACTTCGGCCAGTCCGGCGGGGACGGCACCGCACTCGTCGAGTCCGATGCCTCTGAGCTGCAGGTTTCCCCGTGACGTCAGGTGCACGTCGCCATCGGCGTAGGCGATGGCCGCGTCCGACAGTGCTCGGAGCGCCCCGTCGGGTACCTGCCCTCCGGGCACGCGAAGCCGCACCAGCGCGCCGTCCGCCGCGACATGCGGGCGAAGGATTCCGGGGCACCGATCGGGAGGGCGAGAAGGTGGCAGAGCATCCACGGACGCACATGGTTGCACACCTTTCCGGACAGGTGCGCTACTCTCGGTTTGCCGTGGTGCTCGGGAAGCCGGTGGGAAACCGGCGCGGCCCTCGCCACTGTGAGCGGATAGTTGCTCGCCCTCGTCCGTACCGGTCCGCCGGTTCGGAGGCCACTGGAGGAATCCGGGAAGGTCGGTGGAGCAGCGACGACCCGTCAGCCAGGAGACCGGCCACGGCACGTGAGGTCCACGAGGGTTTTGGAGACTGAACATGGCTGTACGCCTGTGTTTTCGGGTTGCGTCGTGACGCGCCTGACTTTGTTGTCGACGTCCGACACCGACCTGCTGTCGGCGCGGTCGAGCGGTGCCGACTGGGTGCTCGGCAACCCGTCGCGCCTCGACGTGTCCACCGAACTGCCCGCTCTGCTCGACGGATCCGACCTGGTCGTGGTGCGGATCCTGGGTTCCGCCCGCAGCTGGCGATCGGGGCTCGACACCGTGCTCGCCGCGGGTGTCCCGGTGATCGTCCTCGGCGGCGAACAGACCCCGGACGCCGAGCTCATGGAGCATTCGACGGTGCCGATCGGCATTGCTGCCGAAGCGCATCGCTATCTCGCACACGGCGGCCCGGCCAATCTCGGGCAGCTCCACGCCTTTCTGAACGACACCGTGTTGCTCGGTGGTGACGGTTTCGAACCGCCCGCCGAGCTGCCCGAATGGGGTGTGCTCGACCGTCCCGAATCGTCCGGCGGCGCGCGGTTGCCGCGCGTCGGCGTGTTGTTCTACCGAGCCCACCACACCAGCGGAAACGTCCAGTTCGCACACGACCTCGCCGACGCGATCGACGCGACCGGCACGGCTCGTGGCGTGGTGATCCACTGCGCGTCGCTGCGCGGTGCGCCCGACGACCTGCTCGCCGAACTCGGTACCCTCGACGCGCTGGTCGTGACGGTGCTGGCGGCCGGTGGCACCCGACCCGCCACCGTGAGCGCGGGAGGTGAGGACGAGGCGTGGGACGTCGGAGCGCTCGCCGCGCTCGACATCCCGATCCTGCAGGCCCTGTGCCTGACGTGGAGTCGCGACGACTGGGCGGAATCGGACGACGGTGTGTCACCGCTCGATTCGGCCACGCAGATCGCCGTCCCCGAATTCGACGGGCGCATCATCACGGTGCCGTTCTCGTTCAAGGAACTCGACGCCGACGGCCTGCCTCGCTACGTCACCGACCCGGAACGGTGTCGACGCGTCGCCGGTATCGCGGTGGCGCACGCACGATTACGGCATGTACCTCCGGCGCAGCGCCGGATCGCAGTCATGTTGTCCGCCTATCCGACCAAGCATTCCCGTGTCGGCAATGCCGTCGGCCTCGACACGCCGGTGTCGGCGATCCGGATGCTGCGCGCGCTGCGCGATGCCGGATACGACCTGGGAGACGGCTTCCCCGGCATGGACGTCGAGGACGACACCGAGGCCGGAAACGCCCTCATCCACGCCCTGATCGATGCCGGCGGGCAGGACGAGGAATGGCTCACCGCCGAGCAACTCGCCGGAAATCCGGTGCGGGTGAGCACCTCCGACTACCTTCGGTGGACCGACGGTCTACCGGCCGAGCTCACCGACGCCATGATCGAAGCGTGGGGACCGGCACCGGGACGGTTGTTCGTCGACGGTGACGCCATCGTGCTGGCGACCCTGCAAGCCGGCAACGTGGTATTGATGATCCAGCCGCCCCGGGGATTCGGCGAGAATCCGGTGGCGATCTACCACGATCCCGACATGGCACCCTCGCACCACTATCTCGCCGCCTACAAGTGGGTCGAGCACGGCTTCGGTGCCGACGCCGTGGTGCATCTCGGCAAACACGGGTCGATGGAGTGGCTGCCGGGCAAGAATGCGGGTCTGTCCGCCGCCTGCGCGACCGACGCCGCGATCGGGAACCTGCCGTTGATCTACCCGTTCCTCGTCAACGATCCGGGCGAAGGGGCGCAGGCCAAACGCCGAGCGCACGCGACGATCGTCGACCACCTCATCCCGCCCATGGCGCGCGCCGAATCCTACGGCGACATCGCTCGTCTCGAACAGCTGCTCGACGAGTACTCGAACATCGCCGCGATGGATCCGGCGAAACTGCCCGCGATCCGGGCGCAGATCTGGACGCTCATCCAGGCGGCGAAGCTGGACCACGATCTCGGACTCGACGACCGCCCGCACGACGCCGAATTCGACGACTTCCTGTTGCACGTCGACGGGTGGTTGTGCGAGGTCAAGGACGCGCAGATCCGCGACGGCCTGCACGTCCTCGGCGACGCGCCGACCGGCGAGGCGCGAGTGAATCTCGTGTTGTCGATACTGCGGGCCGCGCAGGTGTGGGGCGGCAGGAGCAACGCCGTCCCGGGTCTGCGCACCGCACTCGGGCTGAAGTCCGATGCTCCGTCGAAGGAGGTCGATGCCGTCGAGAGCGTCGCGCGGTCGCTCGTGCAGGCCATGGAGGACGACGGTTGGCACGCCGGGTCATCTGCACGCATCGTCGAAACCGTGCTCGGCCATCCTGATTCCGAGGTCGTGAGGGTGCTCACCTTCGCTGCCGACGAAGTGGTTCCCCGCCTCGCGGGCACGAGGGCCGAACTCGACGCGGTGCTGCACGCACTCGATGGTGGATACGTCCCGGCCGGTCCGTCCGGCTCGCCCTTGCGCGGCCTGGTCAACGTGCTGCCGACCGGGCGCAACTTCTACACCGTCGACCCGAAAGCCGTCCCGAGCCGGCTCGCCTACGACACCGGTGTCGCGTTGGCGGACAATCTGATCGGGCGGTATCTCGCCGACACGGGGGAGTACCCGCAGTCGGTCGGCCTGTCGGTGTGGGGGACCTCGGCGATGCGCACCGCCGGCGACGACATCGCCGAAGTGCTCGCACTCATCGGTGTGCGGCCGGAATGGGACGCCGAGTCGCGTCGGGTGCGCGAACTGACCGTGATCCCGCTCGAGGAACTCGGCCGGCCCCGCATCGACGTCACGGTCCGGATCTCCGGCTTCTTCCGGGACGCGTTCCCACACGTCATCGGGATGCTCGACGACGCGATCCGCATGGTCGCCGCCCTCGACGAACCCGACGAGCAGAACTACGTGCGAGCCCACGCTCGGCGGGACGAAGCCGAACACGGCGACGCCGACCGTGCGGTACGGCGCATCTTCGGATCGAAGCCCGGCTCGTACGGTGCCGGCATCCTGCAACTCATCGACTCCGGCAACTGGCGCACCGACGCCGATCTCGCCGAGGTCTACACGGCCTGGGGCGGATTCGCCTACGGGCGTGGGCTGCACGGTGTTCCGGCCGCCGACGACATGCGTGCGAACTACCGACGGATCGCGGTGGCGGCGAAGAACACCGACACCCGCGAACACGACATCGCCGACTCCGACGACTACTTCCAGTACCACGGCGGCATGGTCGCGACGGTGCGGGCGCTGACGGGCACCGACCCGAAGGCGTACATCGGCGATTCCACCACCCCCGATGCGGTGCGCACCCGCTCACTGGCGGAGGAGACCGCACGGGTCTTCCGCGCTCGGGTCGTCAACCCGCGGTGGATCGGTGCGATGCGCCGGCACGGCTACAAGGGCGCATTCGAACTCGCCGCGACCGTCGACTACCTGTTCGGCTACGACGCCACCGCCGGTGTGGTCGAGGACTGGATGTACGAGTCGCTCGCACAGAACTATGCGCTCGACCCGGAGAACCAGCAGTTCCTCCGCGAAGCGAATCCGTGGGCGCTGCGCGGGATCGTCGAACGGCTCACCGAGGCGGCCGATCGCGGGCTGTGGTCCGAACCGGATCCCGAGACGATGAACAGACTGCAGCAGTCCTATCTCGACGTCGAGGGCGATCTCGAGGACCGGGGGTGAGGGTTCGGCTCATCGGGATCGGCCCCGGGGGACCGGACGATCTCACGGTGGCGGCGGTGCGCGCCCTCGAGAGCGTCGACGTCTTCCTCGTGCCCGACAAGAAGCGGGGCGTGGACGATCTCGTGGCGGTCCGCGAAGAGATCCTGCGCCGTCACACTTCCGGCTCCTATCGGATGGTCGTGGTGCCCGACCCGCCCCGCGACCGGAACCCGGAGCGCTACGGAGACGAGGTGCGCGACTGGCACGCCGCCCGCGCCGAGGCATACGAGACCGTTCTGCTCGAACAGGTTCCGGAGGACGAGACGGTCGGCTTCCTGGTCTGGGGGGATCCGAGCCTGTACGACAGCACGATCCGCGTCGTCGAACGCATCCTCGAACGCGGGAGGGTGTGGTTCGACTACGACGTCGTTCCCGGTATCAGCAGCGTGCAACTGCTCGCGGCCCGACATCGTCTCGTGCTCAACACCATCGGCGGGCCGATCACCGTGACGACCGGTCGTCGGTTGCTTCGGGATGTCGCAGCGGGTGCGTCGAACATCGTGGTGATGCTCGACGGCGGCCTTGCCTGCGCCGACCTCGACGGGACGTGGAGCGTGTGGTGGGGTGCGAATCTGGGAACCGACGACGAAGAACTCGTCGCGGGCAAGCTTGCCGAGGTGCTTCCCGCGATCCGTGAGGCCCGTGTCCGGGCCAAGCAGGCCCGCGGCTGGGTGATGGACACCTATTTACTGCGGCGAGGGTGAGTTCCATTCGTCCGGAACCGTTCCCCGCGCATACCAGGCGCGGGCGTCGAGCGAGAACGGTCCGGACGGAAGAGCAGCCCGGCAGGCATCACGCACTGCGACGCGGTGCCTTTCGGACATCGAGACCAGGTGCCGACCGGCCGGTCCCACACCGAACGTGAAGGGTTCCCAGAAGTCGGAGAAATCGGCGTAATCGGCGCGCGCGGACAGGGCGCCGCCGACCACCTCGTGCAGACCCGCCCGCCGAAACCGGTCGGCGATGTCGCCTTCGCTGGTACCGGGCAGTGTCCTCTCACCCGGAGTGCCGGGCTCGACCGTTCCCACTGCGGTCCAGAAGACGCGGAGCATCGTCATCCCGCCGGCCGTGGTGTCCCACATGCACGCGGCGACGGTGCCGCCCGGACGGGTCACCCGCACCATCTCCCGCACACCCAGTTCGGGATCGTTCATGAATCCGAGAACCAACGATGCCAGGGTGACGTCGAACGTTCCGTCCGGCCACGGCAGGTTCTCGGCCACCCCGACGCGGACGTCGATCTCCGGTGCGATCTGCCGGCACGCCGCCGCGAACTGGGGAGCGGGATCGATCGCTGCGACGTTCGCTGCACCGACCCGGGCGACCAGTTCACGGGTGAGCCCACCCGGTCCGCATCCCACGTCGCAGACCCGATGCCCGCCCCTCACCCCACCCGCGTCCGCCAGGGCGGGCGCGAGCGTCGCTGCGTAGCGGCCCATGAAGCGGTTGTACTGTTCGGCCGGTCCGGCGAACTGCATGTACTCAACCTATCGGCCCGATCGGTGGCCTCGTGGCCGTTCACATCGTCCGGATCGGGTCACTTCTCGTCGTCGTCCGAACGCTCGACCACCTCGGGGGCGTTCTCCCGGGTCGCCATACCGCCGTTGCGACCGTGATCGACCGGACCCGGCGGGTCCTTGCGCACCTCGTCGTCCTTCTTCTTCGACGTCGTCACTTCTACCTCCGTACGCTGGGCCGACTCGTGTCCGGGCGGATACCCGCAGACGTGCACGCGCACACTTCGGGTGGCGTCGGGTCGCCGGACCGGATTGACTGGACCCAACGACACGAGGAGGCAGCATGCAGATCCGTGACAGGATTTTCGTCGTCACCGGTGGAGGCAACGGGATCGGACGCGACGTCGTCCTCGAACTCCTCGTGCGTGGGGCGCGGGTCGCGGCGGTCGACCTCCGCGCCGAGGCTCTCGACGGCACCCGTGCCCTGGCGGTCGCGTACGACGACCGTCTGACCACCCACACGGTCGACGTTTCCGATCGCGCCGCCGTCGAAGCCCTGGTGGGCGAGGTGACCGCAGCACACGGGCGGGTCGACGGGGTCGCCAACGTCGCCGGCATCATCCAGAAGTTCGTCCCGTTCGCAGACCTGCCGTACGACGAGATGAACAAGGTGCTCGACGTCAACTACTGGGGCGTCGTCCATATGTGCAAGGCGTTCCTCCCCGAGCTGCTGAGCCGTCCCGAGGCGAGCCTGCTCAACGTGTCGAGCATGGGTGCCTTCGTGCCGGTGCCGGGCCAGTCGGTCTACGGCGCGAGCAAGGCGGCGGTCAAGCTGCTCACCGAGGGCCTGTACGCCGAACTGCGCACGACGAAGGTCGCGGTGACGCTGGTGTTCCCCGGCGCCGTCCGCACCGGCATCGCCGAGAACTCCGGTGCCGCGATCCCGGGACGCAACACCGATGCCTCCTTCAGGATCACCTCGTCCGCCGAGGCCGCACACAGGATCGCCGACGCGATCGAGAAGGGCACCTTCCGGGTGTGCATCGGCAAGGACGCGATGATGCTCGACCTGCTCGCCCGGCTCGTGCCGCGTCGCAGCATCGAGTTCCTGGCGAAGAAGATGGGCTCGCTCGTCGAGCGCTGACCTACCGTCGACCGGTCCGCAGCGGATGCGGCCGGGGCGGGACGTCCGTGGGCGACCGGCTCAGCACGATCGGCAACCACTGCGACGTCATCACGATCATCACCAGCCATTCGGCGATCAACGCCACGGTCGGATGATGCGGAGCGTTCGTGATCATCCCCGCCTGCGACCAGTACGCCAACAGCCCGAAGAACGACGACAGCCCCGAGCCGAGCATCGCGAGCGACGCCAGCTTCCACCGTCGCAGCCACAATGCCAGCGTCGAGATCACCACCCCGAACACCAGGGCCAGGACCGCGAAGATCCGCAGCGGCACCGCTACGGGCGCGGTGTCGCCGAACCAACTGCCGAAGACCGTCCACGACCATGCCGACGACGTCTGTGGAAGCAACATGCACACCGTCAGGACGACGACGCAGATCGCCAGGACCCGTCCGCGGCGACCGGCGTCGAACTCCCCGGCGACCTTCTTCTCGATCCGGGCGAAGTCGTTCCGATAGGCCGACAGGTCTGCGCTCGTACCGTCCGCGCTCATGCCTCGACCTCTCCGTTCCGACACATGGGTGGCCATTATGCGCCGGAGGTCGATGTGACCTCGCTCATGTCGTCCACCTGCAATGATGCTCCGACATCCCCCGGGACCGGTGCCGGTGTGGCGCCGCGGTGCACCGGGTACCGCCCCTTACGAACCCGATCGATGGAGGGCGAGAATGCCGGACCAGGACCAGTACCGCATGCAGCACCCGGGGGAGCAGCACCCGGTTCCACCGCTCGAGGAGCAACCGGAGATCGCCTACCCCGGCGCGACCGCCGATCTGCTCTCCGCCCCGGACCACGGTGAGGCGACGTACCGGGGGAGCGGACGACTCGAAGGTCGTCGCGCCCTGATCACCGGCGGTGATTCCGGTATCGGACGGGCGGTCGCGGTCGCCTTCGCGCGGGAGGGCGCCGACGTCGTCCTGGCCTATCTCGATGAGGAGGACGAGGACGGCAAGCGGACCGCCGAACTCGTCGAACAGGCGGGACGCCGCGCGGTGCGCATGCCCGGCGACCTCCGAGTGGAGGAGTTCTGCCGGCGATTGATCGACACGACGGTGTCCGAACTCGGCGGCATCGACATCCTCGTCAACAACGCTGCCTATCAGCACCTCGAGCCCGGCGGCATCGGCGACATCTCCACCGAGCAGTTCGACCGCGTGATGAAGACGAACCTCTACGCCCTGTTCTGGCTGTCGAAGTACGCGGTCGCCGCGATGGCGCCGGGTTCGACGATCGTCAACACCACCTCGATCCAGGCGGTGAGCCCGTCGCCGGGTCTGCTCGACTACGCAACCACGAAGGCCGGCATCGTCGACTTCACCAAGGGCCTCGCCTCCGACGTGGCGGGCAAGGGCATCCGCGTCAATGCGGTTGCACCCGGCCCGATCTGGACGCCCCTCATTCCCGCGACCATGCCGAAGGACGCGTACGAGCAGTTCGGCAAGGACACCCCGCTCGGTCGCCCCGGCCAACCCGCCGAACTCGCCCCGGCCTACGTCTTCCTCGCCTCCCAGGAGTCGAGCTACATCACCGGGGAGACCATCGCCGTCACCGGCGGGGTCCCGTTCACCTGAGGATCAGAGCGCGAAATGGTCATCGGAGCGCGTAACAACGCGTACCGATGACCATTTCGCGCTCCGGAGTTCACGAGGACTGCATGTCGAGCAGTTCCGACACCGTCAGGAAACGGTAGCCTTCGGCGCGCATGCGACGACGAGGGTTCTTCGGCCGGATGTCATTCGGACAGGGTGCCTCATCCGGTGTCGATGGGTGGCGGACGCCCGGTTGCGCGGTTCCGGGACCGACGCCGGGTCTTGTACTGTTCGTAGCGACGTAGGGAACAACGGTGCGAATCCGTGGCTGTCCCGCAACTGTCACCGAGGAGTGATCCCCCAACAGCATGGTCACGGCCCACACGGGTTGGAAGGCCGGGGGCGAGCGTCGATCCGGGAGCCAGGACACCTGCGTCGCCGAAGCAGGACCCACGAGGATGGACATGAACAATTCGATATTCACCGCCCGTACGAGGCGGTATTCGGTGGTGCGCGTCGGCGTCGCATTGATGGCGGCGGCGCTGACCGTGTCGGGATGCTCGTCGAACGACGAACAATCGACTCCGCCCGAGCCGGACACAGCCGCGTCGGCGTACCCGCTCACCATCGAGAACTGCGGCAGGACGCTCACCGTCGACGCGCCACCACAGCGGGCGGTGTCCCTGAATCAGGGATCTACCGAGATTCTGCTGTCGCTCGGTCTCGCCGACCGCATGGTCGGCACCGCGACCTGGACCGATCCCGTTCGGGAGAACCTCGCCGACGAGAACGCGAAGGTTCCGCGTCTGGCCGACAACAAGCCGTCCTTCGAGGTCGTGCTCGACACGGAACCGGATTTCGTCTCGGCGTCCTTCGGCGGCACACTCGGCGCCGGTGGGGTCGCCGAACCTTCACAGTTCGAACAACTCGGGGTGCCTGCCTACCTCTCGCCCACCGATTGCGACGGCAAGGACGACAACAGCGTCAACGCCGACGGCAACCGCACCGAACCGCTGACCATGGACGCGGTGTACAAGGAGATCCGCGACCTCGCCGCGATCTTCGACGTGCGTGAGCGCGGTGAGGAATTCGTCGCCGAACTCGAACAGCGATACGGCAGCGTGTCGGGGCAGGTGAACGCGGCCGGCGTGTCGCTCGCCTACTGGTTCGCCGACATCGAGACGCCCTATGTGGCGGGTTGCTGCGGGTCGTCGGGAATCATCACCGATTCGGTTGGAGCGAAGAACGTCTTCGACGACACCACCAACGAGTGGCCCCAGGTGAGCTGGGAATCGATTCTCGACCGCAACCCGACCGCACTCGTGCTGGCCGACCTGAGTCGCCGGAGCGTCACCGGGGACGCTCTGGACAGCAAGATCGAGTTCCTGGAATCGAATCCGGTCACCCAGCGCCTGAGCGCGGTGCAGAACCGGCGGTACATCGTGGTCAACGGCGCCGACCTGAATCCGTCCATCCGCACGGTCGACGGCATCGAGAAGGTCGCCGACGCCCTGCGCGAGTGGAATCTCGACAGCTGATGGTGACGTCCACTGCCCGGCGACCCTCGAAGGGGCGCCGGACTCCGGTGGCCGGTGTCGTGGTGGTCGCGGGGCTGATCGTTCTCGCACTGTCGATCGCCGTGACCGTCACGATCGGCCCGGCGGAGTTGTCCGTCGTCGACGTGTACGCGGTGATCTTCGACCGTCTCGGCTTGGCCGACAGTTCCGTCACCGCGATTCGGGAAGGGATCGTGTGGGAACTGCGTCTCCCGCGCACCTTGCTCGCCGCGGTGTGCGGTGCCGGACTTGCGGTGTGTGGCGTGATCATGCAGTCGTTGTTACGTAATCCGTTGGCGGATCCCTTCGTGCTCGGCATCTCCTCGGGCGCCTCGACCGGCGCGGTGATGATCGCAGTGCTGGGCATCGGCGGGGGTGCCGTGTCGTTGTCGGGCGGAGCCTTTCTCGGGGCACTCGTCTCCTTCGCACTCGTGCTGCTGCTGGCGACCGGGGCAGGGGGCGGGACCTCCCGTGTGGTGCTGGCCGGAGTGGCAGGAACACAACTGTTCTCGGCGCTGACATCGTTCATCGTCATCTCCTCCGCCGACGCGGAACGCACTCGGGGAGTGCTGTTCTGGCTACTCGGTTCCCTGAGCGGAGCAACCTGGACCGACGTCGCGCTCTGCGGAGCGGTCTGCGCCGCCGGAATCGTGGTGTGCCTGGTGAAGGCGTCGTCGCTGGACGCCTTCACATTCGGTTCGTCGACCGCCGCGACCCTCGGGATCGCGGTCGGACGTACCCGTCTGCTGTTCCTCATGGTGACGGCGTTGATCACCGCCGTCCTGGTCAGTGCAGCAGGGGCGATCGGGTTCGTCGGGCTGGTGCTGCCCCATGCGGCCCGTTTCCTGGTCGGTCCACGCCACAGTCGTCTCGTTCCGGTCACCGCCGTCGTCGGGGCGGTCTTCATGGTGTGGGTCGATGCGGTCGCCCGCACCGTCTTCGCACCGCAAGAGGTTCCCGTCGGTGTGGTGACCGCACTGATCGGCGTGCCGGCCTTCGCGCTGATCCTCTTCCGTACGAGGAGTACTCCGTGACACTGTCCGCAAAGTCGCTGCGGTGGAGCCGCGGCGGACATCTCGTCGTCGACGACGTGACGATCGCTCCCGTGCCCGGGGAGACGATCGGACTTCTCGGACCGAACGGGTCGGGCAAGTCGTCGTTGCTCCGCCTGCTGGCCGGAGTCGATCGTCCGGACTCGGGTGCGGTGACGCTCGATGGCACCGATATCCACAGCCTCGGCCGTCGAACACTGGCTTGCCGCGTCGCGATGGTCGGGCAGCACGCCCACACCGAGGTCGACATCCGGGTACGGGATGTCGTGCGGCTGGGAAGAATTCCGCACGCCGACGTTCTCGGCCGTGACGACGGCGGGGACGCCGCCATCGCACATGCGCTCGAGGTGACCGGAATGACCGAACACGCCGACCGGTTGTGGCGAGCGATGTCGGGTGGTGAACGTCAGCGCGCACAGATCGCCCGAGCTCTGGCGCAGGAACCCGAAGAACTGTTGCTCGACGAACCGACCAACCACCTCGACATCCAACACCAGCTCGACATCCTCGAACGGGTCGTAGCGTTGCCGGTGACGACCTACGTCGCGCTGCACGATCTCAATCTCGCGGCGATGTTCTGTGATCGAGTGGTGGTGCTCGAGAAGGGGCGGGTCGTTGCTCACGGCGCTCCGGCCGAGGCGCTGACGGAACAGATGATCCAACAGGTATACGGAGTGCGTGCCGCGGTCTCCTACGAAGGGGGGACACCCGTCATCCGTTACCACCGGATTCGCGCCTCGTCCTACACGTAGCAGGATTGCCGTGTGACATGGTCACGAGTGACGGAAGCCCTTGCCGGTGCGGTCCCGCGAATCGGGTTCCAGCCCCAGAAATTCCGCGCGGATGCGGTCCCACGCCTCGAGGTGTTCCCAGACCGGTTCCTCGGTCAGCTGCTGGGTGTTGGTGAGGAACGGGGTGGGCAGCATGATCGTGAGCATCTGCTCGTCCCGCCCGTTGAACATGCGCAGACCCCAGGAGGTGACGGTGTCGTCCTTGCCGATCCTGCGATACAGCTCTGCTCGGCCACAGCGGCGGATCCGGCCCAGTTCGGGACCGCTCGCGGTGTGTTCGCCGATGCACAGATGGAAATGCCACCGGCCGAAATCGACGGTGACGTACCCGTCGTACATCCCGATCTTCTTCGGCGCGTTCGGGGCCGCGACCTCCAGTGCCGAGCCCTCGATGAGCAGGCCGAACCACATGTCGTCCCAGTAGTTTTCGAACAGCAACGTCACCAGCCGCAGCAGGCTGTCCTCGTCGGTGGGCAACGGCCAGCGCTGTTCACGCCCACCGTCCTCGGTGGTGATGATCTCGGGATCGAACACGACGGTCACGGAATCTCCTTCGGTATGTGTCGGGGTGGCGCGGGGAAGACGCAGTCGCTGCACACACCGCCGGACGGTGTCCGGTAGTACAAGCAACAACTGCGCCGGCGACCGGTGGATCGGTCGATGGTGTGAACGAGTCGCGGATCCTGCAGCAGTGCGTCGACGAGCGGCCGGGCTTCGTCGCCGATGACTCGTCGGGCACCGATCAGTGCGGAGGCGGTGTTGCCCCACAGAGCGCCCGGCGCCACAACATCACGCCACGCATCGATCAGCGGTTCGATCTGGGTGTCGAGAACTTCCGCTGCAGGGTCGCTTCCGAATTCGGGGGTGACGATGTGCAACTGCAGACCGGAATCGTCGCGCCACAGCAACTTGTCGGGGTCGAGCCGAACGCAGCGACCGGAGGTGGTGACGGTACCGACCGCGACCGACCACAGTCGCGCGACGAAACCGAAGAACAATGTGGACGCCGCGACCCGCGGCTCTGCGGTGTTCATGCGTTCCGACATCGCACGGACCAGCGCATCGCGAGTCGCGGCATCTCGTAGTTCGGAGGTCGGGCGCCAGCCCGCGTCCGCCGGTCCGGTACCGACACGGAAGTACGGGCTCCACGCGGTGATTCGCTCGAGCACCCCGCGCGCGCCGGATACTGCTGGGTCAGACACTGCTGTCCTCCGGTTTCAGATCGAACACCATCGTGCGCGAATCGAACCGCATCCGCCCCCGATCGAATGCCGCCCCGATCCGTCCGGACTCGGCCAGCGCCGCCGGCGTATCGCACGTCAAGGTCCGGTCGGTGCCCAGCAGCCACATCCTGTCGGCTACGCGCAAGGCGAGTTCGAGTTCGTGCGTGGACATCACCACAGCCAGATTCTGTTCACGAGCGAGACGGCCGAGGACGTCCACCAGTTCGACCCGCGACGGAACGTCGAGGAAGGAGGTGGGTTCGTCCAGGACGAGCAGCGACGGATCCTGAGCCAGGGCACGGGCGGTGAGAGAACGTTGCCGTTGCCCATCGGACAGTTCGGAGAACTGCCGGGATGCGAGGCGGGTCGCGCCGACCGCCCCGAGCGCCTGGTCCACCGCGGCCAGATCTTCGGGGGACAGCCGTGCACTGGCGGGCAGGTGCGGTGTGCGGCCGAGCGCGACCAGTTCGCGCACCGTGAGCAGGCCGGGGTCGATGCGCTCGGTGAGCACCACCGAGATGCGGGTGGCGAGGTCGGCGGGCTTCACCGTCGCCACGTCCTCATCGTCGATGAGCACCCGACCGCGCAGCGCCGGTTGCAGCCCGCACAACGTCCGGAGCAACGTCGACTTTCCTGCACCGTTCGGCCCGACGAGGGCGGTGAGTTCGCCGCGTCGGGCCACTGCCGAGAGACCGGACGCCACCTCGGTGACCGTTCCGCGTCGCAGTGCCCGACGCCGGGTGTAACCGATCGTGAGGTCGTGCAGTTCCACACCCGGGGTCACAGTGCTATTCGGGGTCACAGTGCTGCTCCCCGTGCTATTCGGGGTCACAGTGCTGCTCCCAGTGCTCCGCGTCGGCTGCGGATGAGAACGGCGATCACGACGGGAGCGCCGACGATGGCGGTGACGGCGTTGAGGGGGAACACCGTGTCGGTACCGGGCATCTGGCTCACGATCCCGCAGACGAGGGCGAGTACGGCTCCGAGCAACGCGACACCGGGAAGCAGTATGCGATGGTCCGAGGTGCCGAAGGCCATGCGGGCCAGATGCGGGACGATCAATCCGAGAAATCCGATCGGGCCGCAGAACGCGGTGGTGGCCCCGGCCAGGAGAGCGGCCGACACCACGGTGGTGAGGCGGACGACGCGAATATCGATGCCCATGGACCGGGCGTAGCCCTCACCGAGCAGCAGCGCATTGAGCGCGCGCACGGTGAGCAGTGCGACGGCGATCCCGCCGAGCACGACAGGGACGAGCAACTTCAGATCCGACCACGTCGTGGCCGTGAAGCTCCCGAGTCCCCACACCAGGAACTGCTGGCTGCGCTGCGGGTCCGAATACACCAGCAGTACCGAGACGACGGCTGTGGTCGCCGATCCGAGCATCACTCCGATGAGCAACAGGGTCACGGCCGACCGCACCCACCGCGACAGCAATACGATCAGCAGGAGAACCGCAGCCGCCCCCAGCGCTGCGGCGAGCACCACACCCGCACGCCCGAGACCCGCCAGGCCTGCGGTGAAGCCACTCGCTCCGCCGCCGCCGATCACCACGACGATCGCCACGCCGAGACTCGCGCCGGAACTGGCACCGAGGATGAACGGGTCCGCCAGAGCGTTCCGGAACAGCGTCTGCATCTGCAGACCCGCGATCCCCAGCGCCGCCCCGACCGCGATCGCGGTGATCGTTCGCGGTAGCCGCAGGTCACGAACCACCATGCTCCAGCGCGGATCCGATGCTTCCTGGCCGAACAGGACCCGGAGGGTCTCGCCGAGCGGCACCGTCACCGAACCCAGTGTCACCGACAGAATCGTTGCCGCCGCCAGTCCCACGATCAGCGCCGTGAACACGAGCGAGACCCGTCCGGTCCCCGGCGGCGAATCGGGCGCGGACTCGGTCGCGGCAGGGGACGCCCCGAGTACGGCGGTCATGCCGGTAGCTGCTGGTAGAACGTGAACTCGTGGTCGGGCAACAGGTCGGGATGCAGAATTGCCACGAGGTCCGAGAGGATCAGATCGGGTCGCAAGACGCCCCGCTCGTAGAAGTCGTTGCCCCCGTTGGGGCCGAGAGCCTTGTTCGCGTTCCATACCCGGCCGGTGCCGACAGCGGCCAGCGAGCGGTACCGTTCGTCGTCGGCGAGTGCGTCACCGATCGACGTCCAGTTGTTCACCACGAGCCAGGTCGGCGCATCGGATGCTTCGGCGACCACAGCCTCGAAGTCGAGGGGAAGCGAGCCGGCGGTGGTCACGTCCTGCCACGGCCACTGCGCACCGGCGTCGCTGAACAACCGGCCCATGAAGCTGCCGCCGGAGGACATGTACCACGTGCCCTGTGCCATCCCACCCAGCAGAACGGGAGCCGGTTCCACGTCGGAGGCTTTCGCCGCCACATCGAGATAACGGTTCCGGATATCGCCGTAGACCTGTGCCGCCTCTTTCTCCTTGCCGGTCAGCGCGGCCATCACCTTGATCCACTCTGCGCGTCCCAGCGGAGATGCCTCGAGCCACTCGGCATTGGCGACCACGCCGATTCCGGCCTCCCGCAGCTGGGCGTAGGCGGGATCGTCGGTGCCGCCGGTCATGAGAACGTCGGGTGCAGCGAGCACCACGGCTTCGGTGTCGATGTTGCCGCCCGCGGCATACTCGGCGACGGCGCCCGATTCGATGCGTTCGATCACGGCGGGGTCGGAGACATAGGAGCCGTTCGAGACGCCGCTGAGAACGTCGAGCGCATCGAGTTCGGTCACCAGTGGCAGGTGGGTGGTCGAACCGGAATACAAGCTCGTGATCGGCACCTGAATCTGCTGGGCCGCGGCCAGCTCGCCCGACAGCTCCGGAGCAGGTGCACCGCACTTGACCAGCACGTACGACTCCGGTGGTGCCGCGGAGAACGGTTCGTTCACGGTGAGAACCTGGTAGCTCTTCTCGTAGGTGATCGAGAAGTTCTCGGCGTCGACGATCTCGGACTTGTCGGGGAAATAGTCGACCGAGGGGTCGAAGTCGGTGATACACCCGTCCGAGGCGTCGTTCTCGGTATCGGATGCGGTCGTCGAACACCCGGCGAGCAGAAGACTCGCCGAGGTCAGCGCGACCAGGAGCTTCGGGAAGGCTGCGCGTACACGCATGGCGATTACGCCCTCTCTCGGGGAAGTCCGCCCCGGGCAAGGAGGTACGGCGACGGGAGTATCTGGCTCCCGGAGATCGCTCTCCGGTCACAGTGGCGGGACCGCGCCGGAATCGCACCGGCTTCCTCTGGCGTCGTCGTAATGACGGTGCCGAAATTAGCACACGCCGTGATACCAGTTCACGGTCGAGTGCGTACCCATCGCCGCTCCCGGGTGTCGAAAGCGGCGAGACCGAGACGCTCGAACTCGTCGAGCCACCCCCGCATCGGCCACCAGCCCCAACGTTGGTGGAACAGCGCGGCGTTGGTGAGGATGTCGTCGAGATGCTCGACCGGCGGGTTCGATACCGGGTGGTACTGGTGGAAGGCGTGGGCGCCGCCGACCCAGGCCATCGGCACTCCGGCGCGCGCGGCCTTCTGCCCGAAATCGGTGTCCTCGCCGCCGTATCCGCTGTAGGCGGTGCAGAACCCGCCGATGCGGTCCCACACGAGCGACCGGGCCGCGAACGACAGCGACCAGAACAATTCGTGCCTGTCGTCCAGCACGATCTCACCCGAGGAGGGGAAGGGACGTGCCGGATGCGGATCGATCGAGTCGCCCAACCGGTCGAGATCGTAGCCGCCGGTGTCCGGTTCGGACAGATAGGTGACCGGACCGTTGAGCAGCGCAGCCGGGTGCCGGCCGGCCGCCTCGGCATACCGTTCGATCAGGTCGGGAGCGGGGATGCAGTCGACGTCGAGGAAGACGAGCAGATCCGACGACGCTCTCCGCGCACCCAGATTCCGCGCCTCCCCGACCGGCAGTTTCGCGGAGTCGACGTCCATCTCCACCACCCGCGCAGACGATCCCGCAGCGGCGACCACCTCCGCGACCTCCGGATCGCCCATCGCGACGACGATGTGCTCGTCGGGTGTCCGGGTGCTGCGTGCGACGCCGTCCAGTTGCCGTCGCAGATGCGTGCCGCGACCCGCGGCGACGGTGACGACCGAGACCGTCATGACCTCTCCGCAAGTTCGTCCACAATCGACGCCGCGCGCCCCGCGGCACCGTCCACCTGCCAGCGTTTCCATTCGACGGGGTCGAGGCCGCGTGCTCGCTCGATCAGTTCGGGCCAGCGGTCCGGGTCGGGCCACCCGTCGAGACCCACCGCGAGTCCGGCCTTGTCCAGAGCCGTTGCGGTGGAGTGCTGTTCGTCGAACGGTCGGGGCTCGGCGATGACGACTGCCGGTCGCGCGGCGGCCGCGATGTCGGCGACGGTGTTCTGGCCCGCGTGCCCGATCACGACGTCGGCGCCGGTGAGGACGGGCCACGGATCGTCGATCCACGGGCCGCCCGCGACACCGAGACCCTCCCATTCGTATTGGGGAAAGCGCGACGAGAACCGGTGCAGGTCGTCGACGGTGATCGACGACCCGCCGCTGCCGCTCATGACGAGGACCTTCGGCTTCTCACCGGCCACAGGGGTGGGGGACGGGCGACCGTCGAAACGGCTGATGCCGCCGACGTACGAGGTTGGATACCGGCGCAGCCAGTGCGGGTCGTAGACCTCCTGCGACCACGGTGCGACGAGATGGTCGGCGACGCTGTAGGCCAACGTGTGCGCGGTGTCGGTGCGCTCGCCCGGCATCGCGAGCACCACCACGGGGATGCCGTACAACCGGGCGAGGAGCGTCACCTCCACCGACACGTCCACCACCATCAGGCTCGGGCGCGTCGCGGCGATCCACGATCCCAGTGCGTGCATGCGCTCGCGGAGACCGTCGTCGTGGGCGGGTACCCAATGGAGGACATCGTGGGCCGTCGGGTCCTGCGCGGTGTCGACGGCGAGGTCGTCGCGGGGGAGAAGCACCACGTCGTCGAAGGCGTCGGCGGCGGTGCCCAGCGGCACCGACGACAATGCTGTCACCGGCGTCCGCAGATGCGCGCAGATGCTGCTCGCACGGGTGCGGTGTCCGTGCCCGTGGTGATGGATGTAGTAGCCGATCATGCCGCTCCCGCGAGTTCCCGATACAGCGAGACGTACGCGTCGACCATCGTGCGTTCCGAACAGCGTTCCTCCGCGCGGGCCCGGGCGGAGGAACGGGACAGGCCGACCGCGCAGGGTATCGCCGCGGCCAGGCCGTCGATGTCGTCCGGCGCGACCAGGCATCCGCTGCTCTCGTCGACGACCTCCGGGATGCCGCCGCGCGCGAAGGCCACCACGGGTGTCCCGCACGCGAGGGACTCGGCGACGACGAGCCCGTACGGTTCGTCCCATTGCGGGGTGATGAGTGCTGCTGCCGAACGTCCCACCGCGGCAGCGAGATCCGGCTGGGAGAAATGACCGAGATAGATCACGTCGGGACCGAGGAACGGTTCGACGTGTTCCGCGAAGTACCTGCGGTTGCTGATCGGGCCCGCGATCCGCAGCCGGTAACCGGCTCGGCGCGCGGCCTCGATCGCGAGATGCGCGCCCTTCTCCGGTACGAGGCGGCCGAACCAGATCAGGTCCTCGCCGCCCGAACCGACCGGCCACGCTCCGAGATCGACACCGTTGGGCACGACCGCCACCGGACCGGGCGTGGCGTGTTCCCAGGCCGTCGCGGTGTGCCGGCTGACCGCGACGAACGTGCCCGGGCACCCACCCGGAGTCGCCATCGCCGACTCGAGCCACGGCGTCGGCGGCGTGTGCAGCGTGCAGAGCAACGGAGTGCGCAACATGCGGGCCATCGCGATCGGCAGGTAGTGCAGGCTGTGGTTGTGCACGACGTCGAAGGCATCGGCGGACGGTCCGGCGAGATCGAGCATCAGCGACAGGTAGGCGTGGTGGTCGCCGAGGAAGCCGTTCGCCGGGGGCATCGACACATCGCTGCGTGCGAGTTCGCTGGCCTCGAAGGACGGCACCTCGAAGAACGAGGCCGGAAGGTCCGGATCGGATCCCGGTGCGGCGAAGAGCGTCACCTCGTGGCCGTCCTTGCCGAGCGCGTGGGCGAGATGCCACACGTGTGCTTCGAGTCCGCCGGCGAAGGGCTGGCGGATCGGATACCGGTTCGACGCGATGAGCGCGATGCGCAACGGCGTCATGATCCGCTCCGGCCGCTCATCGCACGCAGGTAGATGTCACGATGGGCGCGGGCCAGCGCGCGACGCTCGTCCATACGTTGGGACCAGTCGGCTCGCGGAAGATCCCTGCTCTCGTACAGTTCTCGCACACACCGGTCGAGCGAGTCGGCGTCGAAGGTGTCCTCGTCGTAGGTGTACACACCGCACCGGCGTTGCTCACCGTAGAAGCCGCAACTCGGCGCGATCACGGCGGTGCCGAGGTCGAAACACGCCTCCAGCCAACCCGAATGGGTTCCGAAACGATAGGGCAGCACCGACACCGACAGATCCGAGAGGTACTGCCACAGTTCGTCGTCGGAGAAGTACGGATGCACGCGCACGTCCACCTGGGATTTCTCGCCGTACTGCAGGATGCGGGAACCGGCTTCCGGGTTGTACCAGTACGCATTGTCGGGATCGAAGATCTCGTCGTGCACGTCGATCTGCAACACCGCATCCGGAAGGGACCGTACGGTCTCGGCCAGGGTGTCGAGCACCGGGAACAGATCCATGTTCGCGCGCAGGCTCTTCGCGTGGACTCCCACGACGAACGGACTCTCGTCGCGCCGCGGCCGCTCGAGCCAGTGCTGTTCGACGACGTGCGGATGCGGCAGGACCGTCGCCTCCCGGCCCCAGCGCACTCGGATCCGCTCGGCTGCGCCCGGCGTGAGGGTGATCAGTTCGTCCGCGGCCGGAATCAGCACGTCGAGTTGCTTGTGGTGCTCACCGGGGTGGGATGGTGCGGGTTCCGCAGGTCGTGCACCGTGTACACGAGAGGCTTGTCGTGCGCGGCGAGTTCGGC
The DNA here is from genome assembly GCF_048381395.1 of Rhodococcus shunpengi. Lineage (NCBI taxonomy): Bacteria > Bacillati > Actinomycetota > Actinomycetes > Mycobacteriales > Nocardiaceae > Rhodococcus > Rhodococcus shunpengi. Next base: position 584,266 of record NZ_JBLWIU010000036.1, read on the forward strand.
GACGACGTCCTGCAGCTGCTCCGCGCCGATCGCGTCGAATCCGAAATGGATGTGGAAGACGTCGAATTCCTCGTGGTGGTCGCTCACCCAGCCCGGCTCGAGCATCAACGGCGGCCACCAGCCACCGGGAACCTTGCGGCCGTCGGCGGGAACCGGATCCGTCAACCGGATCACGTCGTCGCCCTCCGGGCAGGCGAGGTGCCGGACGTAGACGTGCGACGCAGGTACCGACGCGACTCGAATCACCACAGCCGACCCTCTTCTCCCTCGTGCGACATTCGCCGTACACACCGAAAGGCCGGGAACGCCGTCCCCGGCCATCGTCCGGTGCCCTGCGGCTACCCCTACGGGACGGTCTTCACACGTCCCTGCCCGACTCGTCCGGTCTTCACTAGGGTGGCGGTAGGCAACGATCATCGAGCGAAAGGATTCGGTATGGGTGTGAGCTTGGCCAAGGGCGGCAACGTTTCGCTGTCGAAGGAGGCTCCGAACCTGACGGCGGTGACGGTGGGTCTCGGCTGGGACGTGCGCGCGACGACCGGCGCGGATTTCGATCTCGACGCCAGCGCACTGCTGACGAGCGAGAACGGCAAGGTCCTGTCCGACCAGCATTTCGTCTTCTACAACAACCTGCGTTCGCCGGACGGCTCCGTCGAGCACACCGGCGACAACCTCACCGGTGAGGGCGAGGGCGACGACGAGAGCGTGAACGTCGACCTCGTCGCCGTTCCCGCGGAGGTCAAGTCGATCGTCTTCCCGGTGTCGATCCACGACGCCGACGCGCGGGGCCAGTCGTTCGGTCAGGTGCGCAACGCGTTCATCCGCGTCGTCGACCGCGCCGACGGCCGGGAACTCGCCCGGTACGACCTCACCGAGGATGCGTCCACCGAGACCGCGATGGTCTTCGGTGAGCTGTACCGCCACGGTGGCGAGTGGAAGTTCCGCGCCATCGGCCAGGGCTACGCCTCGGGCCTGGCGGGCATCGCGCGGGACTACGGGGTCAACGTCGGCTGAAAATGGATCTCAGCGGACGAGCTTCCACTTCTTGTCGTGCCGGTAGAAGGTCGACCGCTTGAGAGCCCGGGGGTTCGCGACCCCGTCGCGAGTGACGACCGCGGCGGGGGAACCCAACTGCATGGCCCGGCCCGTCAGCCACTTGTAGCCGCCGAACCAGCGCGGCCGGTCGATCGCGGCCCGCAGACCGGGCATCGCCGGCGTGGGTTCGACACGGATGCCGGGCACCGTGCCGGAGAACAGGCGGGTGTCGTCGACGTAGGCCTCCCCGACGAGCGCATCGCCGTTCTCACCGCACAGCAGCGCACGGCCGATGAGGGCGATACCGGCGTCGTCGCGGATGAGCGGCAACGGCTTCGCGACCCCCTGGAGGGCGACGGTGGCGGCCTTCGACCCCGTCCGCAGCCCGTACGCCTCCGTGGCCGGCGTTCGTGTCTCCGGGACGTACGCGACCTCCAGGTCGAGACGTTCGGTGCGCATCAGCCGGGTGACGGTCGCGGCGAAGGCCGCGTCGTTGCCTACGAGGACCAGACGAGGGTCCTCCACCGACTCGAGATGCGCGAAGACGTCCTCGAAGTCGTCCTTCTCGGGGAGGGCAGGCGCAGACAGTGCGGTCACGGGGGTCAGCGCCAACGGCAATGGCACGTCACCGCATCTGAGCACTACCGGGGTCAACGGGTCTCCTCGAGGGGTCGGGTTCGTCGGGCTCTCGGCTGCGTCCACTGTAATGGGAAGCCGGTGGAGGAGGGCGGCGGCGACCCGCCACCGCGCGCCGCAGCTCCGGGCGCTTGGGCAGTCCCGTCATTCGCGCTCGTCGGAGGGTGGACTACACTGTGGTCCCGGCTGCTGCCCGGTTGGGCAGGACCCTGCAGGCGAGACCGCCCGCACGTAGACACCTGCCTGAGGAGAGCGCGACATGCCGGCAATCGTCCTGATCGGAGCCCAGTGGGGCGACGAGGGCAAGGGCAAAGCTACCGATCTACTCGGCGGACGTCTGCAGTGGGTCGTGCGCTACCAGGGTGGCAACAACGCCGGTCACACGGTCGTGCTGCCCAACGGCGACAAGTTCGCCCTGCACCTGATCCCGTCGGGCATCCTGACGCCCGGCGTCAACAACGTCATCGGCAACGGTGTCGTGGTGGATCCGGGTGTGCTGCTCACCGAGCTCGAAGGCCTCGAGAAGCGCGACGTCGACACGTCCCGTCTGCTGCTCTCGGCCGATGCGCACCTGATCATGCCGTACCACGTGGCCATCGACAAGGTCACCGAACGCTTCCTCGGCAAGAAGAAGATCGGCACCACCGGACGCGGTATCGGCCCCTGCTACCAGGACAAGATCGCCCGCGTGGGCGTGCGGGTCGCCGACGTGCTCGACGAGAAGATCCTCACCCAGAAGGTCGAGGCCGCACTGGAATTCAAGAACCAGGTGCTCGTCAAGATCTACAACCGCAAGGCGCTCGACCCGCAGCAGGTGGTCGACGAGGTCCTCACCCAGGCCGAGGGTTTCAAGCACCGCATCACCGATACGCGCCTCGAACTGAACAAGGCGCTCGAGCGCGGCGACACGATCCTCCTCGAGGGTTCGCAGGGCACGCTGCTCGACGTCGACCACGGCACCTATCCGTACGTGACGTCGTCCAACCCCACCGCCGGCGGCGCCGCTGTCGGTTCGGGTATCGGCCCCGCGAAGATCTCGACGGTGCTGGGCATCCTCAAGGCCTACACCACCCGCGTCGGCTCCGGCCCGTTCCCGACCGAGCTGTTCGACGACCACGGCGCCTACCTCGCCAAGCAGGGTGGAGAGGTCGGTGTCACCACCGGCCGCGCCCGCCGCACGGGCTGGTTCGACGCCGTCATCGCCCGCTACGCCACCCGCGTCAACGGCATCACCGACTACTTCCTCACCAAGCTCGACGTGCTGTCGGGCCTCGACACCGTGCCGATCTGCGTCGGCTACGAGGTCGACGGTGTGCGGATCGACGAGATGCCGATGACGCAGACCGACGTGCACCACGCCAAGCCGATCTACGAGGAGATGCCGGGCTGGTGGGAGGACATCACCCACGCCCGCACCTTCGAGGAGCTGCCGAAGAACGCGCAGAACTACGTGCTGCGTCTCGAGGAGCTCTCCGGCGCCTACATCTCCTGCATCGGTGTCGGACCGGGCCGCGACGAGACGATCGTCCGGCGCGACGTCATCCGCTGACGGGGTAGCCTCCGGCCCGCTCCGATTCGTCGTCGGACGGGCACCGATCCCTCACTGCATGTTCACCGACGGTTCGCACGGACTGTGCACGCTCGTCCCGCACAGTCCGTCGGACCCCGGGGAGAACCATGTACGTGTCCCGTCGAACCCTGCTACGCACCGTCGCGCTCGGAGCCCTCGCGGCTCCGGTGGCGGCGTGCTCGTCGGGACGTTCCGTTGCAACGCCGAGCTTGGTTCGTGAGCGGCCGATCCTCACCCACGGTGTGGCCACCGGCGACGTGCGGGCCGACGGGGCGCTCGTGTGGGCGCGCTCGGATCGGCCGGCGCGGCTCGTCGTGGAGACGGCGGCCACCGAATCCTTCACCGATCCCGTCCGGCACGTGGGTGGACTGCTCACACCCGAGACCGACGGAACCGGCCGGCTGCGGCTGACGGGACTGCCGGCCGGTGAGCAGGTGCACTACCGTGTCGTCCTCGAAGGCGAGGACGGCGCCACGTCCGAGCCGGTGACGGGTCTGTTCCGCACCGCCCCGACCGCTCCCGGCGACATCAGGCTGCAGTGGTCCGGCGACACCGCCGGCCAGGGCTTCGGCATCAACCCCGACATCGGTGGGATGACGATCTTCGACACGATGGCCCGTCGCGACCCGCACCTGTTCGTGCATTCCGGCGACGTCGTGTACGCCGACAATCCGCTGAAGGAGACCGTCGAGCTGCCGGACGGTCGGATCTGGCGCAACGTCGTCACCGAGGCCAAGAGCGCCGTGGCGCAGACCCTCGACGAGTACCGCGGCCAGTACGCCTACAACCTCATGGACGAGAACTACCGGCGGTTCAACTCCTCCGTGGCGCAGATCGTGCAGTGGGACGACCACGAGACCGTCAACAACTGGTACGCGGGTGAGATCCTGGATCTCGAGCAGTACACCGAGAAGAGGGTGGACGTCCTGGCGGAACGGGCTTTCCGTGCCTTCCACGAGTGGCTCCCGCTCGATCCGGCGGAGGCCGTCGACGGACGCATCCACCGGGTCGTGCGGTACGGACCGCTGCTCGACGTCTTCGTACTCGACATGCGGACCTACAAGGACGCCAACGGTACCAACGTCGGCGCGGCGGGGCAGGTGCTCGGCAGCGCGCAGACGCAGTGGCTCGTCGACGAACTCACCCGTTCGACTGCCACCTGGAAGATCATCGCCGCCGACCTCCCGATCGGTCTGGTCGTACCCGACGGTGACACGGCCTTCGAAGGGATCGCGAACGGGGACAACGGCGCTCCGTCGGGTAGGGAATCGGAGATCGCGCAGGTCCTGTCGGCGGTCAAGGCGCGCAGGATCACCGGCACCGTGTGGTTGACCGCCGATGTGCACTACACGGCCGCACATCACTATTCGCCGGACCGCGCTTCGTTCACCGACTTCGACGAGTTCTGGGAGTTCGTCTCGGGACCACTCAACGCCGGTGCTTTCGGACCCAACGAACTGGACGGGACGTTCGGGCCCGAGGCCGTCTTCGTGCACGCGCCCCCGGCGGCGAACACCTCGCCGATGGACGGATATCAGCACTTCGGGGAGTTGTTCATCGACGGCGCGACGAGGCAGATGCGGGTCGAGTTGCTCGACTCGCGCGGGACGGTCCTGTTCCGTCAGGTGCTCGATCCACCGTCCTGATCCCGCCCGCGCGGCGCGGGGCATACTGGATCGGTGATCACTCGAGCGATCGGAGCCGGTTCGCTCGTCCGCGACCTCGGCAACTGGCAGGATTCCGGGCAGTCGCATTCCCGTCGCTCCGCTCGCCCCGATCCCCGCCCTGCCTACCGGGCGCTCGCGGACAGCATCCGCCTGCTCGTGCACGACGGTCGCGTTCCACTCGGGGTCGCCCTGCCCAGCGAGCGGGAACTCGCCGCCGCGCTGTCGGTGAGCCGCACCACTGTCGCCTCCGCCTACGCGGCGCTGCGGGAAGAGGGCTATCTGCGCAGCCGCCAGGGCGCCCGCAGCACGGTCGCCGTGCCTGCTCGCCGGGGCTCCGAGAACACCGGGTTCCGGATGCCGATCGGTCCGGCGATCGATCTGAGCAATGCCTCGCTGCCCGCGCCGGCAGCGGAGATCGAGGCGGCGTATGCGGCGGCGCTGCGGTCGATGTCGACCTATCTCGACTCGCACGGCATGGAACCGATCGGGGTGTCGGTGCTGCGCGAGGTCATTGCCCGTCGCTACCGCGAGCATGGACTGCCCACCTCGCCCGACCAGATCATGGTCACCTCCGGGGCGCAGCACGCGATGCGCCTGCTGCTCGGTGTGCTCGACGACCCCGGCGACCGGGTGGTCGTCGACCACCCCACCTATCCCAATGCGCTCGAAGCGATCCGCCGCTACGGCGCCCGCCCGGTGCCGGTTCCGGTGCGCCCGGAGAACGGCCCGCACGGCGGCTGGGATCTCGACGGTGTGGCCAGCGCCGTCCGGCAGACCGCGGCGCGCACCGCCTTCCTCGTCCCCGACTTCCACAATCCCACCGGCCTGTGCCTCGACGAGGACGGCCGCGCCGAACTGGCCCGCATCATGCGCGACACGCGGACCACGCTCGTCGTCGACGAGTCGATGGTCGATCTCTGGCTCGACGCCCCGCCGCCGCCTCCCGTCGCAGCCATGCCTGCCGGCGCGTCGGTGGTGACGGTCGGCTCGACGGCGAAATCGCTGTGGGGTGGCCTGCGGGTGGGATGGATCCGCGCCGACCGCGACACGATCGTCCGGCTGGCCGGAGCGCGGACCGCAGTCGACCTGGGCACGCCCGTCATGGAACAGCTCGCGGCCGCACATCTGCTCTCCGACGTCGACGAACTGCTCGAACGTCGCCGCGCCGCGTTGAGGGAACGGCGTCGTGCGCTGTGCGACGCCTTGGATCGGCGGTTGCCCGACTGGGAGTACACGCCGGGTCAGGGCGGGATGTCGCTGTGGGCGAGGATGCCCGAACCGGTGTCGACCTCGCTGGCTGCGGCCGCGCCGTCCCACGGTGTGCTGCTCTCCGCCGGTCCGCGCTTCGGTGTGCAGGGCGCGTTCGAGCACTTCGTGCGCCTGCCGTACACGCAGGACGTCGAGGTCCTCGACGATGCCGTCGAGGCCATGGCCGCCGCCTACGACCAGGTGGCCTCCGGGCGCACACCCGACGAGGCGCGGCTCGTCGTCTGATTCTGTCCGTCAGGACATCTCGATGAGCTCGCGCAGCGCCGCCGACACCTCGCGGGGACGTTCGAGGGGGCCGCAGTGCCCGCTGTCGAAGGTGCGCAGTTCGAGCAGGTTCGGCAGGCGCTCGGCGATCCACTCCGATCGGCCCGGCGGTGAGATGCGGTCGTGGCTGCCCGCGATCACCAGGGTGGGCGCGGTGATCGCGGAGGGGTCGACGGTGTCGATCATGTTCACCAGCAGCCGGCCGTAGCCGCCGCGACCGCGTGCCGAGGTGTGGCCGAGCATGCGGTCGACGTCCGCGGTGATCGTCGCGGCCGCACCCGTCCCGACGGCGACGCGGGAGAGCAGGTGCCTGCGCAGCGGCATCCGCTGGGGGAGCGGCATCCGTGCCAGCGGGACGACGGTCTGCGCGACGCGGCGCCGCACCTTCGTCAGGCTCTGCGGTCCGCGCAGGAACTGCACGTTGTCGAAGATTTCGCCCGGTGTGGTGTTGACCAGGCCCGCGGCCGACACCCGTGCGTCGACGTCGCGCGGATACCGCTCGGCCCAGGCCATCACGGCGATGCCGCCCATGGAGTGCCCGGCGACCACGACGGGCCGGCCGTCGGGTGCGGCCGCGCCCAGCACGGCGTGGAGATCGTCGGCGAGATGGTCCATCGTGTACGCCCGGGCAGGGGCGGCCTGGCTGCGTCCGTGACCGCGGTGATCGAAGGCGACCACCCGGTAGTCGCCGCTCAGGTCACGAATCTGGTTGCGCCAGAATCCGAGTTCGCACAGAATGCCGTGCGTCAGGACGATCGTCGGAGCGTCGGCGGGCCCGCAGGCCTCGGTGTGGATGCGGGTGCCGTCCTTGCTGCGGACGTCGAGCACCTCCGGGACACGCCCCGGGACCGCGGTACGCGCTCGTGCTCGTGCCGTGGCCGCCGATCGATGGATCGCGGCTCCCACCCCGTCACTCATGACGGTGTTGATAGCACACCGATCCCGGCGCGATCGGTGGCTTTCCCGCAGATGGGACGGGCCCGGAACCGTATCGGTGGAACACCGTTACGATCCCGGGCCCCGAACCGGGGGGATCAGACCCAGAGGGTGTCGATGTCGGTGGCCTCGGCCGCCGGACCGACCGGCTCGCCGGCAGGGGTGCGGGAGAAGCGCGGCGCCGGTGCGTGCTGCACGACGCCGTCGATCTCGATCAGCGACCCGCGTGCGACGAGATGCTCGTTCTTCTCCGCCTCGGCCCAGGTGAGGACCGGGGAGACGCAGGCATCGGTACCGAGGAAGATCTCGGTCCACTCGTCGCGGGTCTTCGACAGGAACTTGTCGGTGAAGATCTTCTTCATCTCCGCCCAGCGGGAGGTGTCGAGCTGGTGCGGCAGGTCGGCCGGATCGAGCTCGAGGCCCTGCAGCAGCAGCGCGTAGAACTGCGGCTCGATGGACCCGACGGCCATGTACTTGCCGTCCTTGGTCTCGTAGACCTCGTAGAACGGGGCGCCGGTATCGAGCATGTTGACGCCGCGCTCGTCCGACCACGCGCCGCGACCGCGGAACGCCCACATCATGTGCGAGAGAGCGAGGGCGCCGTCGACCATCGCCGCGTCCACGACCTGGCCCTTGCCGGAGGTCTGACGCTCGACGAGGGCGGACAGGATGCCGAACACGAGGAACATCGAACCGCCACCGAAGTCGCCGACCATGTTCAGCGGCGGCACCGGGCGCTCACCCTGGCGGCCGATGGCGTGCAGGACGCCGGTCAGCGAGATGTAGTTGATGTCGTGGCCGGCCGCGTTGGCGAGCGGGCCCTCCTGGCCCCAGCCGGTCATGCGGCCGTAGACGATGCGCGGGTTGCGCTCGAGGACCACATCCGGCCCGAGGCCGAGCCGTTCGGTGACGCCGGGACGGAAGCCCTCGATGAGGACGTCGGCGCGCTCGAGCAGGGTCAGGACCTTCTCGATGTCGGCGGGATCCTTGAGGTTGGCCTCGACGATGCGACGGTTGCGCTGAATCGGATCGCGCTGTCCCTCCTGCGGGATCTCGCCGGGGCGCTGCACGATGACGACATCGGCGCCGAGATCGGCGAGCAGCGTCGCGGCGTGCGGGCCGGGACCGAGACCCTTGAACTCGACGACGCGGACACCCGCGAGCGGACCCTTCTTCTCAACAGCTTCAGCGGACACTCGACGAACCTCACTCCGATACGTAGGGACTGTCGAAACGGAGAGTACCTTAGCGAGCGTTCAGAATATGGTTCCGGTCACGCGGAGCGGATCACTCCTCGTACAGGTCCGCCTCGCTCAGTCCGGTCGCCTCGAAGGCCTCCGCGAGATCGGTGTGCCGGACGACGGTGACCACCTGGTCGTCGACCACCCGGAAGGCGATCGCCTCCTCACGAGGACCCGGATCGGACGCCCAGGTCGCCGTCTCCTCGACCACCACGACGCCCCGGTGGACGAACATGCGGCCCGGCTGCAGCGTGACGCCCGCCGTCGTCGCCCACTCGCGCAGCTCGTCGAGTCCTTGGTCGGGATCGTCGTCGGGGGTGGGCAGCACGATGTCGTCGCTCGACAACTGCACGAGGGTATCGATGTCGTTGCTGTTCACGGCGTCGTGCCAGGCCAGGACCGTGGCGATCTCCGAGGTGCTCATGATCGAGAGCCTAGTCGCCGGAACGCGGAGGTGGGGGCGTGAATCCGTCGAATCCGCTGTCGCGCTCGGGCGCTCCGGCGCACAGTGGACGTATGACGATCACCGGCCAACTCGTGAGCTTCATCCCGAGCACCGACCTCGACGTCTCGGAGATGTTCTACGTCGACACCCTGCGCTTCCGGAAGCTCTCCCGCGACCCCTTCGCACTCGTCCTCGACGGAGGCGACGGTGCGCCGATCCGGGTGACCCTCGTGCAGTCACGCGAGGAGACCGGCTACACCGTGCTGGGCTGGCGGGTATCCGATCTGGACGGCATCGTCGAACGACTGCGCGAGCACGGGGTGGAGTTCGTGCGCTACAACGGTATGGATCAGGACGACCACGATGCGTGGACCGCGCCCGACGGCATGCGGGTCGCGTGGTTCCGCGACCCGCACGGCAACGTTCTGTCGTTGCTCGAACACCGCACCTGACGCGGCCTCACCTCCCGAAGGCACCCCACAGGAAGCCTGCGAACAACACCGCGAAGCCACCCATCTCACCGACGATCAGTGCGGCCATCGCCAGGCCCGTCCCACGCACAGGATGCGCGAACTGATTCGTGGTGTCGCGCAGCGCGCCGTGCACGACATAGCTCGCGATCGCGCCGACGAAGAACACCACGATCACCGCGGCCGCGGCGAGGTTCACCGCGGTGGGCCACGCGCTGAGCTCGACGAACACCGCGACCAGCAGCGTCGCGAAGGAGTACATCAGCGCCGACCGGTGGGCGATGTCGACGTACGGGTGCGCGAGGTGGTCGTCGGACGTCGCCATCTGCCGGTACTTCCACACGCCGAGACCGAGCGCGAGGAGGAAGACCGCACCCGCGGCCGTCAATGTCAGTTCGGTGTCGACTCCCAGGACCATCGCGCCAGTATGGACGCATCACCTCAGCTGCAGCCGCTGGTGTTCCCACAGGACGGACACGCGTGGCACGACCCGGCCCGCTGCATCTTCACTCCGCACTGCATGCAGTACGGCGCGTCCGGATTCGACGGCGACGGAGCGGCGAGACCACCCGGGGAGGGCGTGCTCGCACCGCTCGTGTTGTGAGGCGCGGGCGCGGGCACCGGCGGATCGGGCTCACGCACCGGCGGCGTGCTCGTGTACGGCGTGAGCGTCGGGGTGTCGGGCACCGAACGTTCGGCGACGGTGAGGATGCCCAGCTCCGCTCGCTCGTCGGGCTCGAGATAGTCGACCGCGAGTCGCCGGAAGATGTAGTCGAGGATCGACGTGGCGATCCGCAGATCCGGATCGTCGGTGATCCCGGCCGGTTCGAAGCGTGTACTCGTGAAGGCCCGGACGAAGGTGCGCAACGGAACCCCGTACTGCAGACCGTAACTGACCGACATCGAGAAGGCATCCATGATGCCGGCCAATGTCGAGCCCTGCTTCGACACGCGCAGGAACATCTCGCCGGGACGCCCGTCGTCGTACTCGCCGATCGTGAAGAAGCCCTTGCAGTCGGCCACCCGGAACTCGAACGTCCGCGAATTACGGGTGCGCGGGAGTCGCTCACGACGAGGCGCCGCGGACGGAGCTGCCGCTTCTGCGACAGCAGGAGGCGACGACGTCGACAACGGTTGTCCCAGTTTGCAGTTGTCACGGTAGATCGCGAGCGCCTTCACGCCCAGGCGCCACGCGTCGACGTACATGTCGGCGATGTCGTCGACGGTCGCGGACTCGGGCAGGTTCACCGTCTTGGAGATCGCACCCGACAGGAAGGGCTGTACCGCGGCCATCATCGCGACGTGGCCGCGCGGCGAGATGACGTTGTCGCCCATGGAGGTCGCGAACACCGGTGCGTGCTCGTCGCGCACGTGTGGCGCACCGGCGAGATCGTGGTGCAGATCGAGGTGCGCCACGATGTCGGCGACCTCCGACGGGCCGTAACCCAGACGCGACAGTGCGCGCGGCACACTGCGATTGACGATCGTGAGGCTGCCGCCGCCGACGAGCTTCTTGGTCTTCACCAACGCCAGATCCGGTTCGATCCCGGTGGTGTCGCAATCCATCGCGAGCCCGATCGTGCCGGTCGGCGCGAGCACACTGACCTGGCTGTTGCGCACACCGTGGGCGGTGCCGTCGGCCACCGCGCGGTCCCACGCCTGTCGTGCCGCATCGAGCACGTCGGCCGGCGCGAGGTCGGCGTCGATGTCGTCGAGCGCACCGCGATGCTTGCCCAGCACGTCGAGCATCGGCGCGCGGTTCTCGTCGAACCCGTCGAACGGTCCGAGACGCCGTGCCATGTCCGCCGACACGGCGTAGGCGTGACCGGTCATCAGGGCGGTGATCGCCGCAGCCGTCGCGCGTCCGGCCTCGCTGTCGTAGGGCAGACCCGAAGCCATGAGCAGCGCACCGAGATTGGCGTAACCGATCCCGAGCTGCCGGAACCGCCGCGACGTCTCACCGATCCGCTCGGTGGGGTAGTCGGCGCGGCCGACGAGGATCTCCTGCGCGGTGAGCATCACCGCCACGGCGTGACGGAAACCGTCGACATCGAAGGTGCCGTCCTCGCGCAGGAAGGTGAGCAGATTCAGACTCGCGAGGTTGCAGGCCGAATCGTCGAGATGCATGTACTCCGAGCAGGGATTCGACGCGTTGATCCGGCCGGTCGCCGAGGCGGTGTGCCAGGCATTGATCGTCGTGTCGTACTGGATGCCCGGGTCGGCGCACTCCCAGGTGGCGGCGGCGATGCGCTGCAACAACTCTCGCGCGCGGACCGTCCGGACCGTCTCGCCGGTCGTCACGGTACGCAGCGGCCACTCGGCGTCGGTCACCACCGCGTGCATGAACTCGTCGGTCACGCGCACCGAGTTGTTCGCGTTCTGGTACTGCACCGAATGGATGTCGGTGCCGTCGAGACCCATGTCGAAACCGGCCTCGGCGAGCACCCGCGCCTTGCGTTCCTCGATCGCCTTGCAGTCGACGAACTCCTCGATGTCGGGATGGTCCACGTCGAGGATCACCATCTTCGCGGCCCGCCGGGTCTTGCCGCCGGACTTGATGGTGCCGGCCGACGCGTCGGCGCCGCGCATGAAGCTCACCGGACCCGATGCGCTTCCGCCACCGGTCAGCGGTTCGGCCGACGAGCGGATCCGGGAGAGGTTCACCCCGGCACCCGACCCGCCCTTGAAGATCACCGCTTCCTGCCGGTACCACTCGAGGATCGAGTCGATGCTGTCGTCGACCGACAGGATGAAACACGCGCTGGCCTGCTGCGGAGTGTTCGGCACCCCGATGTTGAACCAGACGGGACTGTTGAACGAGGCCCGCTGGTGGATCAGCAGATAGGTCAGCTCGGCGGCGAACGCCTCCGGATCGTCGAGATGACCGTCGGTGTGCCCCCACGCCGTGATCGTGTCGACGATGCGCGCGATCACGTCGCGCAGCGAGTGCTCACGATCGGGATGCCCGAGCTGCCCGCGGAAGTACTTCTGCGTGACGATGTCGGTGGCGTTCTGCGACCAGAAGGCGGGGAACTCCACGTCCGTCTGCTCGAAGACGACACGGCCGGTGCCGTGATGGACGATCCGCGCGTCGCGTCGCTGCCACTCCACCGTCTCGGCGGGATCGACACCGGGCGTCGTGAAGTACCGGACGTCGCCGCGCACCGCGGGCGATGCGGCGTCCGATGCACTCTTCGGGCTGCTGTGAGGCCTGGTACTGCTCATCGCGTCCTCCCGGGGGCGTGGACCGGTGGCACATATAGTCCCACCATGCTGCCACTGCGTCCCGGTACTCCGCTGTCTTCCGCCCGCTCGACCCGCCCGGTGGCGCCGTGAGTGCCGGCGGCGAACTGCTCGTCGGGCTGGCGATCCTCGTGGGCCTGCTCGGGATCGTGCTGCCGATCCTGCCCGGCGTCCTGCTGATCTTCGGCGCGATCGCCGTGTGGGCGTTCCTCACGGGAGGCACCACCGCATGGATCGTGCTGGGCGTGGCGACGGTGGCGCTGCTGGTCACCGGCATCGTGAAGTACACCTGGCCCGGCAAGCGACTGCAGCAGGCCGGGGTGCCGAACCGCTCGTTGATCCTCGCCGGCCTGCTCGGCATCGTCGGATTCTTCGTCGTCCCCGTCGTCGGGCTGTTCCTGGGCTTCCTGCTCGGCATGTACCTGTCGGAGGTGCAGCGGCACCGCACCCACCGCGACGCGTGGGTCTCGACGGTCGCGGCGACCAAAGCGGTCGCGTTGTCGATCCTCGTCGAACTGTTCGGTGGGCTCGTCGCGGCGTCGGTATGGCTGGGCGCCGTCCTGTTCACCTGAGCGCACCCGGAAAGCCGAGCAGACCCGGAATGCGAGGAGGGACCCATCCGTGCGGATGGATCCCTCCTCGTTCGTACAGGTCAGGCGTTGATCACCTCAGACGCGGATCAGGCCTTGTGCGGCTCGCTGGCGCGGAACATGTCCTCGCGCTCGACGACCTTGACGCGTTCGCGGCCCTCGGCCTCACCGAGGCTGCGCTCGTGCGCGTCGAGGCGGTACCAGCCCTGCCAGGTGGTGTACGGCAGCTGCTTGTCCTCGAGGAATTTCACGATCGCGTCCTCGGACGGATCCTCGGGGGTGTTCAGACGACCGGCGGCCCGGTCCTCGAGCAGATTCGCGACGGTCTCGTTCGCATCGCCCTTGGTGTGACCGATCAGGCCCACGGGACCGCGCTTGATCCAGCCGGTGACGTAGGTGTGCGGCATGAACCGGTCCGGGCCCTCGGCGGTCTCGTCGGCGAGCACCCGCCCGGCCTCGTTCGGCACGGTGCCGGCCTGCTCGTCGAAGGGCAGCTTGGCGATGTTCTGCGACAGGTAACCGACCGCGCGGTAGACCGCCTGGACCTCCCAGTCGTTGAACTTGCCGGTGCCGCGCACGTTGCCGGTGCCGTCGAGCTCGGTGCGCTCGGTGCGCAGACCGACGACCTTGCCGTCCTCACCGAGGATCTCGTGCGGGGACTCGAAGAAGTGCAGGAACAGCTTGTGCGGGCGGTTGCCCACATCGCGGATCGCCCAGTCCTGCAGGGTGTTGGCGACCATGTCGACCTGCTTGGAGTTACGGCGCGCCTGCTCGGAGCCCTCGTCGTAGTCGATGTCCTCCGGGTCGACGATGACCTCGATGGTCGGGGAGTGGTCGAGTTCGCGCAGCTCGAGCGGGGTGAACTTGGCCTGCGCCGGACCGCGGCGCCCGAAGACGTGCACCTCGACGGCCTTGTTGTTCTTCAGGCCCTCGTAGACGTTCGGCGGGATCTCCGTCGGCAGCAGCTCGTCGCCGGTCTTGGCGAGCACGCGGGCGACGTCGAGCGCGACATTGCCGACACCGAGGACGGCGACCTTCTCCGCCTCGAGCGGCCAGCTGCGCGGCACGTCGGGGTGCCCGTCGTACCAGGACACGAAGTCGGCGGCACCGTAGCTGCCGTCGAGGTCGATGCCGGGGATGTTCAGCGCGCGGTCCGCGTTCGCGCCGGTCGAGAAGATCACCGCATCGTAGAAACGCTGCAGGTCGTCGAGGTTGAAGTCGCTGCCGTAGTCGAGATTGCCGAGCAGGCGGATCTGCGGCTTGTCGAGCACCTTGTGCAGGGCGGTGATGATTCCCTTGATGCGCGGATGGTCGGGCGCGACACCGTAGCGGATCAGACCGAACGGCGCCGGCATGCGCTCGAACAGGTCGATGCTGACCCCGGGATCCTGCGCAGTGTCGGACTTCATGAGTGCGTCGGCGGCGTAGATACCGGCAGGGCCGGCACCGACGATCGCGACGCGAAGGGGACGAGTCTGATCGGTCATCAGGGGATCAACTACCTCTTCGGTGTGCGGACGGACATATCCAGCTTAAATTAAGGCTGCCCTCAGTGGGCTCGGCGCAGGTCGCGCGGGGATGACGGCGAAGGAGGATGAATCGAACCGTCGAGCGAATCGCTTCAGCGACAACACATGTGGGCACCCATACGACACAGGTCGACGGCGAGGCGTCGAACGAGCTGCGTGGTGGCCATGCCACAATTCCTACCTCGAGAGGGTTTTTAGGGCAAATGCGGCCGTGACGAGCCGCGACCTCGCGCCCATTAGGATCGGGCGCATGGCCAAGCGCGGAGCCCCCGAACCCGAACCCGATCCCGGCCCGGATCCCGACGGTCCCACCGGTAGCAGCATAGGGCCTTTCCTCGGAGCCCTCGCCGTCCTGGTGGTTCTCGTCCTCGTCGTCTTCGGTGCACAGCTCTTCTCCCCGGCGGGCGACGACCTCACCGAGGACGAGATGGTGCGTCGTGCCGTCACCGACTACGTCTCCGCGCACAACGAGAACGACGGACCGATCCTCGACCGGCTGCGCTGCAGCGATCTGCCCGCCGAAGAAGCGCCGCTCGCGGACGTCGAGGGACGGGTGGAGCTGCAGGCCACGCAGAACATTGCCGTGGACGGCGATCGGGCCACCGTCGACGTCCGGACCGGCCTCGACGGGGAGACGCAAACCGAGACGTGGCAGGTCGTCCGCATCGACGACGTGTGGCGGATCTGCCGGTTCTGACGCGTCGCCGCGCGTATACGACGCGGTGCCCGCGTGTACGTCACAGCCCGACCTGTGAAAACATGTCCGGGTGAGCTACGCAGGTGATATAACGCCGCAGCAGGCATGGGACCTGCTGCAAGGTGATCCGGATGCCGTGCTCGTCGATGTGCGTACCGAAGCCGAGTGGAAATACGTCGGGGTCCCCGAGACCTCGTCGCTCGGTCGCCGGACCGTGTTCGTCGAGTGGGTTCGTTACCCCGACGGCGCCCCCAACCCGAGCTTCGTCGAGGACCTGAGGGCAGCGGGTATCGGCGGCGGACCGGTGATCTTCCTGTGTCGCTCGGGGCAGCGCTCCATCGGAGCGGCCACGGCCGCCACCGCTGCGGGCCTGACCCCCGCCTACAACGTTCTCGAAGGATTCGAAGGCGCTCTCGACGGCGAAGGCCATCGCGGTGCCGAGGGCTGGCGGGCCGCGGGCCTGCCGTGGAGGCAGTCGTGAGTTCCATCCCCCAGGGCGGCGCGTTCGACAAGGCGCTGCCCGACACCGTTCGCCCCGCCACGCTCGGCGTGCGCGGCGGCCTGCTCCGATCCGGTTTCGAGGAGACCTCCGAGGCGCTCTACCTCAACTCCGGGTTCGTCTACGAGTCGGCCGAGGCCGCCGAAGCCGCCTTCACCGGCGACGTCGACCACTTCGTCTACTCCCGCTACGGCAACCCCACGGTGAAGATGTTCGAGGAGCGCTTGCGCCTGCTCGACGGTGCCGGGGGTGCCTACGCCACCGCGTCCGGCATGTCCGCGGTGTTCACCGCGCTCGCCGCGCTGCTCGGCAAGGGCGACCGCCTCGTCGCGGCACGCAGCCTCTTCGGTTCGTGCTTCGTCGTGTGCAACGAGATCCTGCCCCGCTGGGGCGTCGAGACGGTGTTCGTCGACGGCGAGGACCTCGACCAGTGGGAGAAGGCGCTGTCGGTGCCCACCACCGCGGTCTTCTTCGAGACCCCGTCGAACCCGATGCAGACCCTCGTCGACGTGCGACGCGTCTCCGAGATGGCGCACGCGGCAGGCGCGAAGGTGGTGCTGGACAACGTCTTCGCCACCCCGCTGCTGCAGCGCAGCATCGATCTCGGTGCCGACATCGTCGTCTACTCGGGCACCAAGCACATCGACGGTCAGGGCCGCGTGCTCGGCGGAGCGATCCTCGGTCCCGAGGACTACATCGACGGGCCCGTGCAGCAGCTCATCCGCCACACCGGGCCGTCGTTGAGCCCGTTCAACGCGTGGACGCTGCTCAAGGGCCTCGAGACCATGCCGGTGCGGTTGCGCGCCTCCGTCGATTCGGCGCTGCGCATCGCGCAGTTCCTCGAAACGCAGGATGCCGTGCGCTGGGTCAAGTACCCGTACCTCGAATCGCACCCCCAGTACGAACTCGCGAAGTCGCAGATGAGCGGCGGCGGCACGATCATTACGTTCGAGCTCGACGCCCCCGAGGGCGAGGGCAAGAAGCGTGCCTTCGAGCTGCTGAACAAGCTGCGCATCGTCGACATCTCCAACAATCTCGGCGACTCCAAGTCGCTCATCACCCACCCGGCGACCACCACCCACCGGGCGATGGGACCGGAGGGCCGGGCCGCGATCGGTCTGTCCGACGGTGTGGTGCGACTGTCCGTGGGCCTCGAGGATCCCGAGGACCTGCTCGAGGATCTCGAGCAGGCGCTGTCCTGACCTGGGACGCCGTGAGCTACGCTGCGGGTGTCCTGCCGATCCGGTAGGGCACCCGCAGCGTTTTCGGTGAAGCCGGTGAGAATCCGGCGCTGTCCCGCAACTGTGAGCCCGACTTCCGGGTGAGCCAGGTCAGCCGGCGCGGAGGGTCCGTACGTACTGGTCCTCGGACGAAGGACGGTGACGTGCCGCAACCGCACCGTTGCAGCCGTACTGTTTTCGTCCTCCGAACAACGGAGGATGGCTGTGCCCCTCGACAATCACCGACGGCTGCTCGCCGCCGGACTGACCGCCTTCGCGCTCCTCGCCGCAGGATGCTCGAGCAGCGACGATTCGTCACCGTCCGGTGACACCGACACCACCTCCGCGGACGTCCCCCAGGCCATCGTGTCGTTGAGCCCCACCAGCACGGAGATGCTCTACGCCGTCGGTGCCGGTGATCAGGTCGTCGCAGTCGACGACCGGTCCGATTACCCGACCGACGCGCCGGTCACCGACCTGTCGGGGTACACCCCCAACGTCGAGGCGATCCTCGGATACGAACCCGACCTCGTCGTCGCCAATGCCGACACCGCCGATCTCGTCGCAGGGCTCGAGCAGGCCGGCGTCGAGACGCTGATCCTTCCCGCGGCCGAGAACCTGGACGACACCTACGCCCAGATCGAGCAACTGGGAGCCGTGACCGGACACGTCGGCGACGCCGCCGAGCTCGTCGCGCAGATGAAGACGGACATCGACGAGATCCTTGCCGGCCTCCCCGAACGGGAGACCCCGCTGAGCTACTACCACGAGCTGGACAACACCTTCTACACCGTCACCGACGACACCTACATCGGCGAGATCTACTCGATGCTGGGGCTGACCTCGATCGCGACCGGCGGCGACGGCTACCCGCAGTTGTCCGCCGAGTACGTCCTCGAACAGAACCCCGACGTGATCTTCCTGGCCGACGGCCAGTGCTGCGGCGTCACACCCGAGGTCGTTGCGGACCGTGCCGGATGGGGCGAACTCACCGCTGTCCGGGACGGCCGCGTCTACGTCCTCGACGAGGACATCGCCAGTCGCTGGGGGCCGCGCGTCGTGGACCTGATGCGTGAGGTCGCCCGGATCGTCGGCACCATCCCCGCGGCCCAGCCCACGCCTTGATCTCCCTGTCGCGAGGCCATACCCGCGCACTGCCACCCGGCGGTGCGCGGGTACTGCCGCGCAACGTGCTCGTGCTGACCGGCGCGGTGCTCGCCCTGTTCGCCGCGATGCTGGTCGGGATCCTCGTCGGACCCGCCGGTCTCACCCCGGGCGGGGTGCTGCTCGACATCGCCGACCGCCTGCCGCTCGTCGACGTCGACTCCGGCTTGAGCACGCGTCAGCAGGCGATCCTGTGGAACATCCGGATGCCGCGCGTCGTGCTCGGGGTGCTGGTCGGGGCGATGCTGGCCATCGCTGGTGCGGCCTACCAGGGAGTTTTCCGCAATCCGCTCGCCGACCCCTATCTCCTCGGGGTCTCCAGCGGCGCCGGTCTCGGTGCCACCCTCGCCATCGTCGTGGGCGGCGCCGCCGGGTTCGCAGGCGTTCCGATCGCGGCCTTCGCCGGGGGACTGCTCGCCGTCGGCGCGACGTACTCCCTCGGCCGCACCGTCGGTGGCAGCCGCTCGGAAGTCGTCATCATTCTCGCCGGTGTCGCCGTCGCGGCCTTCGCCAACGCGATCCAGACGTTCTTCATGCAACTGCACGACGACACGCTTCGGCAGGTGTACTCGTGGATGCTCGGCCGCCTGTCCACCGACGGCTGGTCCGACGTCGTGGTGGTCCTGCCCTACGTCGTGGTCACCGTCGCGATCATCGCGCTGCATCGGCGCACACTCGATGTCATGGCGGTCGGCGACGTCGAAGCCGCGAGCCTCGGGATCAATCCGGCGCGCGTGCGGCTGCTGCTCGTGTGCGTCGCGACGCTCGGAACCGCCGCAGTGGTCTCGGCCAGCGGACTCATCGGGTTCGTCGGCATCGTCGTTCCCCATGCGGTCCGGCTGCTCGTCGGACCGGGCCACCGCCTCCTGCTGCCGCTGTCACTGCTGGTGGGTGCGTCCTTCCTCGTCCTCGCGGACGTCCTGGCCCGCACCGTCATGTCGCCCGCCGAACTGCCGATCGGTGTCGTCACCGCGGCGATCGGGGCGCCCTTCTTCCTCGTCGTGCTCAGGCGGAGCCGAGGTGTCCGATGAAAAGCGATGTTCTCACCACCCCGACCACGACGGTCTCGTGCCGTCAGCTCAGTGCCGAACGCGGCGGTGTCGAGGTGCTGCACGGGGTCGACCTGAACGTCACCGCGGGATCCTGGGTGTCGCTGGTCGGACCCAACGGATCGGGCAAGACCACTCTCCTGCACGTCCTCGCCGGTCTCGTGCCGGCCACCGGTCACCTGCAGGTCGCCGACATCGCGCCGGGGCGCGCCGGACGCCGGGACATGGCACGCGCGGTCGCGCTGATGCCGCAACGCCCGGTGGTGCCGGAAGGCGTCACCGTCCGGGAACTGATCCACCTCGGCCGCACCCCGCACATCCCGCGCTTCGGTTCCGAGACCGCACACGACCGCGAGGTGGTGGACCGCGTCGTCGAACGACTCGAGCTCGAAGCGTTCGCCCCGCGCCTCGCGACCGAACTGTCCGGCGGTGAGCTGCAGCGCGTCGTGCTCGCGCGCGCTCTCGCCCAGCAACCGCGGGTGCTGCTTCTCGACGAACCCACGAGCGCACTCGACATCGGGCACCAGCAGCAGGTACTCGAACTCGTCGACTCGATGCGCACCGAAGGCGACCTCACCGTCATCGCCGCGATGCACGATCTGACCTCCGCCGCGCAGTACGGGGAACGACTCGTGCTCCTCGATCGCGGACACGTCGTCGCCGACGGAGCCCCCGATGATGTGCTCACCGCCGACCGCATCGCACAGGTCTACGGTGCCCGCGTCGAGATCCTCGACCGTCCGGCGGGTCGTGCCGTACTCCCGCTCCGCGACAGTACGAAGGACTGCTGATGGAGGTCGTACTCCTGGGGACCGGCGCGGCGGACGGGTGGCCGAATCCGTTCTGCACGTGTGCATCCTGCGCGGACGCCGCGCGTCGCGGTGAGATCCGCGGGCAGACCGCGGCACTCGTCGACGACGTGCTCATGCTCGACTGTGGACCCGAGGCGCCCCGGGCGGCCGTGCGACACGGCAGGTCGCTGGCGAAGGTGCGCCACATTCTCCTGACCCACGCCCATGCCGACCATCTCGGCCCGCAGGCACTGCTGTTCCGAGCGTGGGTCGCCGCCGGTGTGGAACTCGACGTGATCGGTTCCGCCGATGCGCTCGACACCTGCCGGCCGTGGGTGGGTCCGGACGACCCGGTGCGCTTCGTACCGGTCGAGGCGGGGGACTCGCTCACCGTCGGCGAGTACTCGGTGCGTGTTCTTCCCGCACGGCACAAGGTGTTCCGTGACGGAGATGCGGTGCTGTACGACGTGACGGGTCCCGGCGGGTCGCGGTTGTTGTGGGCGTGCGACACCGGGATGTGGCCCACCGAGTGGTTCGAGACCCTGCGTGACGCCCGGTTCGACGCGGTCTTCCTGGAAGAGACCTTCGGCGACCGTTCCGAACTGTCCGAAGGCCACCTCGGTCTGCCCGAGTTCGGCGCGATGGTGGATGGTCTGCGCGGGGCCGGTGCCGTCACCGAGAACACCGACGTGGTCGCGGTGCATCTGGGGCACCACAATCCGCCAATCGACGATCTGCGGAATCGTCTGCAGCAGTTGAATGCTCGTCCGGGTCGTGACGGTGAGGTGATCCACGTGGGTGAAGAGCCGCCGGTCGTGCCGCATCGGACATTGGTGCTCGGGGGAGTGCGGTCGGGCAAGTCGCGGCACGCCGAGGAACTGCTCGCGTCGTATCCGTCCGTCACCTACGTCGCCACCGGCGGGACGCGTGAAGGTGACGCCGAATGGGCGGAACGTGTTGCGCTGCACCGGGAGAGACGACCGGACTCGTGGTCGACGATCGAGACATCGGATGTGGCGAAGGTGCTGAGGGATGCGGACGAACCTCTGCTCGTCGACTGTCTCGGAACCTGGCTCACTGCACGACTCGACCTTCACGACGTGTGGAATACGGGAGATCCCGCTGCGGTCCATGCCGACATCGAGGATCTCCTCGATGCGTGGCGACAGGCCCGGGTTCCCGTGGTCGCCGTCAGTAATGAGGTGGGCAGCGGTGTGGTGCCGGCGAGCGCGTCGGGGCGGTTGTTTCGCGACATGCTGGGTCGGCTCAACGCGCGGGTTGCCGAGGCCAGTGAGTCGGCGATTCTTGTAGTGGCCGGAATTCCCATTTCTCTGAAGTCGAATTAATTCCTGTGCTTTCTCGTAACACATAATTCCAGCGATGGAATTATTGTCTTCAATGTCCGTTTAGGGACTTCTGTTTCAGGTAGTCGGTCGATCGCCCTGAATTGGACGATTGTCCAGGTTCTGCGGGTGAAACCATGGGTGAATCTTCAACTACTGTGTATGATCTGGGGAAACGTTAAAGAAGACCGTCCAGGATGATCTGTGTCACAGATCTTGAGTTTGACTACCTGCCGGTAACATACTTCCGAGTAAGTCCGATCCAACGGACGGAAAACAAACCAGCAATAACCCGCAGAACCCCACTCGATCGAAATTCGATATTCGGTCGTGCGGTAGCCCCATGCCTGATTCGGGGAGGGCCAAGGGCCGGGGGGCGACAAGCGACACGAGCGGGCACGCAGATTGCCCAGAGGAGTGAGTCATGACGATCGACAACGCCGACAACAAGGCACAGAAGCGTCGCAAGGTCCGCGCGATCCTGGCCTCCGGCCTCGTTCTCGGCGTGGGTGCGGCAGTGACCCTCGCTGCGTGGAACGACTCTGTGTGGGGTAAGGCCGAGTTCGGTACCGGCGCCAACAGCTGGAACGTGCAAGGCAACTTCACCGGGGCCTCGGACGGCTGGAACGAGTTCGTCACTGCGAACGCCGCTGGATCCTTCAACTTCGGCGTGAATGCATCCGCTCTCGTGCCCGGCGACACCGTCTACGCGAAGGTGGGTCTGCGGGTGGTGTCCGAAAGTCTCGGTGCGAACATCACCATGCCGGCTGCACAGAATGCGACGAATGCAGCGCTCGCTGGCGTGCTCGACCTGAAGGTCGCCTCCATCGCAGGCTCGTCGACCGCGTGCGATGCAGCAGCGGTGAACGGCACCACCCGCACAAGTGGAAAAGTCGGCAGCGCCGCAATCACCGCCCCGATCGCCATACCCGCCAAGAACGAGCACTGGCTCTGCTTCGCCGTGACCTTGCCCGCCGGAACCACCCCCGGCCAGCTCGGTACCGCGAACGAAGGAAAGTACTCGACATCGGTGAACTGGGAGTTCAAGGCTGCGAGCACGGAACCCGCGAACCCGACCCCGTGATGCAAATCGACTCGTCGACTCGACCGTCCGGTGTCGAGTCGACGAGTCCCGTCTCCTTCTCCTTACAGAAACGGCCGAAACTGTGCACGTCCTCCACGAACCGACGAAGCCTCGCCGCTCGCTGTGGTCCCGAGTCGAGAACGCTCTCCTCAACCTGCTCGCAGCAGGAGGAGTTGTGTGCATCGGGCTCGTGACCGCCGCGTTTGCCTTCGACATCTCGTTGATCCTGTTCAAGACGGGCTCGATGTCTCCGACGATTCCCCAAGGCTCCATGTCTGTCGTGCAACGCATCTCGGCGGACGAGATCGCGGTGGGCGACATCGTCACCGTCGATCGCGAGGAGGGAGAGCTGCCGGTGACCCACCGCGTCATCGCGGTTCACCCGCAGCGGGCGGGCGAGGCGCTCATCGAGATGCAGGGCGACGCAAACCCCAACCCCGACCCGGGTCCGTATCGTGTGACCGAGGTACGGAAGGTCCTGTGGTCGGTCCCGGGTGCTGCCGCGGTGATCGTGTGGTTCTCCGACCCCTGGGTGCTGGGAGGTCTGACGCTTGCCGCCGCGGCACTCGTGCTGTGGGCATTCTGGCCGCGGGAGTCCGAGGACGACGGCCGGCAGGCCGGCCGTGAACCCGACGACGTGAGACGCGGTCGACGATGAACAGCAAGTCGCTGCGCGCGCTCGTCGCTTTGGTCGGTGTACTCGGAGTCATCGGTCTGCTCGCTTCCAATTCGGGCTTCGCGGGTCAGACTCTTGCGAACTGGAACGATCGGGTCTCCGGGTCGGCGAAGTTCGACGTTCCCGGCGCTTATGGAAAGGGATACGCCCGTGCCGTGGCTGCCAAGTACTCCATGTCCCGCCCGGTCGGATCGAGTGTGCGCAGCGGACTGGCAACCACCCGTGAACCGGGGCAGGCGCCGGCCTACGCCGATGTGCGATTCGGCAACCAGAACAGCGTCGGCGGCACGCTTGGTCTCCTGTTGCCGGTGGAGATCGAAGGTGCATCGTGTGCGGTCTACGCGAGCTTGGTTACTGTCCCATGCACGAATGGCCAAAGCACCGGATCCTCGGTCGTCTTCGCGGCTGCCGCAGCCAGAGGCCTACTCGTGGAGACGACCTCCGGCGGCATCGACCTCGCGCGATTCGGCTCGGCGGACGTGGTTTCGACAACTGCATCTTGTCCGATCGGGGGTCCACCGGTGGCAGGCGGAATCAACTCGATCTTCGGCGGTGTCGTGCTGGCCGGAATGGGAAATACCGAAAAGCTTCCCTTTCCGTCCGATCCAGGCCCGAACAACTCCAAATCCACCCGTCAGACCCGAAGCGGCTTCGGCTACGACTACGATGCGCAGTTGACCTGGACGAAGACTCAGACTTCTACGAGCGCGTCGTCAGAGCTTCGCCTCGCGATGACAAGTACCGGAAAAATCTCGCACGACGAGAAGTGGGAACTGGACATGGTCCTCGCGTATGCGGAATGTGGTATCGGAACCGATGCGCCGATTCGCTGGGCAGAAGTGAAGCCGTCGATCTCCGCGCTGGCAGCAATGATGACGACGCAGCAGGACGCTCCGTCGTGCGTGGCCGATTTGAACGATGAGCAACCGGACAAAGAACCTCTCGCCGAGGGTCGCGTGGTCGCCGAGATCCAGGCCAGTGACGACGAACCTGCATCTGGACCACAATCTGCCGCATGCGGCGGCGACGAGAGCCTGCAGTCTCCGATCGATTCACTGTTCGACGA
This sequence comes from Rhodococcus shunpengi, assembly GCF_048381395.1. Lineage (NCBI taxonomy): Bacteria > Bacillati > Actinomycetota > Actinomycetes > Mycobacteriales > Nocardiaceae > Rhodococcus > Rhodococcus shunpengi. Next base: position 608,750 of record NZ_JBLWIU010000036.1, read on the forward strand.
AGGTGTCGTCGGTGAGGCCGAGAAGCAACCCGTGACCTCTGGTGACAAGACCGTCGACCCGGATCGGACGAAAATCGACACGGACGGCGATCTCGACGAACGTCGCGAGAACGGTAGTGCTACAGAGCCGGACTCGACTTCGCCTGTCGAGACAGTCGAGATCATTCCGTCGCTCGAAGACAACGGAACCGAAAGGGATGTAGACGCCACCCCGTGGCCGGGTCGTGGCGATGGGGACGTCACAGCCGGGGCTGGTACATCGACGCCCGATGACGAACCACTCGAGAATGATCCCGCTGTAGCACCAATTCCGACGCTATCCCTGGCACCCACCCCGAGCGGACCTACCATCCCGACGCGCGCCGGAATGTCGTCTCCGTTCTCGATCGTCACGACGGACGATCACGACCTGGGGAGCGTAACCGTGGAACGCATATCGAGGACTCCCGGATGCGTCGCTGTGCGGTTGAGTGTGACGACTTCGGACGGTTCGGACCATCTGAAGGGGTTGCGCGCGTCCGACTTCCGGGAAGTCCTCGCCGACGGTGGCACGGCGTCGGTCGGCTCGCCGAGCGGGGAGTGCGATGCAGGCGCGTCGCTACCGGCGACATTCGATCCTGCGAGTACCTACTCGGGCTGGGTTACCTTCGACGTGACGAACGATGGAACCGCCGTGATGTTGCGGCCGGACGGAACAGCGGGATGGATCTTCTCGCTACCTGCGCCGGAAACCCGACCGGAGCCCGTCGTCACCACCACACCGCCAGTCCCGGACGACAGCGCGGAGATGACCGAGTCGGAATCCGAACCGGCGACCACGGAGGAGGATTACTCGTCGACCGTCGATGAGTAACGCTCAGACCTGCGATCTTCGCATCAGCCTTCCGATTCGTCGTCGGCCGGCTCGCCCACAGGAGCATCGTCGCTCGGGGAGGTCGGCGCAAGTTCGGCCGGCGTCTCCTCGGGAACCGGTGCAGGAGCAGGTCCGTCGGTGGGTGAAGGAACAGGCGCGGGCGGCGCAGCCGGGACCGGATCGACCACTGCACTCTTCACCCACGAGCCCGACGCCTTACTGATCACCCATGCCCCCGAACTCCCGGTGATGCGTAGCTCATCCGAATCGGCCGCCCAGGTGATTGCGTCACTCGCCGAGGCGCTCGTGCGGTACTCCTCGCCACCCATCGCAGCAGTGATGACCGCATACGTTCCGGCTTCGGATCGGACGAGACGAGCGAAGTACAGGCCGGATGGTGAGCGGAGAGCGGAGGCAACTTCCGTTTCTGCGGTTCCGGTCGGTGACGCGGAAGAGCTGGGACTCCCCTCGGTGGTCGTCGGACCGAGGGGAGTCGATGTCCCCGCACTTGCGGTCGGGGAGGGCGTCGATGTCGTGGTGGAAGCAGAGGATTGCGGCAATGAGCGTGCTCCCATCGTGGGTGCCGAGCAGGTGAGTCCCGTTGTAGACGTAGTGTTGAGCCTGTATGCCACGAAACCCGTGGAATACGAACCTCCTTGGAGGGATCGGATCTCGGCGTCAGCGGTATTCGCGGTGATGAGCGCGGTGTCGAGGTTGGTCCGGGCGATCCCGACGGTGACGGGTTGCCCGGCGGTCGTCGGTGTGGTGGTTACCGTGGTGGTGTAAGCGATATTGCCGTCCGACGGATTGCGAACGGTGACCTGGTAAGTGACACCCGTGCCGATGTGAGGCCATGTCAATGTTGCTGCGGCGGCGCTCCCTGTGCCGTTCGTGGAACACGCAACAGAAGCAGGTGGCGCAACATAAGCCGGGGTCCCGTCACGTTCTCCGCTCGGACTGCAGTTGAGGTCCTGGTTGTGGCTGATCACAGAGGCAGGCTGGGATACGAGGCGGCCCCTCCACGCTGCCGATACCATCCCTCCCGGCAACATCGTGTGTACTTCCGCGTTGTACTGCCAGATGACGCTGCGGCGAGGAAGACCTGTGCCGAACAGGTCGTATGAGATGGTGCCGCCTGTCGCGGCGGTGACATCGGTGATGTCTACGGTGCGCCAGACGCGACCGTCCAGATCTCGCAGGATGATCCGGTACCGATAGGGCGACCCGAGATGCGTCCAGGTCAAAGTGACCGGGTCGGACTGATCGAGAATGATCTTGCTGGTGCAACCGACAGTCCCTGCAACTCGCGGTACGTACTCGGCCTTCGACGCGAACGCACCACTGCGCGCGGTCGCGCTGTCGGTGAACGCCGCGTAGGTCCCGGGCGTATGTGCGAGGCCGACGGCGGAGACAGCAATCAGGACGACCAGAGGAGTTGCGGGGGTGCGAATGCTGCCGAGCAGTGGCGCATCAGGACGCACCGCAATCCGGATGAGCGCGGCCGCGAGAATTGCCAGCATTATCAGTCCGGGCACGGTTCGAAGCCACGCGGCGACGTAACCGAGTCCGTCGACATGGAAGAGCACGCGTTCGGCCGAGCTCACTCCGTAACTTCGAGGATCCGGCTCAGGGTTTGCGTCCCCCTGTAACCGGAGGAGCGCTGTATTTCCGGCGAAGGACTCGACGTCCACGATTCGGTGGGTGATACGGCTGCCTTGGTCGTTGATCACGCTCACCACGTCACCGATGCGCAACTCCGACGCCGGCAAGGTTCGCGCGATCGCAAGGGAACCGGAAGGAATCGCGGGCGACATGGAGCCCGATCGAAAGATCAGGGGGGTCAGGCCGAACAGAACCGACGCAACCGTCGCGAGGATGCATAGACCGCCGATCACGGCGCCGACCGTGAGCACGGCATTCCGCCATCGACGTGGTGGCGGTTCGTCGCGGACATGTACGAACATTGCCACCTCACACGGTCGTTTGTGCGGCGAAAGTGAACACCAGGGCCGGCACGCTCTGATTCTGAGTCGTGAGCGGCGTCGTAGTGGGGAGCGTGACGACCACGCACAAGGTCTCCGTACCGGTGGACGCAGCGAGCGGACGGGGTGACGTGACAATGGGCGCGGAGCTCCCCGCCGCGAGAGTCGTCTGCCCTATCTGGGAGCCGGTGCACGACCCTGTGCGCAGACCCCCGGTGGTGGCATTCGATGGGGTTCCGCCGCTGAAGGCTCGGAGCTGAAGGTTGTTCGCGAGCGCGGGACTTCCCGCAGGGGTCGTGACATTCACCGTGTAGGTGACATCCATCGTCGATCGAGTGTTCTGGACCTGCAGGCTCGCAGCCTGGCTTTCACCGGGCAACATTCCCGTCATACTCAGAGCCGAGAACGTGAAGGACTTCGTGTCGTTCGCGCGGAGATCGATCGTGCCGGTGCTGAAAGTACCCGTGGCCACCGCAGAATTCGCCCACGCGGCAAACGTTCCCGCCGTGCCGAGGGCAAGGATCGTTCCAAGCGTGAGCAGAGCGCGCACCCGGACCGTGAAGAACGAATGTGTGCTTCGTCGGCACGCTGCGATGCGATCGACGACGTCATCGCGTTGCATCGTCCACTCCACCCGCTCGCGCTGTTGCCTTCTCTCGCCTGCTGTCACGGATCCCACCTGCGAACAGGATCGCGGCGTAGCCGAACAGTGCGATCGCAACGATTCCGACGGTCCACGAACGTTGCTGTCCCGTCAGCCAGTTGTTCACGTAGCCGAGATAGGGGATCGAATACCAGACACGTCCTCGAATCTGTTCGTAGAGGACGGGTTTCTCGTCGGGAACGTTGTTGGCGTCGCCTTGGGTGATGTAGGTGCGCCCTCCCTTCGCGGATTGCGTGGATGCGATGATCCGGTGTGTCACCACGGTGGGATCACCCGACCTCAACTGGTATGTCACAGGCATTCCGATCGCGAGCTCGTCGGATTCGACATGCTTTACGACGATGAGCGTGCCTGGCGGGTAGGTGGGGTCCATCGATCCGGTCAGCACGGTGAAGCGTTCGCCCCCGGCGACGGCAGGGATCAGGATGGTCACTGTCAGTAGACCTAGCATGGCGAACAGCAGGGCCCAGGTGAACATGGAGCCGATCCACCACAGTGGTCCTGTGTTCTCGTCCTTGTCCTGGGAATCGGTCATAGTTGTTGCTCCACTCGGAATTCGAGCGCCAGTGTCGTCGATCGTCCTTGTTCTGCTGCGGTCCCGACGGTCGCCCGAAGGCACCACACCTCGGTGGTGCCCGGCGCAGCCGACCGTCCGTCGCCCGGTGCAGGGAAGACGGTCCAAGGCCCCCCGGTGGTCGCGGTCGGCGCACCGACCGGTGCACCCGACGATGTCGGACATGCGTCGACCGACCGAACGATCCAAGCCGTCACCGCAATCGGCAGCTGGGCCGAACTCTGTCGCACCGCCTGCAGGCGATAGCGCGCTTCGGCGTCACCCTGGACACTGACCGTCAACGGTTGTTGCACCACGGACCCCTGCGCCAGGTTGGTACCACCGAAGTTCGACCACGAGTAGTCCTGGGAACCCTGGGCCAGAATGGTCAGGCTTCCCGAGGTGATCGTCCCGCCCCTGAACTGTGTGCTGTCGCGCCACAGTGCGCCGGTCTGCTGCGTGGACCAGACGGTCAGCAGCAGAACCGACGCGACTGCGGCGATCCAGATCGATCCCCGCTTCATGTCCTCACGCGGGAGCGGGGTTCGTGTTTTGTTGCAGATTCAGGCTCAGGTTGCCCAGATCCACGGTCTGACCTTGCCCGGTCGTCCCCGACGTGGCCGGGTCGAACGCGATGGTGACGTCGACCGAGATCGGCTGGGCAGCACCACTGTTTGCAGTGACCTGAATGCCGTCACTGCCACCGGTGAACGATTGGCCGGCGTACTCGCCGTCGATGGTGGTGGTGAGCGCATTTCGGAGATCGGCGCTGCCCGTCACATCGTTCAGATTCGCCGTGAGTGTCGCCTCCAGGTTGTCGCCCTCGGCGGTGAGTGTCGAGTCGCAGGTGTAGCGGACCGTGTCACCCGGAACGATCCGGAACGACGAGATGTCGGCGATCGCTGTGCCGCCGTTCCCGACATCGGTCCATGTGCCGCCACCGGCGCACTCCCCGAGCGCCAGTTGGCCGGACGTGATGGTACCGGCGTCACCATCGGTCTGGTCGTTCCAAAACGCAAGGCTCCCCAGGCCACCCAGAAGCAGAATGGCTCCGGCACCTGCGGCTATGGCTCCCTTGGTTTGTTTCTTCATACAGTCGCTCCCCTCGAAGATCGTTCTTCCGACCTCCGTCAGGTACCCGATGTGATCTGTCGCATACCCGGTGCTTGTTACGCGTGAGGCGTTTGTTATCGAGGGAGGTATCAGGAGACCAACTTGTTACCGCCTGAAAGAAACGAGAGTCTCAGGCGAGCAGTCGGTACAGACCGATCAACCCGACCACGACGATCACTGCACGCAGCGCGACCGGCGACAGGCGTCGGCCGTAGTGGGAGCCGAGATAACCACCGATCAAGGAGCCCACGGCGATCAGCGCGGCCACGGTCCAGTCGATCCGGTCGAACGCCACGAGGATGTACGCGCACGCGGCCACGACGTTCACGACCAGCGACAGAAGGTTCTTCGCCGCGTTCTGTCGCTGGATGTGGTCGTGCAGCAATGCTCCGAACAGGCCCATCAACAGGATGCCCTGTGCCGCCGTGAAGTAGCCGCCGTAGATGCCGACGGCGAAGGTGCCGACGACGAGCAGTGTCATCCGCACCGGTCCGAGGTGGCCGTCGGCGTCGCCTCCTGTCCGGCGAGCCACCCACGCCTGGATCTTCGGCTGGAACACGACGAGCGTGAGTGCCAGGAGGAGCAGGATCGGCACGACCGTCTCGAAGACGGTCTCCGGCAGGTGGAGCAGCAACCACGCTCCGACCAGCGCCCCGCAGAACGATGCGGGGATCTGCCATCGCAACCGTTCCCATTGCCCGCGCAGTTCGCGCCGATACCCCCAGGTGCCCGACACACCTCCAGCGACCAGGCCGATCGCGTTGGACATCGTCGCGGTCACCGGAGGTACACCGAACGCGACGAGCGTCGGGAAGGTGATGAGGGTGCCGGATCCGACGAGGGAGTTGATCGCTCCGGCGCCGAGCCCGGCCAATGCGACGAGGAAGAGTTCGAGCGGGGTCACCGAGGCGAGTCTACGGCGTGCCGTACACACCCGAGACAGGCCACGTTCGGGGAGGTTATGTGTGTTTTTCTCGCGAAAGACGCACACGACCTCCCCCAACTTCCGCTTGGGTAAGCGGCATACTCGGGGCATCGGAACGCGAACGGTCGGAGGAATCTGTGGCTCAGGGTTTGAAGTTGGGGTACAAGGCGTCGGCGGAGCAGTTCGGCCCGCGCGAGTTGGTCGAGTTGGGTGTGCTCGCCGAGGCGCACGGAATGGATTCGGCGACGGTGTCGGATCATTTCCAGCCGTGGCGGCACAACGGTGGGCACGCCCCGTTCTCGTTGGCGTGGATGACCGCCGTCGGCGAGCGCACCGAACGCCTGCAGCTCGGCACGAGTGTGCTCACGCCGACGTTCCGGTACAACCCGGCGGTGATCGCGCAGGCCTTCGCGACGATGGGGTGTCTGTATCCGGGGCGGATCTTCCTCGGCGTCGGCACCGGTGAAGCGCTCAACGAGATCGCCACCGGCTATGCCGGGGAGTGGCCGGAGTTCAAGGAACGCTTCGCCCGTCTTCGGGAGTCGGTGCGGTTGATGCGCGAGCTGTGGCGCGGGGATCGGGTGGATTTCGAGGGCGAGTACTACTCGACGAAGGGGGCGTCGATCTACGACGTGCCCGAGGACGGTATTCCGGTCTATGTCGCCGCCGGTGGCCCGGTCGTGGCCCGCTATGCCGGACGCGCCGGGGACGGGTTCATCTGCACCTCGGGTAAGGGCATGGAGCTCTACACCGACAAACTCCTGCCGGCCGTGGCGGAGGGCGCCGGGAAGGCGGAGCGGGATGTGGCGCAGATCGACAAGATGATCGAGATCAAGATCTCGTACGACACCGATCCGGGCAAGGCGTTGGAGAACACCCGGTTCTGGGCACCGTTGTCGCTGACGCCGGAGCAGAAGCATTCCATCGACGATCCGATGGAGATGGAGGCGGCGGCGGATGCGTTGCCGATCGAGCAGGTCGCCAAGCGGTGGATCGTGGCGTCGGATCCGGACGAGGCGGTCGAGCAGGTCAAGGCGTATGTCGATGCGGGGTTGAATCATCTGGTGTTCCACGCGCCGGGTCATGATCAGAAGCGGTTCCTGGAACTGTTCGA
>NZ_JBLWIU010000037.1:0-31479 GCF_048381395.1 Rhodococcus shunpengi
TCTTCGATGACGACGAACGTCGATGTCGTGGTGGTCGGCGGTGGGCAGGCGGGTCTGGCTGCCGGCTACTACCTGCGGCGGGCCGGGCACCGCTTCGTGATCCTCGACGACCAGGAACGGCCGGGTGGGGCGTGGCCGCACATGTGGCCGTCGCTGCGGCTGTTTTCCCCGGCGGAATTCGCGTCGCTGCCGGGGTGGCCGATGCCGCGCTGGCCGGACGGTTTCCCGCCTGCACGGCATGTTGTGGACTATCTCACCGCCTACGAAGCCCGCTACGGCCTGCCGATCGAGCGGCCGGTGCGGGTGCAGGCGGTGCGGCGCGACGGCCCTGATCTGCTGGTCGACACCGACCGCGGGCAGTGGCGGGCGCGGCGGGTGATCAGCGCCACTGGTACCTGGCAGCGACCGTTTCGGCCGAGTTATCCGGGCATGAAGGTGTTCACCGGGCGGCAGTTGCACACCGTCGACTACCGTAGCGCGGCCGAGTTCACCGGCTCGGACGTCGTGGTGGTCGGGGGTGGCAACTCCGCGGCTCAACTCGTCGCCGAGATCTCCACTACCGCGAGAACCATCTGGGTCACCAGCCGGCCCCCGCGGTTCCTGCCGGATGGCGTCGATGGCCGGGCGTTGTTCGAGCTCGCCTCCCGCCGTGCAGTGGCCCTGGCTGCCGGACGGACCGATCCCGGCGGCATCGCCGCCCTGGGGGACATTGTGATGGTCCCGGAGGTGCTTGCCGCCCGTGAGCGTGGCGTCATGACCGCGCTGCCGATGTTCGATCGGCTCACCGTCGACGGCATCGCCTGGGGACAGCGCCACCAGCGGGCTGATGTCGTGGTGTGGGCCACGGGATTTCGGCCCGCCCTCGCGCATCTGCGGCCGTTGCGGTTGCGCGATCACACCGGCACGGTGCCGGTCGCCGGCACCCGCTCGCTCAAGGAATCGCGCCTGCATCTGCTCGGCTACGGCGACTGGACCGGTCCCGGTTCGGCCACCATCCTCGGCGTCGGCCGCACCGCCAAGGCCACCGTCGCCGACCTCGACCTCGATCTCGACCTCGACACCTGATCTGCGTGAAAGGACCTCGACCGTGAGCACACCCTCGGCGCTGTTCGTCTGTGTGAAGAACGGCGGAAAGTCCCAGATGGCCGCCGGCCTGATGCGGGCCGCCGCCGGCGACACCGTTACGGTGCACTCCGCCGGTACGAAACCCGGTGCCGGCATCAATGCCCTGGCGGCCGAAGTGCTCCTCGAGGTCGGCGTCGACATCACCGGCCAGACCCCGACACCGGTCGACCCCGACCTGGTCCGCGACGTCGATCTCGTGGTCACCCTCGGCCGCGAAGCCCACCTCGAGCCGGTGGCCGGGACACAGTTCGAGAACTGGGACACCGACGAGCCGTCCGAGCGCGGCATCGTCGGCATCGAACGGATGCGGCTGGTCCGCGACGACATCGCCGCTCGTGTCACCGACCTTGCCGACCGGCTCCGTCGCTGAAGACACCGATGTCGGCCACCCGAATCCGGTGGCCGACCTCGAGGGAAGCCGTTCAGCAGCAGGACGGTGCGGCCGAAGCCTGCTGCGTGTCCTCGGCCGGGGCGGCGGTGCCGCAGCACATGCCACCCACGGCGGTGGCCGGATCGTCGAGATGCTGTGGGCTCGAGCCGAAGGTCTCCGAATCGGCGAGGACGGTGTAGACCTCCCACTTCTCCCCGGCCGGGCCGGTAACCCACACCTTGTCCTGGGTAGCGAAGCAGCAGGTGGTGCCGATCTCCTCCTCAGTGAACAGCCCTTCGCCGGTCAGGCGGGCGATCTCGGCGTGGACCTTCTCGCTCGATTCGACCTCCACGCCGAGGTGGTTGATGGTGCCGCCCTTGCCGGGGTTTTCGAGCAGGACCAGCTTCAGCGGCGGCTCGGCGATCGCGAAGTTCGCATAACCGGGCTCGAGCTTGGCCGGTTCGGTGCCGAACAGCTTCGTGTAGAAGGCGACCGCTTCTTCCAGGTCGTCGACGTTGAGGGCGAGTTGTGCGCGGGACATGACATCCTCCACCTGTGTGACATATATCGAAGTACTGGCGCTTACAGAATGCGCCACCTTTTCGACATATGTCAAGTAAGTGGATAAGCTCGAACCATGCCGAAAGCCCTACCCGTCATCGACGTCAGCGCCCCCATCTGCTGCGCGCCGGTCTCGGCCGCCCCCATGAGCGACAACGCGGCCCTCGAACTCGCCCTGCGGCTGAAGGCCCTCGCGGACCCGGTCCGCATCAAACTCGTGTCGATCCTGCTCACCGCCGACGACGGCGAAGTGTGCACCTGCGATCTCGCCACCGGCGTCGACCTGGCCGAATCCACCGTCAGTCACCACCTCGGCCAGCTCCGCAAGGCCGGCATGGTCGAATCCGAACGCCGCGGGATGAACGTCTTCTACCGCGCCCGCGCCGAGTCTCTCGAGGCGTTACGTGCGGTGCTGGACCCGAACTGCTGCCGCTGACCCGTCATCGACTGCGTGGGCCGATCGTGCTGCCCGGTGTTCGAGGGCACGCCGCCGCGCAGTGGTGGCGCGGCAGCACCAGGAACGGGTGACCGCTCCCGCCCGAACTCACCGATCGGGCTCTGGTCCGTGCTCTCGGTCGACTCCGCAGGAAGAGGCGCCGTTGTCGTCGGCCCTCGGGGTCGCCCTCGAGGACCGCCCCAGCATCTCCCGGATGCTGCGGGGGTGAGCCGTCGCTGCGGCCGAAAGCCCGTCGAGCACAGCGCGATAGTTCTCGGCCGAAGGCTCGGCAACCGACTGCCCCGCCTCCGCCGCGGGTGCCCGATCAGGAAGGAACGATTCGAGCCAGTTCGTCGCGCGGGTAAGGGCAAGATCGCGGTCATCGGTATAGACGGCCGGCCACTGAATTCCGACCGCGGCGATGCGGTCCAGGATGTCGACAGCGCCGACGATGCCGTCCCGGATGAGAGCGGACACGAACTCGTGATCCTTGGTCCGGCCGGCGATAGTCTTTGCCGCACACAGATCTACCGGGTCCAGGCACAAACCGGTGCGCCCGTACTCCGCGCCGGGACCATCCTCAGCCGTGAAATGAACGAGTCGGTTCTCCCACCCGCGCGGCAGCACCACGGTGTCTTTGTGGATGCCCTCGACATAGACCCCGTGCAGATCATGGAAGGGCGAATCCTCCCCGACGAAAACGTCCAGGACACTGAGCTTGTCGTCGAGATCGATCCCGGCCGTGAACGCACTGCCAGGAGATATGTCCACCTCACGTGACATCGAAGCTTCCACGGGCAGCATCGAGTCGTCGTAGCTACCCAGAATGGACTGCGAACCGAAGACCACCACGTACGGCTCGTCGAGATAGGCGCACGCGGCCCGGATCGCCCGTGCGAACTGTTCGCGATTCACGCCGCGCGGTGTCGCACGGTATCGAGAACGTCGAGACGCTCGGACTCGGTCAACAACACGGTCAGGGGCGACAGATTTCGCATCTCGCGCCCCACCTCGTCATCGGAGAGCACAATCCGCCGGATCATGTCGAGATCACCGGTCCGCAAAAGCTGCTCCCACCGCCCCACGTGCTCGAGCATGGACTTGCCACGGACCTGCTCACGGATCCTGTCCAGACTCTGGCGAACCCGATCGGTGTCCACCGGCAGATGCTCGCGTTCGATCTTGTCCAGAACGGCAGTTTGCATGAGCTTTTGCCGGATGACCTTCCTCGGTACGACGGACATCTCAACTCCCCTCACGCTCGGCACCGAAAGTGCGTTGACCTGCCGGATTGATCTCTCTCAGTGTAAAGGATGCATGCCATTGCCCTGAAAGTGAGCGCACGAGCGGGAACGCGAAGTCAGGAAGATTGCCGCTTCATGGACCACAGCAACACCTCAGACATGAGTCATGCGGGTTGCAGTTCTCGCACCCGTCCGGTGCTGTCGGCCGCCGGGAGCGGCGGCACGGCGAAGCCTTCAGCTTCGGCGGCCGCAACGAACGAGCGCCACCGGCGACTGACCGTGGACTTATCGACGTGCAGCCGCCGCGCAACCTGGGTTTGCCGCAGGTGCGGCTCGTCGATGAGGATCGCCGCCACGCGTTTGACCGGGTCGGTGAAACTGCCGTCGGCGAGGAACTGCTGCAACCCGGCTGCGGTGTGCGGGTATCCGTTGCGCGTTGCATCGGCGCCGCGGTCGTTCACGACAGCGTCGGCGTCCACGATCGTCGCGGCGAGGGCAACACCCTCAACGCCGGACTTGCGTGAGGTTCCGGGTGATGCACTCTGCGCTTCGTGGTGCACCTCGTGGGCGCGGCCCGCATCGGTTGCGCTCTCCGGCGTTGCCACCGCGGCAAGCGTGGATTCGCGCTCTGTTGCCTTCTCGGTCGCGGTGCGGATCGGTGCAGCGGTGTTGCTTTCGCGGTGCACGAGCTGATCCACCGTTGCAGCATCACGGCGTTGGGTGCGTTCGTCGATGACAACCTGCAGCATCATGGTGAACAGGTGAAACAGTGCCAGCCACAACAGCGGGAAGATCGCCGCAATGACCGCGGCAATGGCTGGGGGTTGCGGGATGAAGTCGAGCATCTCTCCCGTTGTAATGCGCTCGATGTTGCGGGCGGCGAGTTGATACGAGTGGTACGAGTTGCCCACCACACTCAACGCGACGGTGACGACCGCCAAGGTCATGCAGTAGCGGCGCGCCCAGGTGTGTCGGTTGGCAACGCGGAAGATGACGTAGCCGGCTGTTGCAGCGGCCTGTGCAACGTCGATGGCAACCGGCGCCATCCATGCACGGCTCGGATGCACGTTGATTTCGATGGCCAGTGCCCGCAACGCATCGAACGACAGCGTGAACGCCAACACCGCAAGAAACAACGCCATCGTTGCCACCGCGGCGACACCGAGCATCTTCGAACGCACCGGCCGCGCATCGTGGCGCAACGGCGGTGCGGGCTGAGTGGAGTCATCGGACACGACGGAAGCCTCTTTCTACGAAAATCTCTAGAGGGGTGCTGATTCGACTACTGACACGTGCTCTTGGCATCTCACTCCCTACCCCGGGGTGCGGACACGACATCCGCGAGATGCGCACCGCACGAACCTCACGGAGACGGGCGGGTTGCAGGGTCGGTGGGTCAGTTGAAGACGTCGACGAACCATGTGCCGTCGATCTGCTGGGTGGTGACGGTCTGGGTGATGCGTTGCACGCCGTCGGGGCGCAGTTCGGACAGATCGACGAGATAGACATCCTCTGACAGGGCCTTGGTGCGGACGCAGTAGTTGGTGCCGACGGGGATGTCGTCGATGAACGACTGCAGCTGCTCGGCCGGGACGACGGAACTGTTCGGGGTGGCCAGGGCGCGGGCGGCAACCGCGTCGCGCCGGACGTAGTAGGCGTAGTTCCAGGCGGCGATCACCCCGGCGCCACTGCGCTGGTCACCCCGGTCGGCGCGGCACTCGTCATCGAGATCCGACGCCGGCGCCGTCGGCGTTGCGGACAGTTCGAGAATCGGTGTCCCCACATCGTCGGACGGCGGTGCTGCCGTTGCGGACTCCTCGCCGCGTGCACTCCACATCACCCCTATGGTGACGGCGGCAACCCCCACTGCAACGGCGATGGCAACCGCTGCAACGCGGCCTGTGCGCCTCGATGTGCGCGGCACAGGTCGCTCGTGTGGGGTCACCGCCGGTGCAACCAATGCACCGGCGATCGCATCGCCGGGTGCAACCGGATCGACGGTGGCACCCGAGCACGGGGTGGGTGCACCGCCGAGAAGGTCGACGACAGCCGGATGCCGAGATGTTGTCTTGCCGAGTTTCATCGGGGTGCACCCACATCCTTTCGTGCGGTCAGGCGGAGGCCGGGGCGTCGGCGCCCTGGCCGACGGCGGTGGAGATCATCTCGGCGGCGGTGCCTGCCGAGCCACCGAAGAACGCCTCCAGGGTGGAGTCGACGGCGGCGATCACGTTCTCGCCGCCGGGTTGGGCCGTGACCCATTCGCGGGCTTGTGAATCGATGTGAGGTGCTGTCTGCACCGCGCTGCGCACGACCTCCGCAGCGGTGGCACCGACCGGTCCGGAGGTCTGCCACTGCTCGACCGTCGCCGCGGTCTGCTCGGTGATCACGTCCTGCTGCACGTCCGGCAACTCGATCTCGATCGGCTGTCCTTCGTCGTCCCCGGCACCGAAGGCGGTACCGGCAGCGAGGCCGACTGCACCGCCGACGAGCGCGCCGGGGACTGCGCCGACGGCGCCGCCGATTGCAGCACCGGCTGCGGTTCCTGCGACACCGGTGGTGATTTCGGGCAGCACCGGGATCGGCAGCGGCACCACCCCGCCGAGGGCGGCGCCGCCGATTCCGCCGATGGTGCCGCCGATCAGCGCACCGGGCACCGCACCGGCCACGGCACCTGCGGTCGCTCCGGCGACGGCACCGCCGATCTGTGCGGCGGCGACGCGGTCTGCGCGATCGGCATCGACACCGACGGAGCGCCAGAAGGTGGCCACCTGGGATCGGGTCAGGCCGGCGGTGTTGTTGGTGCGCTCGCGGTCGGCGTCGGTGACCCAGTTCGGCTGGGTGAGGTGGTAGTCGCCGATCATGATCTTCTCGGGCGGGGCAATGTAGATCGGGGCCTGCTCGACCGGGGTCGGAGCGTGCAGCGTCGACAGGTCCAGGGGCGGGGTGTAGGTGGCCTGACGGTTGTAGCGGCCGGTGTCGTAGTCGTAGTTCGGCAGCGGCTCGTACTGCGGCTGTACTGCGGGCGGGGCGGACCAGTAGATCGGCTCGGACGGCGCCTGCGGCACAACTTCCACCTCGGGCTGCGGTGCCGGGGCCGTGGTGGTGCCGCCTTGCGTCCCGCCGCCGGTAGTTCCGCCCTGGGATGGGGCCGCCCCGGCGGTCGGGGCCAGCACCAGTCCTGCCGCCACTGCCGCGGTCGCGACGAACGCGGCCGTGGCCTGACGCTGGACTGTGCGGTGGCGACTGGCAGCGCGGCGTGCGGCGCGGTGAGGGGTGGGGTTGTCGTTGCTCATCGGGCATTGCCTTTCATCGGTCGGCCACAGGGATGGCCGGGTCTGGTCGGGGATCGGAAAAGGGTCAAGTGGAGCGGCCTCGCCCCCGGACCGAAAACGGTTCCGGACCAACGGGATCAGGGGGCATCTGCGATCAGGTCGACGACGGTGGCGGCGAGGACGGTCAACGCCTCGCAGGTGTCGCGTCGTAGCTGGCTCAAGGTGATGCGCTCACCGGAGGCGAACAGCGGCTCGAACGGCATCCGGCACACCGGCACCCCGAGTGCGGAGAATGCGTCGACGGCGTGGGTTTCGACCATCGGCACATCTCCCGGACCTTCGGTGATGACCACGACCGTGCGGGCGAGTACATCCGGGTGGACGGCGTGGATCGCGGCCAGGGTGCGTTGGGCAGCGACCGCGCTGTCGCGGCGCAGCGGCACCGGAACGATCACGGTGTGCGCGGCGGTGATGGCCCATCGCCAGCTGCCGGCGTGGCGCGAGTTGCCGGTGTCGGCGAGCAGCAGGTCGTGGTGGTGTCCGAGGATCGCCGCCAACGTCGCGGCGTCGTCGTAGCTCACCGGTGCCGCCGCCCCGGCCGATCCGGCGACGACATACGAGCCGCACGGCTGACGGGTCAGATACCGGGTGAGCACGGACGGGCGCACCGGCTGCGCCTGATCGCTGAGATCGGCGAGCAGCGACGCCACGTCCTGCCCTGCGGTCGGGGGGAGCGCGATCCGATCGGTGAAGCTGCCGCCGACCTCTCCGAGGTCCAGGCACGCGATCGTGGCGGGACCGCGGTGTTCGGCGATGGTTTCGGCCAGGCCGATGGCCATCGGGGTTTTGCCGACGCCGCCTTTGACGTTGGCGACGGTGACGAGCGCGCCCTCCGGCAGTAGGCGGCCGATCGATGTCTGTGCGCCGCGCAACCGCATCTCGCGCGAGTGCGCCTTCGGTGTGAGCTTCAGCCCGAACATCGCATTGACGCGTCCGCGAACACCGCTGCGGGCCGGTGCACCGGCCGCGGGATCCACACGGGGTGCGGACAGCGCAGACAGTGCATCGAACGACGCGCTGAGCGGCTCTGTGACCGAGCGCGCGGGTTGTGTGGATGTCGGTCCCGGAGTGGGTGCCGGCGCGGGCTCTGCGGTCCTCTGGGATGCCTTGGGAGCATTCTGTGCGGGCGTCTCGTACGTGATCGGGTCGGCCGTCACGGTCACCGGTCCGGTCGGTGCCGCGGAGACCGGTTCCGCCGCTGCCGGTTCGGGTTCGGTCGCGACGACCGGGATGGGCACGCTCGGAGCGTTCTCGGTGAGCTTGCCGTCGGGACCGACCGTGAGAAACCGCGTGTCTTTGCCGGTCCGGTAGATGACCTCGACGGCGGACTGCTGCTTGACCGCCAGTGTGCACACGAATTCGTGCACGACAGCAGCCAGTGCCTTGTCCTCGGTCGCTGTCAGGTCCATCGGCGGTACATCGGCACCGGTGAGCGTCGCGCGTGCTGTGGTCGCGGAGGTCGCTTCGATCTCGACGGTCGGCGCCATCGTTAGTTGATCCCGCCGAAGGCACCGGCGCCGGCCAGTGCGGTGTCCATCTCCTCGACGACCGCCTCGGTCTGTGTCAGCTCGTCGAGGGCTTTGTCGCGGGCCTTGCCGTCGGGCAGCGCTTCGATCACCACGCGGCGCTTGGTGGCGGCGTCGCGGATCTCGGCGAGGCGTTCGCGGGTGAGTTCCTGGCGTTCGTCGAGCTTGGCCAGCCACACCGGCGAGGTCGCCTTGAAGTACTCGCGCAACGCTTTGATCACCGGATCGTTGGCGCCCTTGGATACGAACGGTCCGCGCAGCGCAGCAACGTCCTCGGCGGTGGGGGTGATCGACTGGGAAATACGACGGGTCATCGGGCAGTCCTTCCGGAGGGTGGTTGCTGGGGCGATAGATGAAGTGACAGGCGGTCAGGCCGGGACGCTTCGGACGCGACTGCTCAGTGGCGATCCGGCGCTCGCGCCGGGTGATGTCGGAGCATCAGGCGGGCTGTTCGACGAGGTCGGGTTCGGGTAGGACGACGACACCGGTCGCGTCGAAGGTGATGCGGGTCCTCACGCGGCCGGCGCCGACGGTCAGGACGGTCTCGACGACTTCGCCTCGGGTGCCGCGGCGCACGTCGACCGCCGAGGCGGTGACCGGCACCAGTTCGCCGTCCTCGTTGTCGATGAGCACGGTCTGCCCGGCGGTCACGCTCGACGCCGGGATGACATCGGCGAAATCGTCATCCTCGGGCTCCGGTTGTGGTGCGGCTCCACCGCCGGGTTTGGTCATCGACACCGCACCGCTCTCCCCCGCCTCCGCGCCGCCGATGACGATCGGTTCGGGGACGCTGCCGTGGCTGCGCGCACGCCGCGCGAGGGCGCGTTCGGATTCGATGAAGTCGGCCAGCTCCGGCGAGTAGCAGGTGAACTGCGGTGCCTCCGCTGGTATCAGGCCGTCGATGATCGCTTTTTCGCTTTGTGACAGTTGGTTCCACTTGTTCGGATGCTTGTCGACGTTCGGGGTCCACCACATCTGTGCATCGACCGGTGACCCGTCGTCCCCAAGGGCGATCCCGCGGCCCTTGACTGAGGTATCGACCTCCCGGCCGACGGTGGAGTCGCCCCACATCATCAGCGCGCCGTCCTGCGAAAGGTTGCCGAGCGAAATGCGGGTGCCGAAGTTGTCGCGCGCATTACCCGAGGCGCCACCGAACAGGGACGCATCCGGGCGCTGCACGCCGAGCAACAATCGGATGCCGGCCGAGCGCGCGAGCACCGCCAGATCCGCCCACGCGCCGAGCGGATCGAGTTCTTTGAGCTGCGTCTTGGTTTCGTCGTCGCCGGTCTTGGCCAGGCGCTGCCACTTACCGGAGAGGATGAAGAACTCGTCGAGCACCGCGATCATCAACGGCAGCTGTGAGCCTTCGATCTTCATCTGATGGATGTAGGCGTTGCGCGCCATCATCTCGGTGTGCAGGGCGCGCACGAACATCGCCGCGCGCAGCGCGTCGTAAATGATCGCCCCACACCCCGGATAACCCTCGAGGCCGTCGAGTTCGATCATCTTCGGATCGACCCCGACGAACGGGATCCCGCGCCGCGCTGCCTCGGTGAGCAGGGTGCGGATCACCGAGGTCTTACCGCCACCGGTGGGGCCGACGATCAGACAGTGCGGCTTGTTCGAGCTGGTGGACACATCCCAGAACATGATCCGATCCGCCGCACCGGTCGCATACGGCAGGTGCCGCAGGTTCTCATCGACCAGTTCCAGGGGATGGTCGACGCGGTCGGGCATGGCGGTGACCAACCGCATCACCAGATAACCCTTGTTCGGGTACCAATCACACGTCCAATGCCGACCGGACTCGTGCGGGCCGGCCAGCGAAGCGAGGGCTTCGTCGACCTTGGCCTGAAACGCGGGGGCGCCGGCGTTCATCGACTTGGCGAAGGCGATCCGGTAACCGGTCTCGATACCTTCTTCGTCGATGGTGTCGACGCTGACCTTCGGGCTCTTGAAGATCGATGCCGCATCGAGCGCATCCTGCAGGACCTTCTGCCGTTCGCTGCGGGTATCCGGCGCGATTTCCGTGCGTGTGAGGACCAGTCGGTCGCGGTGCGCGTCGTGCCGCACCGTCATCGCCCACCACTCGTCACCGAACGCGGCTTCGACCGCATGGGAGAACTGCTCGAACTGCTTGGGCCGGATCACTGCGCCGCGCGGCAGTGTGATCGTCGCGCGGCGCATTGTGCGCCTGCTGATGGGCAGCGGAACGGAGATCTTTGCGGGGGTGTGGCCGGTGCTCTGCTGGACCATCGATTCGAGCATCTGTGACCAGCGGCGAGCGCGGTGACGCGAGATGTCGAGGCCGATGAGTGGTGCGGTCACCACGGCCAGTGGCCATCGGTGGTCGTGCAGCTGCGTCAGCACGTCGATCGCGGCCTGGTTGGCGGCTGCGGAGGCAATGAGATGGGAGCTGGCGAAGGCCGTTGCGGCAGGTACCGCCGTGAACGGCGAGACAGGCACGAAACGCGGCACACTCGACGTGCGGCCGTCGTCACCGGCACGACCGCTGCGAGTATTGGTGGTGTCGCCGACTGTGTCGCGCCAGGCAGCGACGAGCCAGTCCTTGAGAGGGTCGGGAGTTCCGCTCACTGCCTGTGCCTTTCGCTCGTGGTGGCGCTGACCGGGATGTGGTCCGGTGCGGTGTGTGCGAGCACCGTGGCAGGGAGCTCAGGTTTTCACCAAGCAGGTGAGCATGTTCGGCATCGGGTGAACGGTTCATCGTCCGGTGCGCGAGAGCGCTGACCGATCAGGCTGCGGTCCACCATGGTCGAGGTGCGCCGAGAGCGAGCCGGGTTCAGCACCGTGAACAGCGTTGAGCACGCAGCTCGTACAGCACTGCGGCGAGCGCTCATTTCTGCGACACCTACCGCGGCCGTGCACCGGCGCGAGGAGCGCTCGACCGAGCGCGTGCGATCGTGTTCGCAGGCGCTGTGTCGAGCGCTCCCCGAGCCTTTGAACGGTGCGGTTGTCGAGGATGTACATCGCCGGCGCATTCAGCACTCCCAATAGCGTTCGACGTGGGCGTCTGCGAATAGCGTTGGCGCCCGGCACAATTCTGGATTACACTCCCCCCAAGGAACGCCGGGGGGAGTGACCCCGTAAGGGTAGGCGTCGCGAGCGCTTCTTCAGGCGCCCCGTTCTACCGCTCGAATCCACCGCTGTGTTCCCGCGCTCATTCGAACGCTGTTGAAGCGTGCTCGCGCGCCACTCGTGCAGCGAGCTGTTCCGGCGATCCGATCACCGCCCGGCGACTGCTTTTCACGCCGCATGTGCACGGCGTCGATCCATGTGTAGCCGTCACCACTGTGAGTACTCTTCCGCTCACCGCAGCACAGGCACGACGCCGCGCCGACGAACACACCGCTCCGTCGGCACCGTCGTCGAGTGCGTGAATCACACTGCCTCGCAACCCCAACCGGGCGCTCTCGGCACTCCCCCGCCGCCCCGCGTATCGAGGCGGGTTTCTCGCGCTCGATTGGTCCGCCGACCGCGGCGGATGCGGATCGGGTGTGCGGTCACCTGCTTGGCGGAGATCAGCTTCTCGCTTTACGTTCTCGGCCGTCGCCTTTCGGGCGTACGACCGAACCCGTCACTGGAGTGCTCATGTCTCTCGCGTCAAGCTTTGCCGAATTGGCGATCACGACCGTCCCGCGCGGTGACGTGCTGGCCCAGACCACCGAGGTCACTACGTCCGGGGTGCGCGCCTGGATCGAAGACAACATCGTCTTCACGATTCTCGTGCTCATCGCGTGTGTGGTGTTGATGGGTGGTCTGCGCGGCAACTTGTCGAAGGTCGTCACCGTCGGCGGCCTGTCGCTGGTGGGCATGGCGTATCTGGGCATCGCGACGAACACCACCGCAGCGACCGGTATCGGCAACTGGATCCTCGGCCTGATCGGCATCCAGGTCTGACCACCGCGTGAGCACCCACATCAGTCCAGGGAAGGGAGAGCGTTCGTGATCGACAACGACGACATGCTGCACCGCGTGGACCGCCACTATCTCGGCCCGACCGGCTTCACCCTGCCGGTCCGGCTGCGCTACGGGGCGGTCGGGCTCGGCGCCGTCATCACCGCCACGGTCTTCGTCGTCGCCCGCGCGATCGTGCACGTCCCGCTCGGCTTCCAGTCCCTGGTGCTGATCGTCGGGATCGGTGTGGTGATCACCGCGCGGGTGACGAAGTACGTCAACGCCGACCGCCCCTTGCGCTCGGTGATCACCGCGGCGTGGAACGACCTGAACGCGCCGCGCCCACCCAAGCCGGGGCAGACCGTCGTGCTCCGCATCCCCGCGGCCTTCCACACCGCGCGCAGTACCGGCGCCGCTATGTCGAACGAAGGGAACTCCACCGATGCGTTCGCAGCCTGAGTCCGACATCGCCGCGCTGTTCGACCCGAACTTCGACGCACCCGAACCGGCCGTGGTGCCGCCGGGTGCGTTGCCGCCGTCGTGGGCCGCCGCGATCGCCGCCCATCGCACCGACTCCCCCACCACGTCGACCGTTTCCCCAGCGTCGTCGTTGGCGTGGTCGCAGGTGCCCGACAGCAGCATCACCGCGGCACCCGCTGCAGCGGCCGCCCCGACCACTCCAGTCGACGCAGACGCACCGGCCGGCAAGCACACGCGCGGACGCACGAAGCGCGGCAAGACAACCGGCACCGACGCGGAGTTCATCCGCCAGTCGAAGGCGGCGGCCACACGCGCCGAGCGCGCACGCAAGGCGGTGCGTCTGCAGCTGGTCGGGGTGGAAGGCAACATCACCCGCACCCGCACGCAGTCCACCGCATGGTTCGTCCAGCCCCCGGGGCCATGGAACATGCGCCCCGTCGGCCGCCAGCGTCGTTACATCCAAAACGAAGCGTTGGTGCTGGCGAATCTCGCCGAAGCCGGCGTGACCGGTCTGCACCGCCGCCTGGTGCGCACCCCGTGGCCGGTGCGCGCATGGGCGCAAGCGCACGACGGGTGGGCCGAACCGATCCCGGATGTTCCCGGTGCGTTGTCGTGGTCGGACTATCTGCGCAGGCAGCAGCACGCGATGCTGTGGGGCAACCCCACCCTCAAAGGCCGCTACTGGGGCATCGAACTACCACCCCGCGCGACACTCGCGGTCGGACTCGACACCGTCTCCGAATGGCTGCTGCCCATCGTCGACTGGCCGCTGCTCGGCCGCGTCGCGAGACTGGTTCGCGCGTGGGCGCGCACCGCATTCCTGAATGAGCAGAAGACGCTCGCCGATCACCTCGCCACGATCGAACGCATCCTCTCGGGACAGGGGGTGCGCGCCAAGCCCGCCACCGCCGCGCAGATGGACTATCTGCTGCTGCGCTCGGCGTCGCTCGGGTTACCGCTCGATGCCGAGGGGGTGATCTCCGGCGGCGGGAACTGGGAGCACTCCGATGTCGCGGCGCTCGAAGACCTCACCGACCTGGAACTAACCCCCGGCGACGGGTACACCACCGTGCGCGGTCAGGTCGGCGGCCGCGACTACACCGGCTACGCCATCGTCCTCACGGTCGGGCGCATGGCACCACTACCGATCCCGGAGAAGATGCTGCCCTGGCAGGTCATCGGCGACTCCTCCGGTGAACCGCTCGAATGGTCCGAACGCCTCCGGCTGAAAACCAAGAGCCAGACCATCCGCAGTCTGCGCCGGCTCACCTCACGCATCGAGTCGCAGTTCGACCACTACACCGTCGAACACGACCAGGTCCCCCCGCAGGAACTCGCCGAGCAGCATGCGCTCGCGCAGCGGGTGATCTCCGACATCGAAGACGACCACTCCGGGCTGTCGGTGCGCACCGAAGGCTGGTACCGCGTCCTCGTCGTCGGCTCTTCACCCGATGAAGCGAAGCAGAAGGTCGCGATGCTGCAGGAGATGTATGCACCGCGCATCCGCCTCGAACAGGAACACGGCCAGTACCAGTTGTTGCGCGAATTCCTCCCGGGTGAGCCGCTGGCCAATATTGCGCATTGCCGGCGCATGAGCGTCGAAGCCGTCTCCGCCGGGATGGCCGCGGTCGGCGACCGCATCGGGGACCGTACCGGCGTGGTGATCGGCGAGACCGCCTCGATCGCACCCCGCCCGGCGGTGTGGGATCTGTTCGCCGCGCACGAGAAGAAACACAGGTCCGGCTTGACCCCGATCGTCGCGGTACCCGGCTCGGGCAAGACCTTCCTCGCGGGGATGCTCGTCTACCAAGCAGTGCGCGCAGGGGCCTACGGGGTGGTGCTCGACCCGTCCGGGCCGCTCAAGAAACTCGCGCAGCTCCCAGAATTCCGCGGCGTCGCCGACGTCCAAGCATTGACCGGACGCACCTCCCGCCCCGGCTCCTTGAATCCGTACCGGGTGATCGTGGACCCGCGCCGCGACGACCCCGACTACAACCCAACGAACCCGGACTACGCCGACGATGCCGATTCGGTCGCCGCCGCGCGCGCCCAATACGAAGCCGACCTACGAGCGGCGCAGGCCGAGCGGATCTCGGTGGCGGTGTCGGTGCTGAAGATGATGCTTTCCCCCGCCCGCCTCGAGCACGAGTGGACCGAAACCGTGCTGCAGACCGCCGCTAACACCGTCGGCGGCGAGCGGCACCACAACCTGCGCGAAGTCCTCGACACGATCGAAGCGCTCGGCAGCGATGACGAGAACGTCGAGCTGCGCACCTGCGCGCGCAGCGTGCACCAGGAATTGTCGATGATGGCCGATCTCGCCGAGGCCCGCGTGCTGTTCCCCGAAGCGGGCACCACCGGCGAGCCGGAGGACATTGTCGACAACACCATTCGGCTGACGGTGTTGACGATGCCCGGCTTGCAGCTCCCACCGACGGGCACCGATCCGTCGCAGTGGACCCCGCAGCAGCGCATGGCCGGCCCCCTGATGCACATGGCGGCGTGGCTGGCGAACCGCCTCGTCTACGAACTGCCGCGCTTCGAGCGCAAGGTGCTCTTTCTCGACGAGAACAAGTACCTCGAACAGACCGGCGCCGGCCGCACCCTGAACCTGCGCATCGCCCGCGACAGCCGCAAATACAAAGTCCGCGCCCTGGTGTGCTCGCAGCTACCGGACGACTATCTCGGCGTCGACGGCAGCGACGACAAATCCGCCCTGACCTACGAGGTGATCATCGGCGATCTCGGCGGCAACACCCACGCCATCGACGGCGCCCTCAAACTATTGAACCTCCCCTCGGGGGAAGGCTACGAAGCGCTGCTGGCCGACCTCGGTGGTGGCGGGGAAGACACCCTCGACGAGGACACCGACACCGACCACCTCGATCAGGCCCGCCGGTTCATCGTGAAGATGGCCGACGACATCGAACTGATTCGCTCCGACTGGACCCACTTCGTCCACCTCGCGCATGTGTTTGTCGCGCTTGATTCCCGTGCGACCCGAGCTGCGATGGGCGCCCCGGCATGAGCGCGCAGCAAGCACGCCGGACGCTTCCGGTCCCGTCGCTCTCCGTCCGCTACGTTGGGCGGCCCGGCGAGCTCGTAGCCCGTGTTCTCGTCGTGCTGATCCTCGCCACGATCGCACTGATCGGGATCGGCACCGGGACGGCCGTGGCCAGCGGTTTCGACTGCAAAGACGTGCCGACCCCGGAGTTCCCGAACGAGACCGTCGAGACGACCTTCGACTCGACCAGCGCCAACCGGCCGCCCCTCGAGGACGGGGGTGGCACCGGCTACGAAAGCTACGGCTGGGCCGGACTGAAATGGCACACCTACGACCTCGGCTGCGGCGAAGACCTGGTGCGCGCTCCCGGCGCGGTCAACGACACCACCCTCGGCAACACCTTCCTGACGATCGGAAAGTCACTGGCAGCCGCGGCGTTCTGGCTCGACGACCAAACCAAGACCGGACGCGACCCGCTCGACGCCGGAGTCGACTCAGCACTTGAGCAATTCGACCGGATCATTTACTCCATCAGTGACGGCATGCGCGGGGTCTACGGACAATGGCTGGGGATCGCGCTGACCGTCGTCGCTGTGATCGTGCTGTGGAAATCGCTGAAGGCCGACACCGCGGGCGTCACCCGAACCTCGGCGATCGCAGCAGCCGGGCTCATGCTCGGAGCACTGATGGTCGGCGCACCACAGAAGGCAGTCCAGGTCGCCGACGACACATTCGGCTCACTGATCACCGACACCCAGGATCAGATTTTCTCGGTCCAATTCGGGGACGGACCGGGCGGCGGCACACTCGTCGGTGGACCGACCGACCCGCGCAACGTACTGATCGACCAGATCTTTCTTCCGGATTGGCGCACGGGTTGGTTCGGCACCAACTATGACGAGACGGACGCTGCCGGGCTCGGTCCGAAGCTGCGTGATTCGCTGGCGTTTTCGTACGAAGAACAAGAGCGTGTCAAGAACGACCCGAATGCCCAGGCCGAGCTCGCAGAGCAGAAGGCCGATAAGTTCCGCGAGATCGTCGCGTCGCTGGAATCCGACCATCAGTTGTCCTACTACCAGTTCCAGGGCAAAGACTCCGGCCGCGCCTCGACCGGTTTCATCGGCATGATCAAACTGGCCATGCCGTCGCTGCTATGGATCGGCGCCTCGATCCTGAAGATCACCGCACTGCTCGCGATCCGGTTCGCCATCCTGTTCGCGCCGCTGTGGGTGCCGTTCGCGATGATCGCCGGTGGGTGGCTGGGCCGCATCCTGCGCATGCTCGCCACCGCCTACCTGTGGGGCGTAGCCGGTTCGGTCATCGTCGCGCTGTATCTGATGGCGCTCGTGCAGCTCTACGTCGATGCCGACGGACAGGTGGACGGGTCCTGGCGGTTGTGGTTCATGGTGCTGCTCACCGTCGTGTGCTGGGCGATCATGCGCCCGTTCAAACGGGTAGGCCAGACGTTCACACAGAACAGCTCGAGCATGGTCAACCGCAAGGCCCGGGAGGCAAAGCGCTCCCTCAAAACGAAGGCATTCGGCGCGGCAGGTGCCGCCCTCGGCGGCCCGGGCGGAGCGATCGCAGTCAAGGCCAGCGACCGCATGACACGAAGGAACCGCGGGCACGACGACGAGGTCGAGACGACGTCCACCGGTTTCCGGCCTGAAGGCCGCGGACTCAACAATCGTCGACAGCAAGCACTGGCCCAGGCACGAGCAGAAGCACGCACGAACAGAACTGAGCACCTGAGCCACGGAGCGGACCGGGACGCACGCATCGCTGGTATCGCGGCCAGTGCCGGCCGCAATCTGGACCGGAGTAAGAAAACGTTGGGCGACAAGGACACCGAGCGAGCCGTCGCATCGGGCGCGGCCGTATGGAAACGGTTGGACAAAGACGAGGCCGAGAACCGACGTCGGGAGCGGCACGCCCGCACGGAGCTGTTGACCGCCAGTGTCGGTCAGCGCTGGGACGGCGGGGATCGCTCCGCCATCGCACCAATGAAGGTCTATACCCCGGCCCGTCCCCACGAGTCCGCACACACCGGCACCGGCACCGGCTCTCGTGAGTCACGGCACGGCCTCCTCCGCAGTCAGCGTCCGACCGAGAACACACCGTCCCGACCACGGGTCTGGAATGCGCCCACCCCAAACAGTCCTACTCCGCGGGACAGGTACCTCTGATGTCTCGGTCCGGACCCAACCCCGTACTCGCCCCTGTCCGCCGCTGGGTGCTCTACTCACGCACGAACCTGGCGGTATCGGTGGTCGGTGTCGTCGCGGTGTTGTCGCTCGTCGGCATGCTGGTCGGGGAACAACCGCACCCGCAGACTGTGGAGGACACATCCGCTGCAGGGCCTGAGACTGCTGCGGCGACCGCGGACGCCATCAGCTACGAACTCGACGAAGTAAGCGAGTCCCACGTGGTCGCCACGACGGCAGCCCAGACCGCAGCCAGTGCACCGGCCACCGCGATGGCCTACGCCCACATCTTCGTCGACACCACACTCTCGGATACGCAGTGGACCTCCGCGCTCGGCTACTACACCGTCTCCGAGCCCGGACCCAGCATGGTGGCGGCACGACCGCGCACTCCGGTGGTCATTACCGGCCCCACGGTGAGCACTCTCGTCGCCGGCCCCGCCGGGACGCAGAGCTCACGGGTCCTCGTCCCGACCCAAGCCGGAGAAATGACGGTCTCCGTCGTGGTCAAGGAGCTGTCCGATGGAACGCAGCGCTGGATGGTCGACACTCCCCTGCCGACCCTCGAGCTCTCCGACGTCGAGGACACCACACCGCGCTCCATCGCCCCCACAACCACTCCAACTCCGACGGAGGCGACGACACCGCGACCGACGCCGACCTCACCCACGACGCCCACCCCTCAACTAACGTCCGTCCCCAACGAGCCGGAACACGAGCCCACATCCAGTCGCAGCGCTGGCCCTGCCCCGACGCCGGTGCCTGGGCCAATTCCGATTCCTGACCTCGACACCCCCATCCCGGGGCAACTGTGACCATCCACGGCGCCAGCAAGGTGTTGTTGCTCAGCAGCGCAGCCGCTCTCACCGTCGGCATATCCGCCTGCACGACAGGATCTCCAGTGATTCCCCACGATCCATGCCGCACCGTCCCCACCCGCGACAACACCTCCGAGGGGACATCAGATCTGCACTTGCGTGCCTCCGGCCCGATACAACTGCCGGTCCGCCCCGGAACAACCACCCATACCTCCGGGTTCGGCGAACGTTGGGGCACACAACACCACGGCGACGACCTCGCCGGACCGATCGGCACACCGATCCTTGCCGCTCTCGACGGAATCGTCGTCGCCGCAGGATCCACCGGTGAAGGGCCAGGTATCGGATTCGAGAACTGGGTGATCATCGACTCGAACGTCGACGGCTCACCCGTCAGCACCGTCTACGGACATATGTTCTCCGACGGCATCCACGTCACCCCCGGCCAGCAGGTCACCGCAGGCGATCACATCGCCGACATCGGCAACGCCGGAAGCAGCACCGGAGCGCACCTGCACTTCGAGTACTGGCAGGGCGGCAGACTGCAAGGCGGCACCCCCATCGACCCAGTGACCGTGCTACCCGAGATCGCCCGCCAAAACGGCGGAGCACCGCCGTCCGTCGAGAACCATCAGGACAGCGACAGTTACGGCGATCAGGACGGCAACGTGCGGCTCGTCGCCGCCTCCCGCTCCACGGCCGATTGCTCGGGGTTCGGGATGGCCGGCGGCGGCGATCTGGCCTTCAAGGCCGTACCGGCCGAGTTCGAGCCGTGGCTGCGCCGCGCAGGCGGGGTATGCCCGGAAATCGACTCACCATTGCTGGCCGCGCAGCTCCAGCAGGAGAACAACTTCCGCTACGGACCGAACGCCCCCGTCTCACCGGCCGGCGCGAGGGGTCCGGCGCAGTTCATGCCCGGCACGTGGGCCACCTGGGGTAAGGACTACGACGGCGACGGAACAGCGGACCCGAACTCGATCGGCGATGCGGTGATGTCGCAGGCGCACTTCATGTGCGCACTCCACCGCGATGTTGCTGGGATTACGGGTGATCCGATCGAATTGACGCTCGCGGCCTACAACGCCGGCCCCGGGGCGGTGTTGCTGCATCACGGCATCCCGCCTTACGCCGAAACACAGAACTACATCGCCAGGATCACGGCAGCCCGCGCTGCCTTCACCAACCCGAACTCGCGGGGCCGGTTCACGCCGAGCGCCGCCGGTGACAATAGCCAGGTCGTCGCGGTCGCGCGTGAGTCTCTGGGAACCCCGTACGTCTGGGGCGGCGGGGGCACCAGCGGTCCCTCTGGTGGAGGGTTCGATTGCTCCGGCCTGACATCGTTCGCGGTGCATGCGGCCAGCGCCGGGAAGGTCTCGCTTCCTCGCACGTCCGAACAGCAGTGGGCTGTCGGGGTCGAGGTCCCGATCGCGCAAGCTCGGCCCGGGGATCTCGTCTTCGGCAACTGGGGGTCGAACGGGCCCGGCCACGTGGGGATCTACTCCGGCAACGGCCGGATGGTCCACGCCCCGACGACCGGCGATGTGGTCGAGGAAGCACCGCTGCAAGCAGGGATGAAAGCCCGGCGGGTGATGTAAAGGGGACGTGCCGTTCGTGCTGGCCATCAAGCATTCTCATGTGAATCGGAGGGGTCCTTATGAGGGCAGGAAAGCTTGTCGTGGGGGTGCTCGTCGCCCTGGCCATCAGTTATGGGGCGTATTCGTGTCTGTCGCCCCAGAGCGAAGGTGCGGGATCGGCACCCGCCGACTCGGAGCTCTCTAACTCACCGACATCCACAGCACCCACCACGACTATGGCCTCCCCTCCTGTAGCTGCGAAGGCCACCATCCCGCTGGCAGCCCAGGCTGCCGAGGACGCGGCGAGACAAGGCCTGACCGTGGTGTTCACCTGGCACCCGGCCACCGACCGCACCCAGAACGACGCCTACGGCCGCGCACGCCATTGGCTGACCGACTCCCTCGCCGAGCGCATGAGCGTCGATGCCCGTACCGAGCGCGGACCAGGCGTGCAGTGGGCTCACTGGGCCGAGCAGCAGGCGAAGGTCATCGCCGACGTCAGCATCGAATGCTCCGGCTGCCCCGAAGACACCGACACCGTCATTCGCCGCGTGGCCACCATCAAACAGACAGCGGTGTCCACCAGCGGCACCGAAACCGTTGAACCTGACACCTCGGTGTGGGTCACGATCGTTCGAGACGGCGATCGCTGGCTCATCGACGAAATCCGTTACTGACCCCGGAGGACCTATGAAACCCAAGAACCTTGTCGCCGCACTGATCACCACAGCTCTTGCAGTGGGCGTGGTTTCGTGCGGGAGCGACGAGCCGGCCGCGCCCGCACCGACTGTTGCGCCGAGTACGACAGCAGCACCGGCGACCGTTTCGGTCTTCGGCGAGGACAACACCGACATCCTCTTCAAAATCCATCAACGGAACGCTGTCGCGATCATCGAAACAGTCGAAAAACGTGGAGGTACGCCGGAACAGGCAGTCGCAGCTCTTCTCGCCGGTCAGGCCGAGACGGGCTGGAGGTCCGGGTTATCTCTGCCTGCGCCGGCCACCGCGATCGCGGATATCTACGGGTGGCGGTTCGCGTACAACATCGGGGCCGATTCCACGGACGCAGTGCGCGTCGCGACAGACACGTTCATGGACAACGCCGCTGGCGTGGACGTACATCCGGGGGATCCGGTGGCGTACGCGCTGGCGGTGCAACAGGCCGATACACGCGAGTACATCGAGGACAAGCGCTTCTACAAGAACGGTGAGACTGCTACGTCGGAGTACGCGAAGGCCCAACCCATCGCCGAGGCTGCATACGCGGAGCTGCGCAACGCTCAGTAGCGTGTTGTTCGCGATGCCAGGTCACTTCGATTGTCGGAATTCTGACTCCGAAACGATTCGGTGGAGTCTTCCGACTTATCTCTCGCGAGCAGGTAACCGAGACTTTCCTGCCAAGGGGTCCATTGAGTGCTGTTCCTGCGAGAGCAGGAGGTCGCAACGGCCTAGTGCATCTGTCACTGGGTTGGCCCGTCAGCTGAGGGGCGGCGCGCAGGGTGAATCCGTAGGGGCGGCGGTAGTCACGACTGAACTGGGATGGACTGTCATAGCCCCTGTGGTGGGCGACGGCGGATGTCGTGAGTCTCCGTGCGCAGCAACAGATCGGCCTGCGTCAGACGCTCGCGACGTTGACCATCGCGCGCATATCGGTGGGCCTCACGGATTCATCTCTACGCGGAGTCCTCACTCCGAGGTAGATGCCACTCGCCAGCAGAGCCACACCTGCAACCGCAGCACCGACCGGCGCGTACACCGTTCCCCACAGAACGAGGTTTTTCGACGTTCGAGCGAAGGCTATCTGCTCGGCCTGGGTCTGCTCATCGAGTCTCGGAGTGACGTCGATGAGTGTGACGGCTTCCGGATCATCGGCCTTGGCCGCGAAGAACTGCCTGTGGTGCTGCTCGACCTGGACCACGGCTCCGGAGACCGGCTCGACCCACAGATCCCGGGTGATGCTGTAGAACCGTGGCAGTTTCAGCCATCCGGTCCCTTCCCTGCCCCACACAGAGGCCGGCAGGGAGATGCCGCCTCCCACCTGCGTCGGTTCGATTTCTTGATGGAACCGGTAGACCGGCAGACCATCCAGCTCGGTCTCCTCGACGAAATGTACGTCCCGGCTCTGCTTGAAGGTGGTGTCGAAGTATGGATATGACTGCTTCTGTGTGTCGAATGGGAACTTGAACTGAAGACCGTCATGAACCACAGGTTCAGGCACTTTGCCCGTCTCGGTCTGGATTGACCCCACGGGCTCATCCACTGGGAGTGCAGTCGCCCTGTCGAGGGTGGAGCGATCCACGCTGGCGTTGACGATCGCAGCAGTTCCACTTCGATCGTCGCGCGTCATTCGAATGGCAGATTGCAGCGTGACGACGTCTTTGTCCGAGGGGTCCTCTACTGTGACTCGCTGGTTGACGGTGATTGGCACGTCATCTTCGAGGACGAGACGGCCCTGCATCAGTTCGGTCGAGTCGAGGAGCGTGGCGGTGCCCGTGGAGACGGTGTCAGCTTCAACGGTGAGAGGAATCTTCACCAGCCGGTCAACTGCATACGTGGGGATCAGCACACTGACGGTCAGCAGGAAGGCTCCGATGAGGACCGCGAGGCTGGCGACGATACGGCGGGTAGGGCGGGCTCCGATAGACACTCGACGCAGCCTAACTGGCGGGTGAACACACCAACGGCCCGGGGCTGTTACAAGATCGTTACCTTTGCCTTTAGGGTGGACGGAAGAGTTGAAGCGAGGGGAGTTCAAGAGTGGCACCGGACAGGACGGAAGTGATACGCGCCGTCGACCGGCTGTTTCGTATCGCATCCAGCGAAGAAGCACGATCGCTGGAAGGTTTGGTCAATGCGCTTTCTCGGGATCGCGGCCGTCCTCTGACCATTAAGGAAAGCGCAGAACTACCCGTAGGAGTCTTCGGCCAGTGGAAGCGGAATCCTGACGACGATCAGATCCTCTATGCGAACTGGGTTCACGCCAAAGAGCGAACCATAGGGCATGAGCTTGGCCACATCGCGTTAGGTCATATAGGAAGGCCCGCACTCGAACTCGCCACCGCTTTTCTTCCCGAGTCCTCACACGACCTCGCCACGCTCATGCTGGAGCGCAACTGCACGCACAAGCAGGAGCAAGAGGAGATAGACGCAGAAGCGTTCGCAAGCCTTCTCCTGCGCCGGATTTACAACAGCCGAACGGTGAACCACAGTCCGATCGTCCGGTCTCGTATCGACGAGGCGCTGGGATGATCAATGCGCTTGCTGCTGTAGCTCTATTCATCGCAGCGGTTACTCGATTCCACCGGTGGCGCGCCCGTCGTTCACTCGTTCTCGCGGGTTCTGTGGTCATCCTCGCCTGCATGTCGTTGCATATGGCTATCAATGTGCAGGTGGTTGAAGACGCAGTCCGATTGGCACTCGGCGATGGCACGCCCACTGCGGTGAAAATGCTGTTGGTGTGTGGGATCTGTGTCGGGACTGCCATCGTGTTCACAGATGTGACTGCGCAGCATGAGCGGCACAGGAAACTCCTAGCTTTTCATGTCACCACGTCAATCATGTTAGCGACGTTGGCTTTTGCCATCTTCTATCGCCAGCCGTGGCCCGACGGAGTGACCGATCGCGAGTTCGACAGAGACTACGCGTTTCTTCCGGGCTACGCCGATGGATTGATCATCGGCATGGCATATCCGTTTCTGTTGTGCGCGATGGTCACAGTGGTCGCCATTGTCCAGGCCGACCGTCGCACGGTAACGGGACGCACTCTCCTTCTGATTGTGCCAGGTGCAGCGATCCTCACGACCTACGCTGGTCTGCGGATCGGTTACTTGGCCGCTGCACGGTTCGGAGTGGTAGAGCCGACGATCACTCCGCTGGAGATCACGAGGCTTCTCGCAGCCACCGGCGTGTTCCTGCTCGCAGCAGGTGTGCTGACGGGCTTGGTTATGAACCATCGCCAAGCTCGGCGTGCGCTTCCGCAGTTCGCGAACCTGCATGGAGAGCTGTTGTCTCGTTGGCCCGGCACGCAACGCGCATCCCGGCCGCACAGCTCTGAGATGGAGAAGGTGGACGACCGGGCAGTCGAGGTGATGGATGCTCTCAGCCTGGAAGCAGATTTCAGTGGTGTGCCGTATCGGGATCCATTCGACCCTGATTGCGCTGCGGATCTAATCGCACGATGGTTGGTCACAGGGGAAGTCCCTACAGAGCTCGGGCACGAGTCCATCTCATGCCCGCCAGGGGTCATCACCACCGATTGGGTGTGCTCGCTGGGACGAGCCTACGACCGAGCTACAGCCAACCAACGGAAGATGGTTTCATGACGGGCACGGATATACGTATGCGCAGCAGCACTGTTGATCGCGTTGCACGTAGCCTGACCGAGATCGGCGCACCCTGGGTAATCAACATCGTTACTTCCTTGATTCTCGGGGCGGTGATTGGTGCACCGGGATGGGGTGCGTTCGTCGCTATATGCGCGGGCGTGGTCCCGATGAGTGTCATTCTCATCGGCATGCGTGGATCTCGGATCGGCGATCACCATGTCACCAAGATCAATGAGCGTCACTTGCTGATTGCCGTGTTGCTGCTGGTTACGATTGGCGGACTGATTACTTTGGTGATAACCGATGCTCCGCAGCAATTAGTCGGGTTCATGGCCGCCGGTCTGATCGCCTTGGCCGTCGCAGCGATTATCACCAGCATCTTCCGCTGGAAGGTCAGTTTTCATACTGGAGTCGCTGCTGGGGTGAGTGTCGTTCTGGCCATCGCCCTTTCGCCGTGGTGGTTGCTGGGATGGGGCTTTACCGTGCTTGTCGGGTGGTCCCGCGTGCATCTCGGTGATCACACGAGGGGGCAGGTAATTGTCGGTGCATTGCTAGGCGCGATCACGGCAGGTCTGAGTTACGCCATCATCGTTTAATCCGACTTGTTGTCCTGCTCGGTGAGACGACGGAATGGGTCGTAGGTGCGAGCGGCGACCTGCTGCCCTTCCGAGTCGCGGAGCTGCTGGATCCAGATGATCTGTTGCTTGACTTCTTCGTAGGTTTCTTCGTCACCGAAGTAGTCCATCGGCACGCGAAAGACTCGGCAGATGTCGCGGACGACTTCGAGGCCAGGGGAGGTCCGCTTCCCACTGAGAAGCTGGGACATGTAGCCGGTGGTCATTCGACTCCCACTGAATCGAAGCAAGTCAACCACTTCGGTCTGGGTGTATGGACCACGGCTACGCGGATGGACGTTATCGAAGAGGAACCGGAGTCGCTCCGCGAAGGTGCTGCTCATCGAACGTTCACCTTTCATGTCGCCCCGACCTACAGAAGTCACCTAGCTTGCAATGTCTTCATGGTGTCAGCGTGTGGCAATCCGATGCAACTTGCTATTGAAAGTTGCAAACTTTAGGCTCAGCGCACACGACAGAATCAGGAGATACAAACGATGTCGGCGAACTGGAGCCGCGCTTGTCGCTTAGGCGGGCGTGCCCGCTGGGCGGCGACGCGCCCGTTCGTAGCTCGCCCGCAGTTCGCCCTCCGAGATGTCGAGCGCGGCCGACAGCTTCTTCGCGAGGTTGTCGGACAAGGAGACCTCGCCGCGCTCAACACTTCCCACGAGTTGCGTGGATACTCCAGCAGCGGCGCCGAGCATCGGCTGCGTCATGCCTCGAATAACACGCCAGTCGCCGGGGAATCGCTCGCCCTCCGGGATATCGACGAGATCAGCAATGGCGATGCCGAGGACGTCGGCGACGCGCGCAAGCAGATCGACCTGGGGAGACGCCGCGCCTTTCTCCCACCGGCGAACCGTCTCGGCTTTGATGTCCGCGAGGCGGGCGACTTCAGCTTGCGAGATACCCGCAGTCAGTCGCGCCTGTTCAAGTCTTTGGGGCCGGAACCCGCGCATTACCCGTCTACTCACCGATCGGGCCTTGGTCCTAACGCGAAGTTCGTCATCGGTAGACACTGTGCAGCCCTCTCACTACAGTGTGCACGTACCGGATCGTATAAAAGTCCTGGTTTAGAAGTGGGTCATGTGAGGGGAATGAGTTGAGACCTTGAGATGTGAACGGTCCCCCAGCTGTTAGCCCAGCTGAGGGACCGTCCAAGTAGCAAGCCGACTGTTAGCCGCAGTCGAACAAGCCAGAGGCACACGGGTTAGCCGGCCGTGGCCTCGATGCAGATAC
Source organism: Rhodococcus shunpengi (assembly GCF_048381395.1). NCBI lineage: Bacteria > Bacillati > Actinomycetota > Actinomycetes > Mycobacteriales > Nocardiaceae > Rhodococcus > Rhodococcus shunpengi. The sequence continues at coordinate 26,768 of NZ_JBLWIU010000037.1, forward strand.
GGAGCCTGCGATGAACAGGTTAGTTGGCGCTGGGCAGATACGCCTAGTAGCAGAGAGTCCCGCCACTCCTCGCGGAGAGACTCACGACACAATTCGTGGCAGCAAGGACCCCCACTACGTCCTCGCTGAGCACCTGCCGAATCCCGAGGGCACCGCATGCTCGTCGTGCGGGTTCACCTACTCCACGGACCGGCCGCTGTGCCTGCCCGTCGTCGCGGCGTTGCGCACACTCACCGCACGCGCCCACACGCGATCATTCAGCGACTATTCGACGAACCAGCTCCGGGCGCTCGAGCGGGAACATTGCGGCATCGGCCGGTGCCGACGATGCGGATTCGTCTACACCCCCGCCGTGCGCGTATGCCCCACTTCGCGCCGTATCGCCATCGAGCTCGAATCCCGCTTCAAAGCCCCGATGAGCGAGGTCCGCGCAGGTCAAGGTCTGTGTTCCGGCAAAGGACAGGTGTGGACGGTGAGCGGAAACAAATCCGCCCCGTGGCGCCAAGCCGTCGCTGCGTGCGCCCAGTGCCCGCTGCTCACCTCATGCACTAAGGAGCTCGACCGGAGGCTGGCCAGCGGGGAGAAGATCCGCGATCAGATCCTCGCGGGGCGACTGTTCTCCGGTAAAGGAGACGAGATCGCTCCCGAGATGTTCGATGCCTACGCCGACCGGTGCGGAGCCAAGACCAAACGTCGAAAGCCCAAACCGAAACGCCGACCGACCCGACGTGCAGCGACGAACCGGACTGCGTCCCCTTCTACCCCCGCGCAGGAGGTTCCAACATCCCATACCGGCGGACGACTCACGCTGTTCAAGGGAGCGGTGGCATGAAGCCCAGCCCGCACCTGAACCTGTTCGAAGCCATCGCCCAGGGCATCATCGAGGCACCGGCCGGCGACGACCACCCCGATGCAGACCGCTGGCAGTGGTTCGCCGACCTCTACGCCCACCGCACCTGGGGGCTCGTCGCTGCCATCGATGAGTTCCCGCGCCTGGCGGCCGACCAGATCGCCGCCGCCTGCCGGGCCACCAACACCGACACCGCGACGCTCGAGCAATGGCACGCCATCGCGGACATCGCGCGCACAGCCCGCACCGCCGCCCACTCCCCCGGTCTCGACCTCGCGTGGAGCGCCGTCGCCGACACCTGCACCGACGCGCTCGACCATCTCGCCGGCCACACCTTCGGCGGTCTCGAAGCCATCCTCGGCGCCCTCGACGCCATCGGGCACGAGCACGAGCCCTCGATCACGATGTCCTTCGCGCGCGATGCGTACACCGCCTGGGAACACCGTGTGGCCCCACCCACCGCGATTCATCGGAACGTCGCGTGAGCTCGGTAGCCGTCGATCGTGACGGCCGCGCATGGGCAATCCTCGCCCTCGACAGCACGCTCAAAGCCCGACTCGTCCGCGGGACCGCTAATCCCGCGGTGCTGGACCTCGACGAGCTGGTCGAACGGTACGGACCGGTGACGCTGTCCCCCACACGCCCCACAGTCGGAGGATTCATGGCGTTCGCCGACACGGTCGAGCTCGTCGCCTCCGACCCGGAGACAGCCTCAATCGAGCAGATCCGGCAGATCGCCCTCTTCGCTCAGTCGCTCGTGCTACCCCCGGGTCCATAACCCGTCGGTGAGCTTCGCACACCGCATCTCTGCCCCTGCGCAGCGTTCCATCCCGAGCCAACACGCTCCGATACAGATTCACCCCCAGGTCCGGGCACCAAGGAGACACATTGATGAGCCAGTAACCCGGACCGACCACTCCGACAACTCAACAACGCAGTGACTCAACGAAAAAGAGAAACCCACCCCCGGAAAGGGGGTGGGCCTCAGGAGGACATCCACTGAAGGACCTCGAAGGATCCTTCACTGTTCGAGCGAGAACGTCTGCCAGGACGATCACGCTCTGGGTGAGTCTCCGAAGTTCGACGCTTCACAGACTCTGAGTTACTGCTTCCCCGAAGGGACTTACCATGCCAGGTACGTCTCAGGGTAGCGCACACCCTGAAACACATCCAACCACCTCAACTTCCACCATCCCGGACGCGTCCGCCGACCGCGACGATGCCGGCAGCCCGCTCCCCCAACCATTCACCGACGCCGAATGGGACACGATCGTCGCCGCCGCCGTCGCGAACGTCGCCGCAATGGAAGCCGCCGAAACGCAGGACCATCCCGACGAGGACGCTGTCGACGACCTGCTCGACGCCCAACCTCCCGGAACCGGCGCCGCACTCTCCCTACCTATCCCTGCAGGCGCATGTGCCCGTATCCCGACCTGGCACAGCCGCCGCTACTGGCTGACCTTGTGCGAATGGATCGTTACCCACACCGAACGCGGACGCACCGCCCTCAAGCGCCACGGCATCGCCATCCAGACATTCCTGCGGGTGTGCGCTGCACACGCCCACTACGCCGAATCGGCCACCGGCCGCCATGTCTGCGCATCCCTGGCCACCCTCGCCACCACAGACACCCTGTCGATCGACCAACTCAAACGCGGCCGACGCGCACTGAAAACACTCGACCTCGGCGTCGAACTGGCGCGCGGCAAAAAACTCAACAACATCGAACGCGAAGCCGCCGCCCGCCTCCACTCACAAGTCCACGGCCAACTCCCTGTTCGACCGCAGATCGGCGCTGCCAGCGTATGGGCACTCTCCGCACCCGCATGGGCCGTCGAGACCATGCCCGCACCGCCGACACCACGCCAGCAGCCACGGCGACGGCCGCGGCAACGAACGACACGCTCCGCTCCCAAGAGCGGAACCTCTGCCACCCGGTCTATTTCGCCAACCCAACGCAGCTCACTGGCTTCCGCACCCCAATCCCCTAGTGGTTCTTTATCCTTGTGTCTTTCCGTCAGGAAAGATCACCAAGCGCGCACACGCGCAGGCGAGAAGACCTCGACACCGACCACGTCCCGACCGCTGGCCCTCCAACGAGCAGCCGCCCAACTGATCGACCGCGTCCCCGCGCTACGCACGATCGTCGGGATCGACGACGCAACCGGCAGACGCCGAGGGCACATCGGATCGGTCTGCGACCTCCTACTCGACGCCGGCATCGACACCGACCGCTGGACAGGCATCGACATCGCTCACGCCCTCAACCACGACGGCACCACTCGCGGGTGGACATGGCCCACCGCACACGCGATGACCTCGCCGCTACGACTGGTGGCATTTCGACTCTCCCGCCTCGACTGGTCCGGCCCCTCCCCCACCGAACTAAAGGTCCACGGCCGAACGCACAAGGGCGAAACCCCGACAGATGCAGCCCACCGGATGATCAAGACCCGCCACCGTGCCCTCGTCGCCACCTCGATCCCCCAGGCTCGACCAGCAACCGGCGAACATCGGCGAGCAATGCGCGAACAGCTCGCGACGGACCTCGTGGCGAAGAGAACCGCTGCTGCACGCTGTGCTCGATAAACGCGCCTACCCATTCACGCACAACAAGAAAGCGCTGCCTCGGCATGCAGATACCCCTCAGCCGCAGACGGCAACCGCCTCACGACGCGGAGCCGACTGCCATACGTGCCCGCACCGCACGTGCGTCGGCTCCCGGTCACCACCCTCGTCTCGACACCTCGAGCGCCCGGCGCGCTCGACAGCACGCATACGACTCGTTGACGCGGGCGTTTGCCGATATCACGGTCCCTATGTCAACCCACGCCGAGCTATCCGCGAACCGAGCGGAGAGCAAGCAGTTCACGAGACTCGATAAGAATCAGTTCGTGGGTACTCGCACGATGAGCGCGTCGCCCTGGCCGCCACCACCGCACAGGGCAGCAGCACCCACGCCGCCACCGCGGCGCTTCAGCTCGAGCGCCAGGTGCAGCACGATGCGCGCACCCGACATGCCGAGCGGATGGCCGAGCGCGATCGCACCGCCGTTGACGTTCACCTTCGCCGGATCGATGCCCAGCTCGCGGGCAGAGACGATGCCGACGGCGGCGAACGCCTCGTTGATCTCGACGAGGTCGAGCTCGGTCGGGTCGAGGCCCTCACGCTCGCAGGCCCGGGCGATCGCCCGTGCCGGCTGCGACTGCAGGGCCGAGTCCGGTCCCGCGACGACACCGTGGCGGCCGATCTCGGCGATCCAGCTCAGGCCGAGCTCGGTGGCCTTGGCCTTGCTCATCACGACGACCGCGGCGGCACCGTCGGAGATCTGCGAGGCCGAACCGGCGGTGACGGTGCCGTCCTTCGCAAACGCCGCACGCAGCGATCCGAGCGACTCGGCGGTGGTCTCCGGGCGGATGCCCTCGTCGGCGGCGAAGACGATCGGGTCGCCCTTGCGCTGCTTGATCGACACCGGCACGACCTCGTCGTCGAACAGGCCGTCCTTCCAGGCGCGGGCAGCCCGCTGGTGCGAGGCGGCGGCGAAGGCGTCCTGCTCGGCGCGGGAGACGAAGCGCTCGCCCGAGTTGGCCGACTCGGTGAGGTTGCCCATCGCCTGGTCGGTGAAGATGTCGTGCAGACCGTCGTAGGCCATGTGGTCGCGCAGGGTCACATCGCCGTACTTGAAGCCGGCGCGGGACTTTTCGAGCATGTGCGGGGCCTGGCTCATCGACTCCTGGCCGCCGGCGACGACGACGTCGAACTCGCCGGCGCGGATCAGCTGGTCGGCCATCGCGATCGCGTTGATGCCCGACAGACACACCTTGTTGATCGTCAGTGCCGGCACGTCCATCGGGATGCCGGC
>NZ_JBLWIU010000038.1:0-27342 GCF_048381395.1 Rhodococcus shunpengi
ACCTTCGGCTCGAGCCCACAGCATCTCGACGATCCGGCCACCGCCGTGGGTGGCATGTGCTGCGGCACCGCCGCCCCGGCCGAGGACACGCAGCAGGCTTCGGCCGCACCGTCCTGCTGCTGAACGGCTTCCCTCGAGGTCGGCCACCGGATTCGGGTGGCCGACATCGGTGTCTTCAGCGACGGAGCCGGTCGGCAAGGTCGGTGACACGAGCGGCGATGTCGTCGCGGACCAGCCGCATCCGTTCGATGCCGACGATGCCGCGCTCGGACGGCTCGTCGGTGTCCCAGTTCTCGAACTGTGTCCCGGCCACCGGCTCGAGGTGGGCTTCGCGGCCGAGGGTGACCACGAGATCGACGTCGCGGACCAGGTCGGGGTCGACCGGTGTCGGGGTCTGGCCGGTGATGTCGACGCCGACCTCGAGGAGCACTTCGGCCGCCAGGGCATTGATGCCGGCACCGGGTTTCGTACCGGCGGAGTGCACCGTAACGGTGTCGCCGGCGGCGGCCCGCATCAGGCCGGCGGCCATCTGGGACTTTCCGCCGTTCTTCACACAGACGAACAGCGCCGAGGGTGTGCTCACGGTCGAGGTCCTTTCACGCAGATCAGGTGTCGAGGTCGAGATCGAGGTCGAGGTCGGCGACGGTGGCCTTGGCGGTGCGGCCGACGCCGAGGATGGTGGCCGAACCGGGACCGGTCCAGTCGCCGTAGCCGAGCAGATGCAGGCGCGATTCCTTGAGCGAGCGGGTGCCGGCGACCGGCACCGTGCCGGTGTGATCGCGCAACCGCAACGGCCGCAGATGCGCGAGGGCGGGCCGAAATCCCGTGGCCCACACCACGACATCAGCCCGCTGGTGGCGCTGTCCCCAGGCGATGCCGTCGACGGTGAGCCGATCGAACATCGGCAGCGCGGTCATGACGCCACGCTCACGGGCGGCAAGCACCTCCGGGACCATCACAATGTCCCCCAGGGCGGCGATGCCGCCGGGATCGGTCCGTCCGGCAGCCAGGGCCACTGCACGGCGGGAGGCGAGCTCGAACAACGCCCGGCCATCGACGCCATCCGGCAGGAACCGCGGGGGCCGGCTGGTGACCCAGATGGTTCTCGCGGTAGTGGAGATCTCGGCGACGAGTTGAGCCGCGGAGTTGCCACCCCCGACCACCACGACGTCCGAGCCGGTGAACTCGGCCGCGCTACGGTAGTCGACGGTGTGCAACTGCCGCCCGGTGAACACCTTCATGCCCGGATAACTCGGCCGAAACGGTCGCTGCCAGGTACCAGTGGCGCTGATCACCCGCCGCGCCCGCCACTGCCCGCGGTCGGTGTCGACCAGCAGATCAGGGCCGTCGCGCCGCACCGCCTGCACCCGCACCGGCCGCTCGATCGGCAGGCCGTAGCGGGCTTCGTAGGCGGTGAGATAGTCCACAACATGCCGTGCAGGCGGGAAACCGTCCGGCCAGCGCGGCATCGGCCACCCCGGCAGCGACGCGAATTCCGCCGGGGAAAACAGCCGCAGCGACGGCCACATGTGCGGCCACGCCCCACCCGGCCGTTCCTGGTCGTCGAGGATCACGAAGCGGTGCCCGGCCCGCCGCAGGTAGTAGCCGGCAGCCAGACCCGCCTGCCCACCGCCGACCACCACGACATCGACGTTCGTCGTCATCGAAGAACCTCGCAGGTCAGCGCGGTGAGGACGGGGCGGTCAACTCGGCGACGAGGGCTTCGACCTTGGCGCGGATGGCGTCCCGGATCGGGCGCACCGCCTCGACGCCCTGCCCGGCCGGATCGTCGAGCACCCAGTCCCGGTAGGACTTGCCCGGGAACACCGGGCAGGTGTCCCCGCAGCCCATCGTGATCACCACATCCGACGTCTGCACCGCCTCGGTAGTGAGGATCTTCGGATTCTGCCCGGAGATGTCGATGCCGACCTCGGCCATCGCCGCGACCGCGGCCGGATTGACCTGCTCGGCCGGGGCGCTGCCAGCCGAACGCACCTCGATCCGGTCCCCGGCCAGGGCGGTGAGGAACCCGGCGGCCATCTGGGAGCGGCCGGCGTTGTGGACACAGACGAACAACACACTCGGTGCGCTCACGGATCAAACCTCTTTCGATGCGGGCAGGTGTGACGACTCGCGGCGGGCGAAACGGTTGCGCAGGGCGAGGGAGACGTAGACCAGGGCGACGAGGACGGGAACCTCGATGAGCGGTCCGACCACCCCGGCCAGGGCCTGCCCGGAGGTTACGCCGAAGGTGCCGATCGCCACGGCGATGGCGAGCTCGAAGTTGTTGCCGGCCGCGGTGAACGCGAGGGTGGTGGTGCGTTCGTAGCCGAGGCCGATCGCGGCACCGAACAGGTATCCGCCGACCCACATGATCGCGAAGTACGCCAGCAGCGGCAGCGCGATCCGCACCACATCCAACGGGCGGGAGGTGATCTGCTCGCCCTGCAACGCGAACAGGATCACGATGGTGAACAGCAACCCGTAGAGTGCCCACGGCCCGATCTTCGGCAGAAAGGTGTCCTCGTACCAGGTGCGGCCCTTGGCCTTCTCACCGAAGTGGCGGGTGAGGAACCCGGCGACCAAGGGAATGCCGAGGAAGATCAGCACCGACTTGGCGATCTGCCACGGCGAGACATCGAGGGCGGCCTGCTCGAGACCCAGCCAGCCGGGAAGCACCGACAGGTAGAACCAGCCGAGCACCGCGAACATGATCACCTGGAACACCGAGTTGATCGCCACCAGTACCGCCGCGGCTTCCCGGTCGCCGCAGGCGAGGTCGTTCCAGATGATGACCATGGCGATGCACCGGGCGAGACCGACGATGATCAGGCCGGTGCGGTACTCGGGGAGGTCCGGCAGCATCAGCCAGGCGAGTGCGAACATCAGTGCCGGGCCGAGGATCCAGTTGAGGATCAGCGACGAGACCAGCAGTTTGCGGTCGCCGGTGACGGTGTCGAGGCGGTCGTAGCGCACCTTGGCCAGCACCGGGTACATCATGATCAGCAGACCGAGGGCGATCGGCAGGGAGATGCCGTCGATCTCGATGAAACTCAGCGCTTCACCCAGTCCGGGGATCATCCGGCCGAGCAGCAGGCCCACGACGATGGCGGCGCCGATCCACACGGCCAGGAACCGGTCGAGGGTCGACATCTTGCCGACGACCGCCGGGTGTTCGGTGTTCGTCGTGGTCATCGCGTTGGCTCCGCCGCATCGTCGACCATGGCGCAGTCCGAGCCGGGCACGACTCCCCGTTCCGGGGACAACACCGCCGACAACTGCGCCAGGGCAGAGGGGATCACCCGGTAGTACACCCAGGTGCCGCGGCGCTCACAGTCGAGCAGGCCGGCTTCGCGCAGCACCTTGAGGTGATGCGAGATGGTCGGCTGGGACAGGTCGAAGGCCGGGCTGATGTCGCACACGCAGCTTTCGCCGCCCTCATGGCTGGCGATCAGGCTGAGCAGCCGTAGACGTACCGGGTCTCCGATCGCCTTGAACATCCGAGCCAGCTCTGCGGCCCAGTTCTCCGTCAGGGGCTCCCGTACCAGTGGTGCGCAGCAGAGGTCACCACTATCAGTTTGAATCGACACCCATCAATATTGACACTGATCGAATCAGCTGGCAAACCGGGCTACGGCCGCTACCGGTGCAGGACCGTCTCCGCAGACTCTTCACTGCCATCTACCGCCGAGACTGCAGCTCTGACGCAGAACTCTCGCGTGCCCGCGTGGGGATTCAACGCGGCGCGTCGATCAACGTAATCCAATCATCTACACTATAGGTTGTTTGCATATGGATTATCGATCTGGTAGGTGCCGTGCAGTCGACAAGTGACCTGATCACAGACGCGCTGAGCGTGCTTCGCGCTGCCGACTTCCGGGCGGAAACGAACGGCTCGCTCGCGGACTGGGTGCTCACCCCTCCAGGTCGGCAGGCACTACCCGTGCAAATGAAAGCGTCCGCGTCGCCGCCCACACCCAGCGCCCTGAAAAAACTTGTCGGCGCGCAACGTAGCAAGCAACGCGACGTGAAACTTTTTCTCGTTGTTGCACGCGCCACTTCACATCTCACGCAGTTGGCTAACGCTTCGGTCGTTCACCTGCTCGCTGTACATGAACGTCGTCTGATCGTCGACGGCACCGACTACTCCACGACGATCAATCAAGAACCCCCACCCGACCACATACCGCTCCGTCGCAGGGGGCGACCGCCGTGGATCCGGTGGGCGATCGAACGCCTCCTGCTCTTGTCCCCCCAACCGCTGCCCCAGACGATCCTGGCCAATCATCTGCACACCACACCCCAGGCTGTGTCGAAAGCTCTCAAAGGCCACGAGTATGTCGAACCGGTAGAAGGCGGCTGGACGGTCCACCGACGGCAGGAGCTGTTGACCCGCTTCCTCGACGAATATCCCGGCCCGGGAGGTGCCTGCACCTACTGGTACGGACTCGACGCGCCCACTGGGCAGATCACCCACGCACGACAGCTGTGCCGCGACATGGACGTCGACTGCCTCCAGACAGGAGACATCGCCGCCGACCATTACGCACCCTGGCGCATGCCGGTCACAGCGGCCCTTTATATGCGCGAACTTCTCGATTTCGTCCCTGCCGGCTTCAGCGTCGCTTCACGCGAGGAGTACACCTTCACAGCAACCGTCCCAGAAGATCCCACCCTCTGGCATACCGCCGCAGTCCTCACCGACTCGACCCCCGACTTCGCCGACCCGATCATTGCGCTGCACGATGTGATGCATAGTGAAGGAACAGACGCACTCGACGCAGCCGAACACCTACAGGACGCGATCCTTCATGGCGCGGTACGTAGATAGCCCCCAGCAGTGACCGACATCGTCGTCCAATCAGCATCGAACGCAGCCGATCTCGGTTTTCGTGCCCTTGCGGACCTGGCCGCCGCAGCCGCAGGTCTCGACTATCGGGTCATCGGTGGCCACATGGTCCACCTGCTCACCTACGTCTATCCCGCCAGCGACGCACACCAACGTGCCACCGCCGACGCGGACGCCGGCATCTCGCCAGAAATTGCAGGAAGTCCCGACCTCGACACCAAACTCGTAGGCCGCGGATACACGCGCGTCCGGGGGAACAGATGGGAGGCCCCCTCCGGCGATCCCGACCATCCCCTCGCAGTCGACCTGCTGGTACCAGCGACCTCCGGACAAGGACGAGAAACAAAATTCTTCGGCGACAAGAAATTCGGCTTCGACGCCATTCCCGGACTGTCCCTCGCACTGTACTCTCAGCCGCTCGACGTGGCGGTCCACGCCCAGCTCTACAACGGTGAGTCCACCACGTTCACCGTATGCATACCGGACGTGGAATCGGCGGTCGTGCTCAAAGCGCTCGCCTGGAACAGCCGCCATCACCCGAAGGATGTCGAAGACTTGAGCTCGTTGATGGCCATCGTCCACCAACACCGAGACGACCTCCGGGTCTGGAAACTCGACCAACCCTGCACAGGTTCTCGAAAAGACGCCGCGCGTGTCCTCCGAGGCTTAGCGACTATGGCGGACAAGGGACAACGCATTACCGGCCTGCGCATGGCGCACGCGCGCTTCAGCGCCCTGATCCAGCGTTACATCCACGGATAAGGATCGACTGATGACGAGATCGTCTCTGCCGCTGCGCGCACGGACTGCGTCCACCGCACTTCGGCGTGCCCATGCCGCGCGCCGAACCTCCACACTCGGCAGCGCAGGATGGGTCGCATCCCGACAGGGTGCACCCAACACTCTGGTGCGTCGCCAGAAGGTGACCACAGCAACCGCGCTGCGGCTCGACCGCATCGTCGACGAACTCGTTACCGCCTTCCGCGCATCGAATGGCGCTGCAGCCATCTCGAGCACAGTCGCACTCGGCGTCGCGCCGGAAATCCACGACCGCCTGATCTGCGCCTACCTGCTCGACAAGGCATCACCGGCACCTACGGGGGCGCAGGTCCGCGTCGAGATCAAGCGAGAAAGACCTCAGATCAGCGTGCAGGTCACCCTTGAACCGGCTTCCACGACGACCAGGAGCGCCCCCACACAGCGTCAGCGCCGGCACACGTGAGCCGGTGACCCTCTCAGCCGCGCGAGCGCGTTCGACCCCGATCGCTGGAACGACGCGCACGGTAAAGCGGGATCCGCGTCGACTTCGGCTGACTCCCACCTGTCAAGGGACATGAGGGCGTCCCTGTAGGCGGACAGATGGTGTCCCTGTGCGCGGACAGCTGATCTCCCTGCCGGCGGTCAACTGATCTCCCGCACCAGGTCAGGCCAAGGGCATCACCCCGCGTCCGGCGGTTGCATCCTGCAGCCGCAAAGAAGTGCCCTCGGTGATCACCACATGCGCATGGTGCAGCAACCGGTCGACCGCGGCGGTGGCGAGCGTCTTCGGCATGATCGTGTCGAACCCGGACGGATGCAAGTTACTGGTCACCACCACACTGCGCCGCTCGTAGGCGGCATCAACGAGACGGTAGAACGCCTCGGCGGCGGCCTGACCGGACGGAAGCATGCCGATATCGTCGACGACGAGCAACTCGGTCCGGGCAATCCTGCTGATGGTCGTGCGGGTCGCTCCATCGAGATGCTCAGGGATCCTCCTGAACATCGGCGACATCGAGACCCCAACCGGAAAGCGCCTGTGCATCTCGAAGGATTCATCTCACCGATGCGGGACTACATCGTGACCGAAAACGCGACCGAACGTACTTCCCGTGACTACGTTCGATGGAAACCGAACGTCCACCAGCGGAAAGGATTCCACTGATGTCCGACGCATCGAATCCCGGCGGTGCCGGTTCGCCCGCACCCGGCTACTACCCCGACCCATCCGGTGTCATGCGATGGTGGGACGGAAGCCGGTGGACCGATCGCGTACAGAACAGCGGACCGCCTCCGTCGGCACCCCAGCCGCCCAAGAAATCGCACACCGTGCGCAACATCTTATTGGCGCTGGTCGCAGTGGGTGTATTGGCGATCGGCGGCTGTATCGCATTCCTCGCTGTCGCCGCGAACGAGGTCAACGAGGCAATCGAAACCGCGGAGGCCCAGGACTCCGCCCCTGGCGGGCCCGATAACCCCCTGACGATCTCCGAGGGTCAACCCTTCGAGGTTTCGGGCTTCCAGTACGCACCCGGATGGTCCGTCACGCAGGACGGACTCGGTTACGTCCAGATAGAGGGCCTGAAGGTGACCAATGCGCGAGGCGACAGGGACGGCGCGTTCGTGGAGATCAAGTTCATGGACGGAAACGAAGTAGTGGCGCTCGTCGACTGCACGACAGAACAGATCCCGGTCGGTCAAACCACGTCCTTGAACTGCTCCAGTGGCGACAAGTTCCCAGCGACGTACGACAGGATCACCATCAACGACACCTTCTGAGCGCAGCAGGAGCTCATGCCGGAGCCGACTGCGGTCACGGTGCTGCGTGAGGGGTGTTGCTGAGTTCTGCGCGCCCGAACGTTCGTGGAATGCGACAGCAGGAAGCGTGCGCAGATCCTTCACGTAGCCACCGCTGGCCGGAACACTCGAGGGCATATATCCGCTTCAGCGGCCGGCCCGACGCACTATGGCAATTCCGAGAAGTCCGCGTTCAGACGTTCAGTCACCCGGTTCCGTTCACCATGAACAGCTCGAACCAGTTCACGTAGCCCATGGTGAGGGGGATACCCGCCCCCTTCGACCGGTCCGCAGCGTTGAAGGAGCGCACGTCGTAATCGCCGCATGGCTGCAACGGGACATATCCGGGACCTGCACGTACGCACCGAAGTCAGATCTCGCCGGACATCACCTCTCGGCAACGTGCTTGCGGCAACGTCCCGATCTGGTTGCGGAGGTCCCGTTCGTAGCCGATCGCCATGCAGGGTGATCACACTGCACATCGATACTGGCATCGCTGACCGGATGGATAAGTCGATGACTACCGACGGTGGTTCGGACAATAGCCGGGAGCCCGGCGAGCCGTCCGAGCGCGCCGTACATGTCGAGGTCGTCTACGACCCTGACTTCGGGGTCATCGCCGAGGTCACTACACCCGACGGCCGCCGGTTCTATGGCATCGACCCGGGCTGATCGATGGGAATGTGAAACGTTGACGTCCGGCACCGCCCACACCGCATGCTTCCCGAAACGACCTGCAAGACTCCGAGTTCGGCGATAACGTGTTCTAGTCGGGGATTTCGGAACACGCCCCGTCTCGCCTTCGATCGGGGGAGGGCGAGGCGGGTATCTCGCAACCATCGGGTCCCGATCGCGTCACGAAGTCACGGCCGGCGAGCTGTTCAGCTGCGCTGTGCGCACACATCGCCAATGATCCAATTGCGACCTGAGCGACCCCCGACCTCTCAGGCGGCACAAACGTCCCACCTCGACGTCACCGTCAAGGTGGGATGTTTTCGTCGTTGCCATGGCTCGTCGCCTGTCGGGGCTCCGGATGTCCGGTTGGTTCGCAGGCGGGCGCCTGGCTGACGGCACCCGTCGTGCAGCGCGGACACGCTTGATGTCGGCGTGGTCGTCGTCGCTGCGCGCGGCTTTGACGCCATCCCCGGACTGTCTTCGGCCCCGCACTTCAGCCACATGGCCTGGCTGCGGTCCGTGCCGGCACCGGGGTCGGGGGCAGTCCGCCGGCGATGACGGCGAGGAAGATCAGTTGGCGCGGGTGGTGCGCGACAACGGGATGAATCAATCCGAGATCGCGGAGATCTTCTGGATAGGCAGTGTGACGTTGTACCGGCACCTGGAAGGAAGCGCGTGCACAACCACCGTCCTTACCTTCGCGTCGTCTCGGCCACGCTGCTGATCGCGTCGACCAGCTCGCCAGCAAAGCTGCCCCCGCCGTGACCGGCATCGTCGACGACAACGAGGCGACTATTGTCCCACCGGTGGGACAGCTCCCACGCGGTGTCGAGCGGGCCGGAGATGTCGTACCGGCCGTGAACGAGAACCGCCGGTATGCCCGCCAGTCGGTGCATGCCGTCGAGTAGTTGGTTGTTGCCGAGAAAGTGGTCGTTGCCCCAGTAGTGGGTGACCACGCGCGCAAACATCATCCGGAAGGTGGGGTCCTGGTAGCGGGGGGAGGGCGCCCAGCCGGGAACGAGTGAGACGTGGGTGTCCTCCCATTCGCACCAGCGCAGCGCCGCATTCTCCCGAACGGTCGCGTCGGGATGGGCGAGCAGGCGCGCGTAGGCAGTCGCCAGGTTTGCGTCTCGCTCGGCCGGTGGCACCGGTTCGATGAACCGTTCCCATTCGCGCGGGAAGATTCGCCGCATGTCCCGGGTGATCCACTCGACTTCCCGGCGGCTGCCGGTGGTGATCGCTCCCAACGCCATGGCTGCCACCCGGTCGGGATGTGCTTGGGCATAGGCCAATGCGAGGCACACGCCCCAGGACACCCCGGCCACGACCCACGTGTCGATCTTGAGGTGTTCGCGGAGGCGCTCGATATCGGTGATGAGGTGGTCGGTGGTGTTCGTGGACAGGTCGGTGCTCGGATCATCGGCTCGGGGCGTGCTGCGTCCGCAGCTGCGCTGATCGAATAGCACCGCGCGAAACACGCTCGGATCGAAGTACCTGCGCGTACCCGCGGTGCAGCCTGCCCCCCGGTCCGCCGTGGAGATACACGAGGGGAAGGCCCGACGGGGTGCCGACAGTTTCCCAGTAGAGAACGTTGCCGTCGGATACCGCGAGATGTCCCGAGTCGTAGGGTTCGATTGCCGGGAACAGATCCATTCGGGTGAGTGTGTCACGGCATCTCCCTGTTCGGATCCTCCGACAGCACCGTGCGTCACGTCCGGACCTGCCGGTGGATGCGCCGTATCGTCCGACCGCATGGCGTGGTTGATGTTGGGTGTTCTGGCACTGGTGGGGGTAGTGGCGGGCGTGGTGGTGCCGCGACGCGCCCGGCTCGGCAGCGCCCCAGGGTTCCCGTGGTTCTGGGTGGCGTTCCCCGCCACCTGCATCGTCATCGCGATTGCAATCGGCGTCTTCGCGTGGCCTCAGGTGTTGACCGGCTCGGGAAGTTACTGGTGGGAACCGCCCACTGCGAATCGACCCGGTGTGCAGTTCTTGTCGAGCGAGCAGTACCAGCGATTCGTGACACTACGCCGGTGGAGATGGGTGCTGCCGGTGGCTTCACTCGTGGGGATCGGGTGGTGCGTGTGGGCCTGGCGGCGCCGCCGGATGTGACACCGCCATCGTCGACGAGTCCTGCAGGACATTGCGAGATACTCGAAATGGCAGGAAAAACAACGAAGTTGAGCTAGTCAGGGATGCTCGGTGACGTTACGTATCCTCGGGGCGGCGGCCGTCGATTCGTGTGACAGGCAGCCACGTCGCCAAGGTCCGGCCCAGCGTGGCCAGCAGCCGTTCGCCGAACACGCACAGGCTCTGCTCCCACGGGTGCCCGAAGGTGCCTTCGCTCAGGTCGTCGCGCAGAAAGATGTAATAGTCGCCGTTCGGGTAGACCGGCACCCGCCACTCGGTGTCCGGGGTGCTCGCATGCACGGCCGCGTCGAGCCGGTAGCAGGTGTGCTGCCAGTCCAGCACCACGAATATCGGATCGCCGGCGAACTCGGTGACGAAGCACCGCAGTGCTTCGGCGTTGACCGCATCGAATCGGCTCGACCACGCGCCCGCAACATCGCCGGGCGCGGTGAGGTCGAACGTGATCGAGGGTGTCGGTTCGGTGATCGCCGGCCAATCCGGCTCGGCAAGGCCTGGCCGGAATCCGAACCGGTCGGTGAACCGATCCCAGTACCGAGACCGATGTCCCTCGTCGAGTGTGGTCCAACCCGGCGGTAGCGGACTACCGAAGTCGAGCGTGTGCCTCATCATGGCCGGCCTCCTTGTCGCTGGTATCGCCCCGGTGTTCCTGCACAGAATCGCTGTCGGCGTGAAGAAGCGTCACGGTGTCCACGCCGCCCTTCGATGTCAGCAACCGGCTTCGTCACCGCATGTACGGGTTCGGGGGGAGCGGGTTGATGCCGTCACTGGTCCAGGTCACCGAATTCACGGCGGTGGTCTCGACGGCCTCGACAGCAGAGCAGGCACGCAACGCCCGGGCACAGTCGAGGGACGAGCCGACATAGGTCGACATCAGATCGATGTCGGTGGCGACGAACCACGCTCGGTCCTGCGGCCACCACAGATTCGGTCCCCACGAGTCGAGAGTGCGCACCGCATCGCGCACCGTGCCGTGGACCAGAAGTTCTCCCGATCCGGAATCTTCACCCGGGGCCCAAATCGGGGCAGTCCCAGGCTCTGCGCTGCGCCGCGCCCTTCCCAGAACCCGAACCAACAGTCGTCCGGGGTGTCGGTGTACTCGGCGAGCACCGCGGCCAGCGCGGCAAACTGCTCTTCAGGCATGTCCCCGATCTCGGGTCCGTCGTCCCATACAGTGCCCTTGCCGTCCCCGACGCCGCGGATGGTCCCGGCGTACAGCAGGGAGAACCATTCGACGGTCGGATGGATCACCGCCCCGGTCGCGGCCGCGACCTCGGCCCACCGCACCGGCACCGGCTCGCCGGAGTCGCGCTCGACACGCAGCGCGGGATGCAGTACCCGCGTGTAGCCGGCGTAGCTCGGCGGCACCAAGGATCCGACAGTGGAATCGAGCGCGTCAGCTCGGCGGTGACCCAGTCACCAGCAGAGACGTCGTGTGCCTGCCACACCAGCTCCCGGTCCTCGTCGTGCGGGGTCATCGCGGGTCACTCAGGCGGCGTGTGGATGCGGGTGGCCCGGAACGAGAATCCATCCTGCTGTGCGTGTTCCCAGTCGAGCTGGACGGTCGCGCCTACCGTGAGTGCGCGGAATCCGGTTCCGTCGATGTTGCTCCAGTGTGCCCAGCATCCGCCGGGGGTCTCGGGTGAGTCGAGTACTCCCCATCCCAGCTCGCCGTGCCATTCCCGCACCGTTCCGATTGTCCGACTCATGTCGATCACGATGCCACGATGGTCCGTCGTCTACGTGCTGGGTGAACCGTCCGGTGAGGTCACTGGCAGGCATGGGGCATGAGGATGATCCGAGTTGCGTGGTCGTTGCTGGCGCTCGCGGTGGGCGGGTTCGCGATGACCGCCACGTACTTGGCGTCCTGGCCCCAATCTCAGTTCACCAGTTGCGAGATCGACCCCGCCTACGATCCCGTTGCGTGCAGTGAATCGTTGATCGATCGGGGCGGTGCCGGGTACGTCGAGGCACTGCTGGTGCCGGCTGTGCTGTGTGCCGTTCCGGTGGTTGTCCCACGGCGAAGCGTGGCGTGGGCGACGGTGGGGACGCTGGTTGTTGCCGCAGTCGTGGCCTTCGTGAGGGTGGGCGGTGTCGCGATGATGCTGGTCCCCACTGCGGTGCCTGCAACTGTGCTCGCCGGGTTCCATCGCCGCTTGGCGGAGAGGGACGCTGCAACCTCGGTCAGCGCGCAGTCGTTTCTCGAGCGGGTGCACCAGCAGCAGCGAGGCGAGTAAGGACAAGGAAGATTTTCGCGTTCTTCGGACCGTGCTGTCGACGATCGTTCAACAGCACACTCGCGGCCGTGCCCAGCGGCCCAGGCAGATGTCCGTCCCGCCGCCTCACGGTTCGAGCACCGACCGCCGTGCGTTGTTCCGTTTGCTGCACACATTTCAGTTATAGGAGGTGTGCATATCCGCGGTCGAACCTCCCAGTGCCGTGGAGCAAGAACAGGCACGGCAGGTGCTCAATGCCCTCCGGGACGTCAAACCCGGTCCCGACCGCACGAAAATTCCGCCTCCGGCTTCGACCCTGATGCCGTTTCCTGGAACTGGTCGTCTGCCGTTTCGGCATCGGCAACGAACTTCTCATTTACGTGATGAAGGCCCGTCCCCTTTACTTCGCTCTCCTGCCCTGATTGCGATCCCTGGAACGTGTACCGGTCGGTCCGCAGGGTGAGCTGTAGTCCTGTCCAGCGGGTGAGCGGGGCCGCTACTTCTCGACCCTCGGGTGGGAAGTCGATGGGGTTCTCGGTCCGGATTCGACCGGCTGGTCATCGGGTTCGAGGAGTCTCGGCCTGAGCGCGTTGACGCAAGAAGACAGGCCGATGCTTCCCGAAGTCCGCTCTGCGCGTCCCTCCATCGACCTGCCAACTCTCACTCTAACGCGCGTAATCGAACATATGTGCGAAAATCGTAGACATGGCGTCCTACGAGCGCGCTCCGAAGTTCTGCCCGAACGGGCATCGACTGGGACCGAAGCGCGTGATAGTGGGATGGACGGCCTGCTGGTGCGAGTCGTCTCTGCGGCCATCAGGTGCGAGAGGTCATCGCACCTACAGATGCGTCGAGTGCGCGGCCGAGATCCTCATTCCTCCCCATACCGGACCGCGGCTGTTCGGGGTGCAGTGGCTCTCGCGGGAACCGAAAGAACGGTGAACTCCTTTGTAGGGGAATCACTCCCGGGCGAAGCGGAACTTTTCGGCTGCACGTGAACGCGATGCCGACGCCCGTTGCGCAGATCGCGGACGTAGCCGAGTGGTGAAGCCGTCAGCTATCGGGCCCGACCACGCACAAGGGCGGGGAGCTCGCCGGTCCAGGACGGACTGTGTGCATCAGCGCCCGGCTGCTCTACATGCTCGTGTTCGTCTACAACCGGCTCGGCGTCGGTGTCCTCGTCCGGACCGTCTGACCTCCGGAGCCGGAACGGCCGGCGTCGTATAGCGGAAGATTTGCTGTAGTGCCAGGCAGGCCCACACTCCCGGTCGTAGAGTCGGGCGCATGAAAGCCCTCCAGTACACCGAGATCGGCTCCGAGCCGGTCGTCGTCGACCTTCCTACTCCGGCGCCCGGGCCGGGTGAGATCCTGTTGAAGGTCACCGCGGCCGGGTTGTGCCACTCGGACATCTTCGTGATGGACATGCCGGCGGAGCAGTACGCCTACGGTCTTCCCCTCACTCTCGGCCATGAGGGTGTCGGCACCATCGCCGAACTCGGTGACGGCGTCACCGGATTCGAGAAGGGGGACGCGGTCGCCGTGTACGGGCCGTGGGGGTGCGGTGCGTGCCACGCGTGCGCGCGTGGCCGCGAGAACTACTGCACCCGCGCCGCCGAGCTGGGTATCGCCCCGCCCGGTCTCGGCTCGCCCGGGTCGATGGCCGAGTATATGATCGTCGACTCGGCGCGCCATCTCGTCCCGATCGGGGACCTCGACCCCGTCGCCGCGGTTCCGCTCACCGACGCCGGTCTAACGCCGTACCACGCGATCTCGCGGGTCCTGCCGCTGCTGGGACCCGGCTCGACGGCGGTCGTCATCGGGGTCGGGGGACTCGGTCACGTCGGCATCCAGATTCTGCGCGCGGTCAGCGCGGCTCGCGTGATCGCGGTCGATCTCGAGGATGACCGCCTCGCGCTCGCCCGCGAGGTCGGCGCCGACGCGGCGGTGAAGTCGGGCGCCGGTGCGGCGGACGCGATCCGGGAGCTGACCGGCGGTGAGGGCGCGACGGCGGTGTTCGATTTTGTCGGCGCTCAGTCGACGATCGACATGGCGCAGCAGGTGGTTGCGATCGACGGGCACATTTCGATCGTGGGCATCCACGCCGGCGCACACGCCAAGGTCGGCTTCTTCATGATCCCGTTCGGGGCCTCCGTCGTGACCCCGTACTGGGGCACCCGGTCCGAGCTGATGGAGGTCGTGGACCTGGCCCGCGCGGGCCGCCTGGACATCCACACCGAGACGTTCACCCTCGACGAGGGCCCCACGGCCTACCGGCGGCTGCGCGAGGGCAGCATCCGCGGTCGCGGCGTGGTCGTCCCGGGCTGATCCCCAGAATGCACTTGGCCTCCTGGATCGCCTTCGTCACCTGGATGCCGCGGGGCACGCGTCGGTGCAGTTCACGGTGGTGCGGCAGCGCCACACGTCTTCGACGTCGTTGAGGATGTCGAAGACACTCGGCGGCGCCCTCGTCGCGGCTGTCGAAGATGAACCGGTGCGCGTTGACGATGGCGGCGGGACCGAAGTAGCTGCAAGTCGAATTCGGCGCCGACCGTGCATGTGCCGTTCGAGCATCTTGATGCGGTGGACGTGGTTTCGGTGGCGTCAGAGCTGTAAGGCAGCGTCAGTGCATGGTGGCGACGAGCCGACAAACGACAAAAGGTTATGCTGCAGTTAATTATTCGCAGCCGATACCGTCGTTGTCACGGTCCAGATGCGAGCCGTAGCCCGGTTCGCCGATGTACACCGGCGCGGCACCCGCGGCCCGCGCAGCGGAGCAATTCTTGTAGTACACACTCGACGGGGCCTCCACGACCGGCGGCGGGGTGTACACGGGGGGTGGGGTATAGACCGGCTCCGGGGTGTACACCGGAGGCGGCGTATAGGTCGTCGGCGGCGGGGTGTACACCGGCGTGGGCGCCACGTAGGGAGTGGTCGTGGGGGTCACACTCTGCGTCGGCGGGGGCGCGACAGCGGGTGCAACCCGGGTGGTCGTCGTGATCGGTGCCGTCGTCGTCGCCCGCGGTGCCGTGGTTGCTCGCGTCGTTGTTGTCGCAGCAGGTGTCGTTGTCGTTGCGACGACCGAGGTGTTCACAACTGGCGACGCCTCCTGGTCGTCTCCGGCGGCGTTCCCCAGGACTCCGATAGCGAGTACGGCGGCTGCGCCCGTGCCGGCAATGATCGGCCATTTCCTGCGGCCGCGCGGCTTATGTGCCCCTGCATTCGGATCGTTCGGTCCGCCCGGGTACTGGCCTGGTGAGTTCATGGGAGTCCTGTTCTGCGTACGTACTTACATGCAGATCGACGGCCCACGTCGACGTGTTACACAGGCCACAAGCAAACACGCTGCGATGGTTGGGTGTTCGACACAGATGATCGCGGACAGCATCTGGATGAGACGGCAGCGAACCTCGCCCGTGCCGGCCGTGCCGGCCGTGGCGGGTGGCGGTCGACGGGGACGGGGAGGCACGCGACGGCGCTCAGGTTGCGGAGTTGACCGCGTGGATGTCGGAACTCACCCGCGCGACCAGGCCGGGTCCGCAGGACTGGCCTGACGGGAGGCTGACGGGAGGCGGGTCATCGTCCGCCGTGACCCGGTGCAACTGTGGCACACCGATGCCGACGGCTGGCGGGTCACGTGTTCAGCGACCACACCCGCGGTTCCGTATGGACGTTGCCGATCCTCGAGGTCCGGCACCGGCAACGCGCCCGCGCCGAGGACCGCCTCCGCGCTCTCGAGGGCATCGGTATGCGCAACCTGCCGTTTCACGGTTTCGCGCAGAACCAGATGTGGCTCGAAGTCGTTTGCCTTGCAGCCCACCTTTTCGCCTGGCTGCAGATCCTCGGCTGGGGGAGGGCGCAGCGGTCCGCCGGCGGGAACCGAAACGGCTACGCCTGCGGATCCTCGCCGTCGCCGGCCGGATCATCCACACCGGCCGCAGACTACTGCTCCGGCTTCCGCGAGGCTGGCGCCACAACCACCTCATCGACACCGCCGCAGCGGCGGCGAGCACGGTGCGGTGAGCGGCCGGAGCAGACCTTCGGCCGGGGGTTCGATATTCGGCATCAGTCGGGCAACATCGCCGCCGCCAGTCGTTCGATCTTGCGGCGGGACTCTGAATCGGAGTCCATGGCGAGATCGGCAGGGGTCTGTCCGTCGGGGAGGCGAGGGGAGGGGCTGAGCCACCACGAGGCGACACCCCACGGGTCCGCGGCGGCATCTACTCGTGCATTGATTGCGGCGACGACGTCACGAACCGAGGCTGTGGCGTCGTCGAATTGAAAAGCCGGATAGCGGTAGCTGTTACCGACGGGCAGGGCTACGACCTTGCCCGCGGCGCGGAGCCGGGAGGCAACCGAGCGATCTGCTGGATCACGGCGTAAGACGGTTGCTACCTGGGCGGCGGTCAGCATGGGGTGGTCGAGGATGTGACGGCGCGTGGCCTTCTCGAGTTCGGCCTGTTCGATGGCGTCGTCGACCAGGTAGGCGCCGAGCTCGGTAGCTTGACTGCGGTCGGTCAAGGTTGGTGCCATCGCCAGCAAAGCCGTCACTTGGTTGCGCACCAATCGCATGTGCGGACGGCTGGCGAGTTCGGAGGCAAGGACGTCGATCAGCTCCGTGTTCGACAAGTCCGACAAACGGCGGCGCGCATCCGGCGTGATCGGAGCGTGGTGGCGTTCGGCGATATGCAGGTGCTGGGCGGCAGCGGCGATCGTCGCTCGAGGCGCGCGATGGCCGGCAAGCTTCGGATGCCGTTTACGGACGGTCGACCGGTGGAGGGACATTGAACGCTCCTCGCTATGACTGCACCGATGGCGAATAGCGTTGCATATGTAGCGTCGAGCGAGGGATACGCCCGCCCCGTTAACTGTCGGTGTCGTCCGAACGGGTGAATCTGCGGGTGACTTGCCTACTCGTCGGTAACAAGTAGGTCTCTCTCGCCGGTGTTCGGTATGTGAATTGGGTTTTCTTGCTGGTCGTCGTGTGGTTCGCGGTGTCGGTGACCGTCGCCGTCCTCTTCGGCCGCGTCATCCGCGCCCGCGACGAACGGGAGATCTCACGTACCGAAGCGACGCAGAGTCTGTGCCTCGCTGGCGACAATGTCCCGATCGAGCGCCGGTATACCTGCGAGCCTGTCTGCGACCCCTGAAGGTCGGGCCCGTGGCGTCAACTTGATGATGGTCCTTTCGTGATCGGTCTCGGTCTGGCAGTTCGCGAACTGTGGGTTTCCGCTGATCGGATTCAGGCCTGTTTTTGCTCGGTACTGCGAAACTGCTCGGCTCGGACGTCCATGGGGCGCCCGTCGACCTCGGGACGCGCCTTGTCCGACTGGCGCCGGGGTGGAAGCACCACCTCGATTGGCTGCCGCCCCGGCTGCCGAGATCGCGGTCGGCCCTGAAGGCAGCGAAAGCGGCTCCCTGACAATGAGGTCCGTATCGATCCGAACCTCCCGTTCGGTGGGGTGATTGCCACTTCGAGTCGGGTGGGGGAGGCGGATGCAGAGCGCTCGTCGACGAGCGGGCTCCCGGTTTGCCGGGGCGTTCCCCGCATCCGCCTCATCTTCGGACGCCTGCGCGGCGAACGGAAGGAGAGCGCGATCCGTGGCTTCGGCGCGTACCTGCCGGGCATTCGGTTGTTCTCGGCGGGGGAGCGATAGGCTTCGAAGTCGTACGTGTGAGTGTCGAGGAGAATCGTTGAGCACCCTGCAGACCCTGGATCGTGGTCTTCGTGCGCTGGACATTGTGTCCCAGCGACCCGGTGGGGTGACAATCGCCGAGCTCGCTGCCGAACTGGATGTCGCCCGAGCGATCGGCTACCGGATCGTGGCCACCCTCGAAGCGCACTCACTCGTAGCTCGTACCGACGACGGCCGCATCAGGCTGGCCGCAGGAGCGGCGCTACTCGGATCACGCTTTCGACCGCGCCTGCGGGAAGTGGCCCAGCCGCTGCTACGCGAGCTCGCGCAGCAGACCTCGGCGACCGCATTCCTGTCGACCCTCGAAGGTGACGAGTGCGTGGTTATCGCTGTGGCCGAACCCAATTCGGGAATCCTGCGTGTCGGCTACCGGCTGGGCACCCGCCATCCCGTCTCGCGCGGTGCGGCCGGCATCGCCATCCTGGCCGGCCGCCCCGCATCCGATGACGACACCGACGCGATCCGTCGGGCGCGGGCGGACGGGTTCAGTATCACCGCCGGGGAACTCGAGCACGGCGCGGTGGGGGTCGCGGCCAGTGTGCGGACCTCTCCCGAGCAGGACGGGGTGGGCTTCGAATCCAGTGTCGGGGTCGTCGCCATCGAAGGGCTCGACACCGATCGTGCCGCCGCTGCGGTGATGGACACGGCAGCGCGGATCAACGCGCTGCTCAGTATCTGACCGGGGATCCTTCCCGGTCTTCGTGGGGACGCTCGTGGAGAGCGTCCCTTTTTGTGCTCTCGGCACGGAGATATGACCCGGCGTTGACGGCGAGTGTGACCGCCGTTACCGTAGCGATGTGCGTTGAACGAACACATATGTTCGTTATTAGTAAAACTGCAGTTCGTAGCTGGGAGATGCATCATGACAAGCCAGGTGGACGGCACCGTCCTCGATACCCCCGACTCGGCACCCGAGAATCGATGCCCCATCGACCACACCGCCTTCACCTCCCCGACCGGCTGCCCTGTCTCCCCGCGCGCCGCATCGTTCGATCCCTTCACCGGGCCGTACCAGGTGGACCCGGCCGCATCGCTGCGTTGGTCGCGCGACGAAGAGCCCGTCTTCTACAGTCCCGAACTCGACTACTGGGTGGTCACCCGCTACGAGGACGTCAAAGCCGTCTTCCGCGACAACCAGCTGTTCTCCCCTTCGATTGCCCTGGAGAAGATCACCCCGACCTCCGACGAAGCGAACGCCGTCCTCGCCCGCTACGGCTATGCCATGAATCGCACCCTCGTCAACGAGGACGAACCCGCGCACATGCCGCGACGCCGGGCGCTGATGGAACCGTTCACTCCCGCTGCGCTCGCTCACCACGAGCCGATGGTGCGTCGACTGACCCGCGAGTACGTCGATCGCTTCGTCGATACCGGACACGTCGACCTCGTCGACGAGATGCTCTGGGAAGTCCCGCTCACCGTCGCACTGCACTTTCTCGGTGTGCCCGAGGAAGACATGGACACCCTGCGCGAGTACTCGATCGCGCACACCGTCAACACGTGGGGACGTCCGGCTCCCGAGCAGCAGGTCGCCGTCGCCGACGCGGTCGGGAAGTTCTGGCAGTTCGCCGGCACCGTTCTCGACAAGATGCGCAAGAATCCCGACGGGCACGGCTGGATGCCGTTCGGTATCCGCGTTCAGCAGGAACACCCCGACGTCGTCACCGACTCCTACCTGCACTCGATGATGATGGCCGGCATCGTCGCCGCGCACGAGACCACCGCCAACGCCTCCGCCAATGCCTTGCGGCTGCTGCTCGAACATCGCGACGTGTGGGAGGAGATCTGCGCCGACCCGAGCCTGATCCCCAACGCAGTCGAAGAATGCCTGCGTCACTCCGGATCGGTCGCCGCGTGGCGGCGTCTCGTCACCGCGGACACCACCATCAACGGCGTCGCAATCCCCGCCGGGGCGAAACTGCTGATCGTCAACTCCTCCGCCAACCACGACGAACGGCACTTCGACCAGGCCGACGACTTCGACATCCGGCGCGACAACGCCAGCGACCACCTCACCTTCGGGTACGGCAGCCACCAGTGCATGGGAAAAAACCTCGCACGCATGGAGATCCAGATCTTCCTCGAAGAACTCACACGCCGCCTGCCCCACATGGAACTGGTCCCGGACCAGGAATTCACCTACCTGCCCAACACCTCCTTCCGCGGACCCGACCACGTATGGGTGCAGTGGGATCCGGCGCGCAACCCCGAACGCACCGACCCCACGGTGCTGTCGCAGCGACAGCCCGTCAAGATCGGCGAACCGTCGAAGAACACCATCGCCCGCACCATGGCCGTCACCGACCTCGAACCCGTCGCCGACGACACTCTGCTGATCACCCTGCGCGACACGAGCGAGCGGCCGCTGCCGAAATGGTCCGCCGGATCGCATATCGACCTCGACTGCGGCACCGTCTCACGCCAATATTCGCTGTGCGGTGACCCGAACAATCGCACCACCTTCCAGATCGCGGTCCTGCACGACCACGAGAGCCGGGGCGGATCCCGGTGGATCCACACCGAACTGTCCGTCGGCGACACGCTCCGGGTACGGGGTCCCCGCAACCACTTCAAGCTCGACCCCGACGCGAAACGGTATGTCTTCGTCGCCGGCGGCATCGGCATCACCCCGATCATCGCGATGGCCGATCAGGTCAACGCCGCCGGAGGCGACTACGAGATCCACTACGCCGGACGCTCACGCACCTCGATGGCGTTCCTCGACCGCCTCACACGCGACCACGGCGACCACCTCCGGCTCTATCCCAGTGACGAAGGCACCCGCATGAACCTCGAGGCCCTCTTCGCCGACCCGGACGAAGGTACCCAGATCTACTCCTGCGGACCCGAACGCCTCCTGACCGCACTCGGCGAGGCCACCGCGCACTGGCCCGACGACATCCTGCACGTCGAACACTTCTCCTCCACCCTCGAAGCCCTCGACCCGGCCAAGGAACACAGCTTCGACGTGGTGCTCAAAGACTCCGGCATCACCATCCCCGTCGCCGCCGACCAAACCGTGCTCCAAGCCCTGCGCGCGGCCAACATCGACGCCCAGAGCGACTGCGAAGAAGGCATCTGCGGCGCCTGCGAAGTCCCCGTCCTCGACGGCGAGGTCGACCACCGCGACCTGGTCCTCACCAAGGCCGAACGCGCCGCCGGCAACACCATGATGACCTGCTGCTCCCGCGCCTGCGGAACCACCGTGACCCTCCAGCTGTGACACCCCGCCGCACCACACAACCTGATCCGAAAGGCACGACATGACCACCATCGAGCAGTCGGGCACGCCGTCGGTCCCACCGGACACCGGCACACCGACCACGAGAACTCCGTTCAAGCGGGTTCTGGCCGGCAGCATGGCCGGCGCCGTCCTCGAGTGGTACGACTTCGCGATCTACGGCATCCTTGCCGCGACCGTCCTCGGCCCTCTCTTTTTCCCCAGCGGCAATGCGGTCGCATCGTTGTTGATGGCCCTCGCGACACAAGGGCTCGGGTTCGTCGCCCGTCCTCTCGGCGGCATCGTCTTCGGTCATCTCGGTGACAAGTTCGGACGCAAGCCCATCCTGGTGGCAACGTTCCTCATGCTCGGTGGCGCGACGGCCGCGATCGGGCTGCTCCCCACCTACGGTCAGATCGGCATCTGGGCCACCGTCGCCCTGGTGGTCCTGCGCATGATCCAGGGCTTCGCCCTCGGTGGCGAGTTCGGTGCCGCAGTCATCCTGGTCAGCGAATACGGCGAACCCAAGCGCCGTGGATTCTGGGCGGCGTGGCCGCAGTCCGGAGCGCCGGCCGGTACCGTCCTGGCCACCGTCACGGTCGGCATCCTTGCGGTCGTCTTCCCCGGGGACGCCTTCGACAACTGGGGCTGGCGCGTCGCCTTCCTCCTCGCCGTGCCCCTGCTGATCATCGGGTTCCTGATCCGACGGGGTGTCGAGGAATCTCCGGTCTACCAGGCCGCACAGGCGAAGGCCGAATCCGCCGAGGACAAGGCTGCACGCAAGGAATCGTCCAGCATCATCGCGGCCCTGCGTAAGCCGCGCCCGCTGCTCCACGGCCTCGGCATGCGCCTCGGCGAGAACATCGCGTTCTACGTCTACACCATCTTCGTCATCGCCTACGCCACCACCTATTTCGACTACACCCGCGGCGCGATCGTCACCACCGTCGCCTTCGCCTCGGTGTGCCAGTTCCTCGGAATGATCGGCGGCGGATGGTGGTCCGACCGGGTGGGACGCAAGATCGCGATGCTCGTCCCCGCCATCTCACTGGTCATCTGGGCACCGATCTTCTTCGCCCTGGTGCACACCGAAAACATGACCGCCCTCGGTGTCGGCGTCTGCATCGGCGCTCTGCTGCACGGCATGCTCGCCGGCCCCGAAGCTGCGTGGATCACGGAGCTGTTCCCCACCAAGTACCGCTTCGCCGGCTCCTCGCTGGTGTTCCAGGGCTCGTCGATCATCGCCGGCGCCCCGGCACCGTTCATCGCGGTGTGGCTGGTCGACCGCTTCAGCGCCACCGCCGTCATCATCTACCTGGTGATCACCATGTCCATCACCGTGATCGCCGTGGCCACCAGCCGCGAAACCAAAGGTGTCGACCTCGACAAGCTCGACAACCTCTACTGACACCACCCTCACCCAGCCCCACCCGCGCCGACCCCGGCGCCGGTGGGGCTTGGTCATGTCGAAGATCCGCTGATCTCGCGTCACTCGCCTCCACGAGACCACCCTGCGCCGTGCCGGTGAATGCGCCCCTGGTGACGCGGTGGCTGTGCGACGAGATCGCATGCCGGCACGAACTCGCCCCACATCGGTATCACCAGGGCTGATCTGTCGGTGCGGCCGTGCCCGTGCCACACATGACGCCCGAAACCTGATCGACCCGCAGATCCTCCGTGGCGCACTCGACCAGTCACCTGCTTGGTGAATCGGCATCATCTCGAGAACAATTCGCGTCCCCACCCCAGCATGGAACTGGGACTGTTAGGAAGCCGCCACCAAGAAGGAACACCCCGTGCCGCACTCCGCGCTCATCACCCCCGGAGACGACCGATCACCGGTCCTGATCCACGTCCCGCACGCCTCGCGCATCATCCCTCTCGAACTGCGCCCAGACCTGCTGCTCACCGACGTCGAGCTCGCCGCCGAACTCGACGAAGCCACCGACACCGCCACCGACGAGATCGCCGCCGCAGCACTGCGCCACACCCGCCTGAAACCGACGAGCGTGGTCAACACCCTCTCCCGGCTGGTGATCGACCCCGAACGATTCCCCGACACCAGCGAACCGGCGAATGCGTTCGGCAGGGGAGCGGTCTACACCCGCACCTGCACCGGCACGCCGCTGCGCGCCGAACCGTATCCCCGCACCGCCCACCTGATCGATACCTATTTCCGTCCCTACGCCGACGCAGTCACCACCGCAGTCGACGACCGCCTCCACGCATGCGGACGCGCGGTGATCATCGACCTGCACTCCTACCCCGCCACCCCCTCCAGCTTCGAAGACCCGGCCGCCGAACGTCCGGCACTGTGCATCGGCACCGACACCGTCCACACCCCCGAATGGTTGACCGACGCCGTTCACGGCGCATTCGCGTCCCTACCCGCGGTCGACCAAATCGCCGAGAACACCCCCTACGCGGGAAGTTACGTGCCGCTGCACCACTACGGCCGCGATGAACGCGTGTCCTCGGTGATGATCGAGCTGCGCCGCGATGTCTACCTCACCGACCCCCGCACTCCCGACGACGCGCGCGTCGACCAATTCGGCCGCGCCCTCGCCGTCCTCATCGACGCGATCACCGCACAGGTGGCCGCCGATGTGTAAACCCAAACCCGGCCCGCGCTGCACCCCGCACATGCGCACCCGCGTCGCCAAAGCCGTATCCCGCGTCGAGGTTGCACGCATTCGGCTGGCCGACAATCCGACTCACATGCGGTTGCAAGACCGACTCGCTGCAGCCGAAGCTGACCACGCGCACGCCTTGGCGTTGTACGACGCCACACCCGGTGGCCAGAGCGAACTCCGCGCAGCGGTCGCTACCACCGCCGACCCGAACATACGGCACGCGATGACCCTGCGCCTGCGCGATGCTGAAAAACTACGAGCCGAGCAAACCGACGCACTGCGCCGCGCCCGCGCAGGACAGACCGGTCAGGAAGGAACCGACGATGCACAACGAGGAACCGATGACGCAGGAACGCCGCGAGAAGTTCTGGAGGCAGTACGGGTGGAGCCCGGAGCTTCCGGAGGACCAGCGCAAGAAGATCGAGGACTACTGGAGCGACCCGGAGATCGAGGAGGCCGAAGCGCTCGGATTCTGATCGACGGTCGCGAGGTCACGCCCATCGCCGAGCACACACTGTCCGATGCCGAGCGCGAACGCTTCGCCTCCGCTGGGATGTCGGCGCCGACGCTTTATGAGCTGGGCCCGACCGATTCCGATGTCTATCGCGCCCAGATGCTCGAGCTGACCGACAAGAATCCCTACGCTGCGTCGGTATACGTCTATGACGAGGACGAATACCGGCAGATGCGGCTGCTGGTGACCGATGACGGAAAGGCCGGCGTCGCGCTCAAGGGCGATGAGATCGTTTCGGCGTTCGCGCACAAGGACTGCGCGCACCCGAAAGCCGTGCAGTCGATGCTCTCTCAGGCCACCGCGCGCGGCGGACGACGCCTGGACTGCTTCGATACCGTTCTTCCCAAGCTTTACGCCGACGCAGGGTTCGTTCCTGTCGCGCGATTGCGGTGGAACGATGACTACGCCCCCGACGGGTGGGACTATGACACCTTTCGCCGTTTCAACGACGGCCGTCCTGATGTGGTGTTCATGGCCTACGACTCAGAACGCGTCGGTGGTGACTACACGCCAGAGGCGGGGGAGTACGTCGACAATTACGACGACGGCGTCGTCCGAGCGCAGAAGTATCGGCCGCGCTATACCGATTGATGTTGCCGGAAGAGACGCTCCACTCAGGTCGACGCCACCGTCACCCGCGGCCGTTCTGATTCGACTCGACGTAACTACACCGCGGACGGGACCCAGTTCACGCCTGGTGCCAACAGAAAGGGCACGCCGCGTTGCCAGCGAATCCGCACACCGTCGCCGCCTACCTCCTAGGTACCACGGCGACCGTCACAGAGACCGGGGAACGAGTCTACTGGCCGGCCACGCTGGTCCGCGGGGTCGCCAGTATCGCTACCACCACCGCCACGCCGCATACCCGCCCAGTCCAAACGAATCGGTCACTGCGACCCTGTCCGGGACAAGCCACCCAGGCCTTCTACAACGGTGAGAGCGCGCACGCGATCATGTGCCAGAATGGGCACACCACCCCGGCCATGCTCGAAACCTACGCCCGCGAGCATCCGCCTCTGATCGGCAACGCTGTCACCAACCTCGGGCTTTGACCGCGATGACCCACCCCGATCGTGTAGGGCGCTACCTGTTCCCCTACAGGACGATACCGATGGGCTGCTTGAGCCGGAGAGTCTCGGCCCTCCGTATTACGACCGCGGCACCGCTGCCCGCCGATGGGATCATGAGACTCTCGAAGATCTGATCGACGTCTTCGATGAGATCGAGCAGCGGACCGGAGCCTTGTTTAGCGAACTGCTCGCAGTGCTGGAAGGGCGTGAAGTCTCTGGTCCCCGCTCGGAGTGGACTGGTCGGCGCTCCGTGTCAGCCGATCTGCGGTCCGAGCAAGTCGTCGGCGTCGGTGATCCGGTACGCGTAACCCTGCTCGGCGAGGAACCGCTGGCGGTGCGCGGCGTACTCGGCGTCGAGGGTGTCGCGCGAGACCACGGAGTAGAAGTGGGCCTGGCCGCCGTCGTGCTTCGGACGCAGCAGCCGCCCGAGACGCTGGGCCTCCTCCTGACGCGAACCGAAGGTGCCCGACACCTGGATCGCGACCGAGGCCTCCGGCAGGTCGATGGAGAAGTTCGCGACCTTCGACACCACGAGCACCTTCAACTCGCCCGACCGGAACCGGTCGAACAGCGCCTCGCGTTCCTTCGTCTTCGTCGAACCCTTGATGACCGGGGCGTCGAGCGCTTCACCGAGCTCGTCGAGCTGATCGATGTAGGCACCGATGATCAGTGTCGGGGCGTCCTGGTGCTGCTCGAGGATCGACTTCACGACCGGGATCTTGGTGCGGGCGGTCGAGCACAGCTTGTACCGTTCCTCGGGCTCGGCGACCGCGTACGCCATGCGCTCGGCGTCGGTGAGGGTCACGCGGACCTCCACGCAGTCGGCGGGGGCGATCCAGCCTTGGGCCTCGATGTCCTTCCACGGCGCGTCGAACCGCTTCGGGCCGATGAGCGAGAAGACGTCGCCTTCGCGTCCGTCCTCGCGCACGAGGGTCGCGGTGAGACCGAGGCGGCGGCGGGACTGCAGATCGGCGGTCATACGGAAGACCGGCGCCGGCAGCAGGTGCACCTCGTCGTAGATCATCAGCCCCCAGTCGCGGGAGTCGAACAACTCGAGATTGCGGTATTCACCCTTCGACTTGCGGGTGATCACCTGGTAGGTGGCGATGGTGACCGGACGGATCTCCTTCTTCTCACCCGAGTACTCGCCTATCTCGTCCTCGGTGAGGGAGGTGCGGGCGATCAGCTCGCGCTTCCACTGCCGCCCGGCGACCGTGTTCGTCACGAGGATGAGCGTCGTCGCGCCGGCCTTCGCCATCGCGGCCGCGCCGACCATCGTCTTACCGGCACCGCACGGCAGCACCACCACACCCGAGCCGCCCGACCAGAACGAATCGGCGGCCAGTTCCTGGTAGTCGCGCAGGTGCCACGGATTCGTCTCGAAGTCCAGCGAGATCGAATGGGCCTCGCCGTCGACGTACCCCGCGAGGTCCTCGGCCGGCCAGCCGATCTTCAGCAGCATCTGCTTGACGCGTCCGCGCTCGCTCGGATGGACGATCACGGTGTCGTCGTCGATGCGCGCACCGAGCATCGGGGCGATCTTCTTGTTCCGCAGGACCTCGGCGAGCACCGCCCGGTCGAGGCTGACCAGGGTCAGGCCGTGCGCGGGGCTCTTGACCAGCTGGAGGCGCCCGTAGCGGCTCATGGTGTCGACGATGTCGACGAGCAGCGCCTGCGGGACGGCGAACCGGGAATGCGAGACCAGCGCGTCGACGACCTGCTCGGCGTCGTGACCGGCCGCACGCGCGTTCCACAGTGCCAGCGGCGTCAC
>NZ_JBLWIU010000039.1:0-81411 GCF_048381395.1 Rhodococcus shunpengi
GTGGGAGTCGAGGTTTCCGTCGAGGGGCTGACCAAGTCCTTCGGCTCGCAACGTATCTGGCAGGACGTGACGTTGACGTTGCCGGCCGGTGAGGTCAGTGCGTTGCTCGGTCCGTCGGGTACCGGTAAGTCGGTGTTCCTCAAGTCGTTGATCGGTCTGCTGCGCCCGGAGGAGGGCTCGATCGTCATCGACGGCACCGATATTCTGCAGTGCTCGAGCAAGGAGCTCTACGAGATCCGCAAGTTGTTCGGGGTGCTGTTCCAGGACGGTGCGTTGTTCGGGTCGATGAACCTCTACGACAATGTCGCCTTCCCGTTGCGCGAGCACACCCGCAAGTCCGAGTCGGAGATCCGGCAGATCGTGATGAGCAAGCTCGAGCTCGTCGGTCTGCTCGGCGCCGAGGACAAGCTCCCGGGGGAGATCTCCGGGGGGATGCGCAAGCGCGCCGGGCTGGCGCGGGCGTTGGTGCTCGATCCGGAGATCATCCTGGTGGACGAGCCGGATTCGGGTCTCGATCCGGTGCGCACGACCTATATTTCGCAGACGTTGATCGATATCAACGCGGAGATCGATGCGACGATCCTGATCGTGTCGCACAACATCAATCTGGCGCGCACGGTGCCGGACAATATCGGGATGTTGTTCCGTCGGCAGTTGGTGATGTTCGGTCCGCGGGAGGTGTTGTTGACCTCGGATGAGCCGGTGGTCAAGCAGTTCCTCAACGGCACGATGATCGGTCCGATCGGGATGTCGGAGGAGAAGGACGAGGCGACGATGGCGCACGAGCAGGCGCTCGTCGAGGCGGGTCATCATGCCGGTGGTGTCGATGATGTCGAGGGGATCGTGCCGCAGATGCAGGCCACGCCGGGGATGCCGGAGCGGCAGGCGGTGGCGCGTCGGCAGGAGCGGGTGCGCTCGATCCTGCACACTCTGCCCCCGGCCGCCCAGAGCGCCATCCTCGAGTCGCTCGATCACAACGGCGCTCCCCACACCGCCCGGGGCTACGCCGACGACGACACCCAGATCATTCCCGCCTACACCGGAGAGGGATACGAGCAGCAGGCTCAGCAGTAACAACAGCCGCAGCAGTGGTACAGCGTCAGTAGTGGTACAGCCGCAGGCTGGAGAAGTAGGAGACTAGATGGGGGCGGGCAGCTCGCTCGTGCGGCCGGTTCACGGCGCACTCACCCAGGCCGGCAACATCGTCGAACTGTTCGTCGACGTCGTGCGGAACACCTTCCGCCGACCGTTCCAGTTCCGGGAATTCATCGAACAGGCGTGGTTCATCGCGAGCGTCACGATTCTTCCGACGGCGCTCGTCGCGATCCCGTTCGGCGCCGTCGTGTCGCTGCAGACCGGCTCGCTGATCAAGCAGCTCGGCGCCGAATCGTTCACCGGCGCCGCGAGCGTCCTGGCGGTCATCCAGCAGGGCAGTCCGATCGTGACGGCCCTGCTGATCGCCGGTGCCGCCGGTTCCGCGGTCACCGCCGACCTCGGATCGCGGACGATCCGCGAGGAGATCGACGCGATGGAAGTGCTGGGCATCAATCCCATCCAGCGCCTCGTCGTCCCGCGAGTACTGGCGATGGTGCTCGTCGCGCTCCTGCTCAACGGTCTCGTCTCCGTGATCGGCATCGCCGGCGGCTACTTCTTCAACGTGGTGCTGCAGGGCGGTACCCCCGGCGCCTACCTCGCCTCCTTCTCCGCCCTCGCGCAGCTACCCGACCTCTACGTCGCCGAACTCAAGGCTGCGATCTTCGGGTTGATCGCCGGTGTCGTCGCGTCCTACAAGGGGCTGCACCCCGGTGCGGGCCCGAAGGGTGTGGGGGAGGCCGTGAACCAGACCGTCGTCATCACGTTCCTGCTGCTCTTCTTCGCGAACCTGATCCTGACGATGGTGTACCTGCAGATCGTTCCTGCGAAGGGATCCTGACCAGATGACAGTCTCCAGAGGCCGCGGAGATCTCGTTCTTCTCCGGGGTCGCCGAGCGGTGCGCGCACCGCTGAACGTGCTCGACCGCGCGGGGGACCAGATGTCCTTCTACGCGCGTGCCGTCGCGTGGACCCCGCGAACCCTCACCCACTACCGCAAGGAAGTCCTGCGGTTGCTCGCCGAGGTCACCTTCGGCAGCGGTGCACTCGCCGTGATCGGTGGCACCATCGGCGTCATCGCGATGATGTCCGGCTTCACCGGCGTCGTCGTGGGTCTGCAGGGTTACGCCGCGCTCGAGCAGCTCGGCTCGTCGGTGCTCACCGGCTTCCTCTCGGCCTACGTCAACACCCGTGAACTGGCCCCGATCGTCGCGGCGCTCGCGTTGTCGGCGACCGTGGGTTGTGGCTTCACAGCACAGCTCGGTGCCATGAGGATCAGCGAGGAGATCGACGCCCTCGAGGTGATGGCCGTGCCGTCGCTGCCGTTCCTGGTGACCTCCCGGATGATCGCCGGCTTCGTCGCCGTGATCCCGCTGTACATCATCGGTCTCCTCGCGGCCTATCTCGCGACCCGCACGATCAGCACGCTGTTCAACGGCCAGTCGAGCGGCTCGTACGATCACTACTTCTATCTGTTCCTCCCACCGGAGGACGTGTTGTATTCGTTCGCGAAAGTGCTGGTCTTCGCGTTCGTGGTCATCCTCATCCACTGCTACTACGGTTTCCACGCCAGCGGCGGTCCCGCCGGCGTCGGGGTGGCCGTGGGCCGCGCGGTGCGTACCGCGATCGTGACGATCGCGATCCTCGACTTCTTCCTCAGCCTCGCGATCTGGGGCACGACGACCACGGTGAGGGTGGCCGGATGAGCGACACGACCACTTCGCCCTTGCGTCGCCGCACCCTGGGACTGATCTTCTTCGTGGTGCTGGCGCTGTTCCTGTACGTCACGATCGCGATGTACAACAAGACGTTCACGAAGGTCGTGAAGGTCGACCTCCGCACCGACAGCATCGGCAACGCCCTGCCGCTCAACGCCGACGTCAAGGCACGCGGTGTGCTCGTCGGCGAGGTCCGCGGAACGAGCGCGGACGGCGGCGATGTCACCGCGCATCTCGCTCTCGACCCCGACAAGGCCGAACTGATCCCGGTCAACGCCACCGCACAGCTGCTGCCGAAGACCCTCTTCGGTGAGCGCTACGTCTCGCTGATCATCCCCGACGATCCGGGCCGTCCCGTCACGAACGGCGATGTGCTGGTGCAGGACACGAGCGAGCGCACCGTCGAACTCGGCGACGTGCTCGACGGGCTGCTCCCGCTCCTCGAGGCCGTCCCGCCGCAGGACCTCGCCAACACGCTCGGCGCCCTGGCCCAGGGGCTGAGCGGACGTGGCGAGAAGCTGGGGCAGACGGTCGACGACCTCGAACAGATCTTCCGCGAGGTGAACGTCGAACTGCCCACGCTGCAGGAGGATCTGCGCGGACTCGCCGACTTCTCGCAGACCTACTCCGAGGCCGCACCGGATCTCGTCGAGGCGCTGAACAATCTGCGCACGACGGGTGGCACGGTCGTCGAACAGCAGAACCAGATCCGCACGCTGCTCGCGAGCGCGACGGGAGCGTCGTCGCAGACGGCCGATTTCATCGAGCAGAACTCGAACTCGATCATCACGCTGTCCGCCGATTCGAAGGAGGCGCTGCAGCTGCTCGCCCGTTACTCGCCGTCCTTCCCGTGCACCTTCGAGGGATTCGCCGACGCGAAGCCGGCCGCCGTCGACCTGCTCGCGGCCGACGATCCGTTCCCGGGTGTGCGCGCGAACATCCAGTTCACCAACCCGAAGGGCCGCTACCTGCCGAACCAGGACGAGCCGCGTCTGCTCGACGATCGCGGACCGGCCTGCTACGGCGACGTGACCGCGCCCGGCCGCAACTTCCCGCAGTATCCGGGCGGTTCGGTCAACGACGGTTCGTATCAGGTGCCGTCGCGTAATCCCGGTCCCGAGACCATCGATTTCTTCCCTGCCCCGGCAGGATCCGGCGTCCCCGACGACGTCGGTGAGATCATCGGCACCTCGGACGGCGGCGCGACTCCCGTCTCGTACGCCGGCTCGCGTCTGGAACAGGACACGCTCGATGTGATCTACGGACAGGCCACCGGTGTCGACCCCGAGGAGGTCCCGTCCTGGACCACCCGGCTCGGCGCTCCGGCGATCCGCGGTACGGAGGTGAGCTTCCAGTGAGAGGTCTGGCAGCACCCCTGATCAAACTCATCGTGTTCGCCGTGGTCACCGTCATCGCGACGGGTGTCCTCGCCGCGACCATCGCCAGTGTCGGCGGTGGGGGAGGAACGAAGTTCCACGCGATCTTCTCCGACGTCACCTCGCTCAACAAGGGCGACGACATCCGTATCGCGGGTGTCCGCGTGGGGCAGGTCGAGGAGATCTCCGTCTTCGACGAACGGCAGGCGCGGGTCACCTTCTCGCTCGAGGAACGCGACTGGCTCCCGGCCGGTGCCACCGCGACCATCCGGTTCCGCAATCTCGTCGGCCAGCGCTACATCGCGCTCGGTCAGGGTGAGGGCGCCCAGGGCGAGAAGATCACGGGTGGCGACACGATCCCGATCGAGCGCACGAAGCCGGCGGTGAATCTCACGACGCTCTTCGACGGCTTCCGGCCGTTGTTCCAGACGCTGAGCGCCGACGACGTCAACAAGCTCTCGTTCCAGATCATCCAGGTCTTCCAGGGGGAGGCCGGAACGATCGACGATCTGGTGCGCAGCACCGCGTCGCTGACCAACACCATCGCCGACAAGGATCGCGTGATCGGTGCGGTGATCGACAACCTCAACACCGTCCTGGCCACGATCGACCAGCGCGACGAGCAGCTCGATTCGCTGCTGGTCAATACGCAGGCACTCGTCAGCGGGTTGTCGGCCGACCGGGCGACCGTCGGTTCGGCGGTGGCGTCGATGGCGGGGCTGACCGACGCGGTCTCCGACGTCCTCGAGCCCACCCGCCCGTCGATCGCGCAGTCGATCACAGCGCTCGAACAGGTCACCTCGAATCTCAACGCGAACCGCGACGAGGTCGACCGCGTCCTCGAGACGTTGCCGGTCAAGCTCGACAAGCTCGGGCGCGTGGCCAGCTACGGTTCGTGGTTCCAGTTCTACCTGTGCGGTATCGACATCGTCGCAGGTCCCGGTTCGGTCCCGTATCTGAATCTGCCGACGGGGCTGCCCACCGTGAACCAACCCATCTACACGAATGCGGCGAAGCGTTGCTCGCAGGAGGGGATGCAGGAGTTGCAGGGACGATGAGCAAACGTCGCAGTCCGGCCGCCGCCGGTGCCCTGGGCATCGTCGTGGTGCTGCTGGGGACACTGTCCGCCTTCTTCCTCGACGAACTGCCCATCATCGGGGCGGGCGCGACCTACAAGGCCGAGTTCAGCGAGGCCGCAGGTCTCAAACCCACCAACGAGGTGCGTATCGCCGGCGTGAAGGTCGGCAAGGTCACCGGGGTCGACCTCGAGGGCGATCGCGTGATCGTCTCGTTCAAGGTCCAGGACGCCTGGGTCGGCAACGACACGGCGGCCTCCATCCAGATCAAGACGATCCTCGGGCAGAAGTATCTGGCACTCGAGCCGCGGGGTACGGAGGTGCTCGACCCGGACGACCGGATCCCGCTCGACCGGACGGTCGCGCCGTACGACGTGATCGAGGCGTTCTCGTCTGCGGCCACGACCCTCGGCGAGATCGATTCCGAGCAGCTCGCGACCGGCTTTCAGACCCTGTCGGAGGCTTTCTCGGAGACACCCGACGACATCCGGGCCTCGCTCGACGGCATCAGTCGCCTGTCCGAGACCGTCGCGAGTCGTGACCAGGAGCTGAAGAAACTCCTCGACGCGACCGGCAACGTCTCGAAGGTGCTCGCCGACCGCAACGCCGAGTTCAACCGGTTGCTCTCCGACGGTGCGCTGCTCGTCGCGGAACTGAACAACCGGCAGGAGGCGATCTCCCAGTTGCTCGACGGCACCAAGCGGTTGTCGGCGGAGCTCTCCGGGCTCGTCGAGGAGAACCGCGAGACCATCGGTCCCGCCCTGCAGCAGTTGCGCGGCGTCGTCGACGTCCTCCAGGAGAACAACGACAACCTCGATCGGGCCATGGAGCTGTACGAGCCGTTCGTGCGTGTCTACACCAACGTCGTCGGCAACGGCCGGTGGTTCGACCAGGTCGTCGTGAACCTGACCCCGCCGGGCCTGCCGGAGATCCCCGGTTACCGCGAACCCGGTCGCCGCCTGGAAGGGGGCAACTGATGGCACACGCCGAGAACGGCGAGTCCCGCAGCAATCGCGGGCGCATCGCGCTGATCGCGGCCGTCGTGGCGGTCGCGGTGGCCCTGGCCGGAGTGGGCTGGTGGTTGTTCACCCGACTGGGCACCACCGAGATCACCGCCTACTTCGACAAGGCCGTCGGCATCTACGAGGGTTCCGACGTGCGGGTGCTCGGCGTCGAGGTGGGGAAGGTTACCTCCGTCGAACCGCAGGGCGACCTGGTCAAGGTCGGTCTGCGGGTGAACCGCGGCGTCGACATTCCGGCCGACGCCCGCGCCGTGCAGATCACCCCCTCGGTCGTCGCCGACCGTTACGTGCAGCTCACCCCCGCCTACACCGGTGGCGACACGATGAGCAGCGGTGCGGTGATCGACCGCGAGCGCACCGCCACCCCGGTGGAGGTCGACGAGCTCTACGCGAGCATCGACGAACTCTCCCGCGCGCTCGGTCCCGACGGCGCGAACCGCGAGGGCGCGCTGACCGATTTCGTCGAGGTCGGTGCGGAGAACCTCGCCGGCAACGGTGAGGCCCTCGGGCAGAGCATCGAGAACCTGTCGGCCGCCGCGCGCACGCTCGACCAGTCGCGCGACGACCTCTACGGCACGATCGAGAATCTGCAGCTGTTCGTCAGTGCTCTCGCGGCCAACGACGAGCAGGTGCGCCAGTTCAACGCGCAACTGTCGGACCTGTCGGGATTCCTGGCGGGGGAGCGGCAGAACCTCGGTGAGGCGCTGAACACGCTGTCGGTCACGCTCGGCGACGTCGCGACGTTCGTGCGCGACAACCAGGCGGCGGTGAAGGACAACGTCGACGCACTCGTGCCGATCACGGAGACGCTGGCGAACCGCCGGCAGGAACTCGTGGATTCGCTGACGCTGCTCCCGCTCGCGGTGAGCAACCTCGTCAACTCGTACGACGCCGAAGCGGGTGTGCTTGCATCGCGGCTCGTGCTGCCCGACCTGCAGGATCCTGCGGGAGCAGTGTGCAAGCTCATCGATCTCGGCAATCTCGTGCCCGGCGACGAGCGTTTCGAGCAGCTCGGCCGGCAGATGCAGCCGCTGATCGACCGGTGCCGCGACGTCGCCACGCAGATCACCGAGGACCAGCGGTCCCCGGATCTGATCCTGCCGTTCGGTGTCCTGAGCGGCGAGAACATCCAGCGGCAGGTCACCCCGGGCACGGTGCCCGGCGTGGTCTCGCCCCGGCTCGACCTCCAGGGAGGAGATCGGTGAGCGGCGCGAAGAGGATGGGCCGCACAGGTGTCTTCGGAGCGGCCGCGTGCGTGGTCGCGGTGACGGTCACGGGGTGCGGAGGTCTGTCCGACGTCCCGTTGCCCGGCGGCGCCGATGTGGGTAGCGATCCGATCCGTCTGTCCATCCAGTTCGACGACGTGCTCGACCTGGTTCCGCAGTCGAGCGTGAAGGTCGACGGTGTGCCGGTCGGGCGCGTCGAATCGATTTCGGTCGCATCCGATTTCGGATGGACCGCCGACGTCGGCATCGTGCTCGACTCGAGTGTCGACCTGCCGGCGAACGCGCTCGCGAGCGTCGAACAGTCGAGTCTGCTCGGTGAGAAGTTCGTGCAGCTCACGCCTCCGGAGGACGAGCCCCCGACGGGTCGGCTCGCCGACGGCGACGTGATCCCGCTCGACCGCACCCGGCACGCCACCGAACTCGAACCGGTGCTCGGCGCGCTGTCGCTGCTGCTCAACGGTGGCGGTGTCGGCCAGCTCGCGCCGATCGTCAGCGAGTTGTCGACGGCCTTCGACGGCCGCGAGGGAACCACGCGCAGCCTCATCGAGCAGGCCGAGACCCTGATCACCGGTCTCGAACAGCAACGCGACGACATCACCCGGGCGCTCGACGGACTCGACGAGCTCACGGTGCGGGTCGCGGAGCAGAACGACAAGATCGCCGCCGTGCTCGACGAACTGCCGGTCGCGACCGAGGTGCTCGAGCAGCAGCGGCCGCAGCTGACGCAGCTGCTCGGCCAGCTCGACCGGCTCGGCACCGCAGGTGTCGACGTCCTCGATCAGTCCAAGGAGGATCTGATCGCCGACCTCCTGGCGCTGCGCCCGACCCTCCAGGCACTCGCGGCGTCGGGCGACGACCTCGTCGAGGCGCTCGCCTTCGTGCCCACGGTGCCGTTCCCGGACGGTGTCGAAAAGGTCGCGCTGGGCAACTCGGTGAACCTCTTCCTCGTCGTCGACCTTCAGATCGGCAACGCGCTGGCCGCGCTCGGTGTGGGTCAGGGCGACCCGGTCTACCGCCAGCCGAAGTTCGGCAATCCGAAGCCGCTCGTCGACCCGTCCAACCCGTACTACGACGGGAACGGACCTGCCCCGGGCTGGCCCACCGTGTCGTTGCTGCCGGTGCTTCCCACTCCGCGTCTGCCCGGTGTGATCCTGCCCGAAGGGGTGACGCTGCCCGAAGGGGTGTCGCTGCCCGACGGCATCGAGATCCCGGGGGTCACCGAGGCCGGCGCGGACACGGACACGGACACCGGCACCGGCACCGGCACCGAGGGCGACGATGCCCCGCCGCCGGGGCCGCTGGAAGGTTTGCTGAATCAGCTCGGACTCGGGGGTGGGCAGTGAGATCGCGCCTTGTGAAAGTGCAGCTCGCGCTGTTCGTGGTCATCGCGCTGCTCGGCATCGTGTTCGTCGGTGCCCGGTATGTGCGGCTCGACAACCTCATGGGCTTCGGCCAGTACACCGTCGACGCGCGGTTCCCCACCGGCGGCGGCATCTTCCCGAACGCCGAGGTCACCTACCGCGGTGTGCCGGTGGGCCGCGTCGGGCCGATGACCCTCACGGACGACGGCATCAATGTCGAGTTGCGCCTCGACAACGGTGGCCCGCAGATCCCGGCGTCGGCGCGACCGGTCGTGGCGAACCGGTCGGCGATCGGTGAGCAGTACGTCGATCTGCAGCCACCGAACGACGAGGGTCCCTATCTCGAACAGGGCTCCGTCATCGAGGGCACCGAGGACGATCTGCCCACGCCGGTCGAAGACCTGCTGTTGAGCACGAACGACCTCGTGTACTCGGTTCCGCTCGAGCCGCTGCGCACCGTCGTCACCGAGCTCGGCGCGGCCTTCGA
Source organism: Rhodococcus shunpengi (assembly GCF_048381395.1). NCBI lineage: Bacteria > Bacillati > Actinomycetota > Actinomycetes > Mycobacteriales > Nocardiaceae > Rhodococcus > Rhodococcus shunpengi. Next base: position 9,359 of record NZ_JBLWIU010000039.1, read on the forward strand.
CGGCCGCGGCGACGACCTGCAGGTGCTCGTCGACGCGCTCGCCGGTCTCAGCGAGAAGGGCACCGAATACCTGCCGCAGACCGTCACGCTCATCCGCGACAGCCTCACGGTGCTCGACACGCAGTCCGACCAGTCGTCGGCGATCCAGCAGTTCAGCTCGGATCTGGATCTGGTGACCGCGCAGCTTCGCGACAGCGACCCCGATCTGCGGCGCCTGATCGACACCGGCACCGATGCGAGCGACCAGCTCTCCCAGCTGATCGAGGGCTCCGGCCCGGGCCTGACCACCGACCTCGCCAATCTCGCGGCGGTGGCGGAAGCGGCAGCCCCGCAGTCGATCGCTCTGCAGCCGCTGCTGGCCTTCCTTCCCGCCGTCGCAGGCAGTGCGAGTACGGTCGCTCCGGGCGACGGCGCGGTGCGTCAGGGCATCGTGCTCGAGACCAACAATCCGCCTTCGTGCACCATCGGGTACGAGGGGACGCAGGAGATCCTCGCGCAGATGCGCGCGCAGGATCCGAACTTCGACGAGACCCAGCAGGACTTCCCGTTCAACACGAACGCCTCGTGCGAGGTGCCGCAGGGCAGTGTCACCGGCGTACGCAGCGCGAACCGCATCGTCTTCGCCGATCCGAACACGATCCAGCCCTGGGATTTCAAGCCGAAGAAGGACCCCGACAAGCTCAACCTGAATCCGATCGCGACGCAGCTCGCGCCGTTGCTCGGAGTCACCCCGAAGTGAGCAGTTAGTAGGTTTGTGGAGTGAGTGCACCAATTTCCTCCGACGCTCCGCCCACCCCACCCCCCTCCGCCGACGGCAACTCGTCCGCGGACGGTCGGGGACCGGGCGGGGCACGCAGGGCGGCCTTCGCCGTCGTCTCGGTGCTCGCCGTCGTCGCCCTCGCGGCGGCGGTGTGGTTCGGCTACGGCTGGGGGCGTGCGCTCCTGGTGGACCGCTCGGCTGCCGAGGCGCGCGACGCCGCGCTCTCGGGAGCCATGCAGGCGGCCGTCAACCTGAACAGCGTCGACGCGAACGACGTCGACCTGTCGATCGAGAACATGCGGTCGTCGATCACCGGCGACGCCCTGCGCAACGATCTCGCGGCGACCGAGGAGGACATCCGGGCCCGGGTCGCGGAGACCGGCACCAGCATGTCGGCCGAGGTGCTGTTCGGAACGCTCACCGAACTCAACACCGACGACGATCTGGGCAAGGCGCTCGTCGTCCTGGCCGTGCGCACCCAGACCCCCGAGTACTTCGTGACCAACAAGGTCCCGGTGCTCGTGTCGCTGCGCAAGGACGGCGACGTGTGGAAGGCCGAGACCATCGAACCGCTCGCCTCCGTCGAGATGGAGTCGGGACCGGTCCCCGGTGCGCCGGCCCCCGATCCCGGCGCGCAGCCCGCGCCCGGAGATACCGGGGCGCCCGCGCCGGGAGATTCCGGGGCGCCCGCGCCGGGAGATACCGGGGCGCCCGCGCCGGGAGATACCGGGGCGCCCGCGCCCGAGGGCGAGGCGGGTCCGTGATGTTCGGCAAGTCGACGAAGGAGAACGTGTAGTGCCCCCGCAGCGACGGAAGACCGGCCCCAGTGGGCCCCCGCGCCGTCGGCCGAAGGTCGCCGGCACGTCCCGACCGCCTCGGATGACCCCGGCAGAGGATGAACGCCCGACCCGGGCAGAGGACGAACGCCCGACCCGGGCAGAGGACGAACGCCCGACCCGGGCAGAGGACGAACGCCCGACCCGGGCAGAGGACGAACGCCCGACCCGGGCAGAGGACGAACGCCCGACCCGGGCAGGGGAAAAGCCTGCCGAGGAAACTTCTGCCGAGCAGTCGCGACCCTCCGAGGTGACGCTCGACAAGCAGGACGAGAAGCAGGAGAAGCCGGCCCCGGCGGCCGGCGACGGAACTCCCGCAGAGCACCCGGCGGAGTCTCCGGCCGAGCCGGTGGATCCGCCCGAGCCTCCCGCCGGTGACGACGGCGGGTCGCGCGCCTCCGGTGGATGGCGCCCGGTGATCGTCGTCGGTGCGGTGGCGGTGGTGCTCGCGGTGATCGCCGCGGTCGCCGCCTTCCGTCCCGGCGCCGAGGTCTCGAACGTCGCGTGGGTCGACACCGCGGAGACGCGCGAGGTCACCGAGGCCGCGAAGGTCGCGATCGAGACCATGCACGGCTACGACTACCGCACCATCGACGAGGACTTCGGCCGGATCCGGGAGTTGCTGACCCCGGAGCGGCTCGAGGAGTTCGACTCGACTGCGGACGTCACCAAGAAGGCCGCGATCGACACCCGCACGGTCACCGAGGTGATGGTCGAGCACATCGGCGCGACGATGCTCGACGACACCCGCGCCGAGGTCGCCGCCTACATCAACGTCAGCGCCACCGGCGACGGGATCGCCCAGGGGAGCGCGGCCGCACCGCTGCTGGTGAGGATGGAGAAGTCGGACGGACGATGGCTGGTCTCGGAGATCCGCGACCGGTGACGACGGCTGCGGATCGCCCCCTCACCGGGAGCGTCCGCGGCCGCGACGCGCAGATCGTTCCGGACTCGCAGTCTTGACGCAGGCGACGCGAGGGGTCACTCTATCGGTACGCCTGTTCGACTGAAGGCTTCCTCGTGAGCCGCTCGAGGTCGTTTGCCAGGTTTCTTTGAGGCACCCCTGTGGACATTTCGCCTACTCAGGTGTAGGTTAGTTCTTTGCGCTGGCTGCCTCCTGTTCACCTTCTGATCGTCGAGTCGGAATTCGCCCTTTCGGGCGAGACCGTTTCGGTGCGTCGGTGGGGTTCTCGTTCGGGTTGCGACCAGCGAAAACGCCCCACATGAAGAAGCAGGTACAGCGGCGGTCGCACCGGTTGGAGCGGCCCGCGTGAGGTGCTGGAAGGACGCATCTTGGCAGTCTCTAGCCAGACCAAGGCAGTAGCCGGAATCCCCGGAGCCCCGACGAGGGTGTCGTTCGCGAAGATTCGCGAACCCCTCGAAGTTCCCGGGCTCCTCGATCTACAGACCGATTCCTTCGAATGGTTGATCGGCTCGGAGCGCTGGCGCGCGAAGGCTGCCGAGCGCGGCGACGGTCACGTCGTCGGTGGCCTGGAGGAGATCCTCGACGAGCTCTCGCCGATCGAGGATTTCTCGGGTTCGATGTCCCTGTCCTTCTCCGATCCTCGTTTCGACGAGGTCAAGGCCTCCGTCGAGGAGTGCAAGGACAAGGACATGACGTACGCGGCTCCGCTGTTCGTCACTGCCGAGTTCATCAACAACAACACCGGCGAGATCAAGAGCCAGACGGTCTTCATGGGTGATTTCCCGATGATGACCGACAAGGGCACCTTCATCATCAACGGCACCGAGCGTGTCGTGGTGTCCCAGCTCGTCCGTTCGCCGGGCGTGTACTTCGACAAGAATGTCGACAAGAGCACCGAGAAGGACCTGCACAGCGTCAAGGTCATCCCGGGCCGCGGTGCCTGGCTCGAGTTCGACGTCGACAAGCGCGACACCGTCGGTGTGCGTATCGACCGCAAGCGCCGTCAGCCGGTCACCGTGCTGCTCAAGGCGCTGGGATGGTCCACCGAGCAGATCGTCGAGCGTTTCGGGTTCTCCGAGATCATGATGTCGACGCTCGAGAAGGACAACACGGCGGGCACCGACGAGGCGCTCCTCGACATCTACCGCAAGCTCCGTCCGGGCGAGCCGCCGACCAAGGAGAGCGCGCAGACCCTGCTGGAGAACCTCTTCTTCAAGGACAAGCGCTACGACCTGGCGCGCGTGGGTCGTTACAAGATCAACAAGAAGCTCGGCCTGAACACGGGTCAGCCGATCGAGGCGTCCACCCTCACCGAGGAAGACATCGTCGCCACGATCGAGTACCTCGTGCGTCTGCACGCGGGCGAGAACAAGATGACCGTCCCCGGCGGCGTCGAGGTTCCCGTCGAGGTCGACGACATCGACCACTTCGGCAACCGTCGTCTGCGCACGGTCGGTGAGCTCATCCAGAACCAGATCCGCGTGGGCCTGTCCCGCATGGAGCGCGTGGTCCGTGAGCGCATGACCACCCAGGACGTCGAGGCGATCACGCCGCAGACCCTGATCAACATCCGTCCGGTCGTGGCCGCGATCAAGGAGTTCTTCGGAACCTCCCAGCTGTCGCAGTTCATGGACCAGAACAACCCGCTGTCGGGCCTGACGCACAAGCGTCGTCTGTCGGCGCTGGGCCCCGGCGGTCTGTCGCGTGAGCGCGCCGGCCTCGAGGTCCGCGACGTCCACCCGTCGCACTACGGCCGCATGTGCCCGATCGAGACCCCGGAAGGCCCGAACATCGGCCTGATCGGTTCGCTGTCGGTGTACGCGCGGGTCAACCCGTTCGGCTTCATCGAGACGCCCTACCGCAAGGTCGTCGACGGTGTCGTCACCGACGAGGTCGAGTACCTCACGGCCGACGAGGAGGACCGCTACCTCATCGCGCAGGCCAACTCGCCGATCGGTTCCGACAACCGCTTCTCGGACGAGCGTGTCCTCGTCCGTAAGAAGGGCGCGGAGATCGAGTACGTCGGCGCCGACCAGGTCGAGTACATGGACGTCTCGCCGCGCCAGATGGTGTCGGTCGCGACCGCGATGATCCCGTTCCTCGAGCACGACGACGCCAACCGTGCCCTCATGGGCGCGAACATGCAGCGTCAGGCCGTCCCGCTGGTGCGTAGCGAGTCGCCGATCGTCGGCACCGGCATGGAGCTGCGTGCCGCCGTCGACGCCGGCGACGTCATCGTCACCGAGAAGAGCGGCGTGATCGAAGAGGTCTCCGCCGACTTCATCACCGTCATGGCCGACGACGGAACCCGCAAGACCTACCGTCTGCGCAAGTTCGACCGTTCGAACCAGGGCACCTGCTCGAACCAGCGTCCGATCGTGGACGAGGGACAGCGCGTCGAGTCCGGCCAGGTCCTCGCCGACGGCCCCTGCACCGAGAACGGTGAGATGGCGCTCGGCAAGAACCTGCTCGTGGCGATCATGCCGTGGGAGGGCCACAACTACGAGGACGCGATCATCCTGTCGCAGCGCCTCGTGGAGGAGGACGTGCTCACCTCGATCCACATCGAGGAGCACGAGATCGACGCCCGCGACACCAAGCTCGGTGCCGAGGAGATCACCCGCGACATCCCGAACGTCTCCGACGAGGTCCTCGCCGACCTCGACGAGCGTGGCATCGTCCGCATCGGTGCCGAGGTCCGCGACGGCGACATCCTCGTCGGCAAGGTCACGCCGAAGGGCGAGACCGAGCTGACCCCCGAGGAGCGCCTGCTCCGCGCGATCTTCGGTGAGAAGGCGCGCGAGGTCCGCGACACCTCGCTGAAGGTGCCCCACGGTGAGAACGGCAAGGTCATCGGTGTTCGCGTGTTCTCGCGCGAGGACGACGACGATCTGCCTCCGGGTGTCAACGAGCTCGTCCGCGTGTACGTGGCGCAGAAGCGCAAGATCCAGGACGGCGACAAGCTCGCCGGCCGCCACGGCAACAAGGGCGTCATCGGCAAGATCCTCCCGCAGGAGGACATGCCGTTCCTGCCCGACGGCACCCCGGTCGACATCATCCTGAACACCCACGGTGTTCCGCGTCGTATGAACATCGGCCAGGTCCTCGAGACGCACCTGGGCTGGATCGGCAAGGCCGGCTGGCAGATCCAGGTGGCCGACGACGGCAGCCGTCCCGAGTGGGCACAGAACCTCTCCGAGGAGATGCTCGCCGCCGAGCCCGACACCAACATCGCCACGCCGGTGTTCGACGGTGCCCGCGAGGAGGAGCTGACGGGTCTGCTGTCCTCGACGCTGCCGAACCGCGACGGCGAGGTCATGGTCGGCCCCGACGGCAAGGCGACGCTGTTCGACGGTCGCTCCGGCGAGCCGTTCCCGTACCCGGTGTCGGTCGGCTACATGTACATCATCAAGCTGCACCACCTGGTCGACGACAAGATCCACGCGCGTTCGACCGGTCCGTACTCGATGATCACGCAGCAGCCGCTCGGTGGTAAGGCGCAGTTCGGTGGTCAGCGCTTCGGTGAGATGGAGTGCTGGGCGATGCAGGCCTACGGCGCCGCCTACACCCTCCAGGAGCTGCTCACGATCAAGTCCGACGACGTGGTCGGTCGCGTCAAGGTCTACGAGGCGATCGTCAAGGGCGAGAACATCCCCGAGCCGGGTATCCCCGAGTCGTTCAAGGTGCTCCTCAAGGAACTCCAGTCGCTGTGCCTGAACGTGGAGGTCCTCTCCAGCGACGGCGCGGCCATCGCGATGGCCGACGGCGACGACGAGGACCTCGAGCGGGCGGCCGCCAACCTGGGCATCAACCTTTCCCGCAACGAGTCGGCCACGGTCGACGACCTCGCGAACTAGGAGCCGAGCCGATGCGGTACGCACCCCGACACCACCGGGCGCGTACCGCGTCGGGCCCCGGCAGCGATAGCGACAACTAGCAGCAATACAACCCGCACAGGGGAAAGGAAGTTACGTGCTCGACGTCAACTTCTTCGATGAACTCCGGATCGGCCTGGCCACCGCCGAGGACATCCGTAACTGGTCGTACGGCGAGGTCAAGAAGCCCGAGACCATCAACTACCGCACGCTCAAGCCCGAGAAGGACGGCTTGTTCTGCGAGAAGATCTTCGGTCCCACCCGGGACTGGGAGTGCTACTGCGGCAAGTACAAGCGTGTCCGCTTCAAGGGCATCATCTGCGAGCGCTGCGGCGTCGAGGTGACCCGCGCCAAGGTCCGCCGTGAGCGCATGGGCCACATCGAGCTCGCCGCTCCGGTGACGCACATCTGGTACTTCAAGGGTGTGCCGAGCCGTCTCGGCTACCTGCTCGACCTCGCGCCGAAGGATCTCGAGAAGATCATCTACTTCGCCGCGTACGTCATCACGTCGGTCGACGACGAGCTGCGCCACAACGAGCTCTCCACTCTCGAAGCCGAGATGGAGGTCGAGAAGAAGTCGGTCGCCGACCAGCGCGACGCCGACCTCGAGGCCCGTGCGCAGAAGCTCGAAGCCGACCTCGCCGAACTCGAGGCCGAGGGCGCCAAGTCCGACGTCCGCCGCAAGGTCAAGGACGGCGGCGAGCGCGAGATGCGTCAGCTCCGCGACCGTGCGCAGCGCGAGCTCGACCGTCTCGACGAGATCTGGACGACCTTCACGAAGCTGAAGCCGAAGGATCTGATCGTCGACGAGATGATCTACCGCGAGCTCCAGGACCGCTACGGCGAGTACTTCACCGGTGCCATGGGTGCCGAGGCGATCCAGAAGCTCATCGAGAACTTCGACATCGACGCCGAGGCCGAGTCGCTGCGCGAGACCATCCGCAGCGGCAAGGGCCAGAAGAAGCTCCGTGCTCTCAAGCGCCTGAAGGTCGTGGCGGCGTTCCAGCAGTCCGGCAACTCGCCCATGGGCATGGTGCTCGACGCCGTGCCGGTGATCCCGCCGGAACTGCGTCCGATGGTGCAGCTCGACGGTGGCCGCTTCGCGACCTCCGACCTCAACGACCTGTACCGCCGCGTCATCAACCGCAACAACCGCCTCAAGCGACTGATCGACCTCGGTGCCCCCGAGATCATCGTCAACAACGAGAAGCGGATGCTGCAGGAGTCGGTCGACGCCCTGTTCGACAACGGCCGTCGTGGTCGGCCGGTCACCGGTCCCGGTAACCGTCCGCTCAAGTCGCTGTCCGATCTGCTCAAGGGCAAGCAGGGTCGCTTCCGTCAGAACCTGCTCGGTAAGCGCGTCGACTACTCGGGCCGTTCGGTCATCGTCGTCGGTCCGCAGCTCAAGCTGCACCAGTGCGGTCTGCCGAAGCTCATGGCGCTCGAGCTGTTCAAGCCGTTCGTGATGAAGCGTCTCGTCGACCTCAACCACGCGCAGAACATCAAGTCCGCCAAGCGCATGGTCGAGCGTCAGCGCCCGCAGGTGTGGGACGTCCTCGAAGAGGTCATCAACGAGCACCCGGTTCTGCTGAACCGTGCTCCCACGCTGCACCGCCTCGGTATCCAGGCGTTCGAGCCGCAGCTCGTCGAGGGCAAGGCCATCCAGCTGCACCCCCTCGTGTGTGAGGCCTTCAACGCCGACTTCGACGGCGACCAGATGGCCGTGCACCTCCCGCTGTCCGCGGAGGCGCAGGCCGAGGCCCGCATCCTGATGCTGTCGTCGAACAACATCCTGTCGCCGGCATCGGGCCGCCCGCTCGCCATGCCGCGTCTGGACATGGTGACGGGTCTGTTCCACCTGACCCGTCTGGTCGAGGACGCCCCCGGCGCCTACAAGGCCGCGACCGCCGACGAGCCCGAGCAGGGCGTCTACTCGTCGCCGGCCGAGGCCCAGATGGCGGTCGACCGCGGCGTGCTGTCGGTTCAGGCTCCGATCAAGGTGCGCCTGACCCAGCTGCGTCCGCCGCGCGACGTCGAGAACGAGCTGTTCCCGGAGGGCTGGAAGTTCGGTCAGCCGTGGACCACGCAGACCACTCTCGGTCGCGTGCTGTTCAACGAGCTGCTGCCGGCGAACTACGCGTTCGTCAACGACATCATGCCGAAGAAGCGCCAGGCCGCGATCATCAACGACCTGGCCGAGCGGTACCCGATGATCGTCGTCGCGCAGACCGTCGACAAGCTCAAGGACGCCGGCTTCTACTGGGCCACGCGTTCGGGTGTCACCATCTCGATGGCGGACGTGCTCGTTCCGCCGGAGAAGAAGGACATCCTCGAGCGGTACGAGACGCAGGCCGACGCCATCCAGCGGCAGTACGACCGAGGAAAGCTCTCGGAGGACGAGCGTCGCGATTCGCTCGTCAAGCTGTGGCAGGAAGCGACCGAAGAGGTCGGTCAGGTCATGGAGGCGCACTACCCGGACGACAACCCGATCCCCACGATCGTCAAGTCCGGTGCTGCGGGCAACATGACCCAGATCCGATCGCTCGCGGGCATGAAGGGTCTGGTGACGAACCCGAAGGGCGAGTTCATCCCGCGCCCGATCAAGTCCTCCTTCCGTGAGGGCCTGACCGTCGCCGAGTACTTCATCAACACGCACGGCGCGCGTAAGGGTCTGGCCGACACCGCTCTCCGTACCGCCGACTCGGGTTACCTGACCCGTCGTCTGGTCGACGTCTCGCAGGACGTCATCGTCCGCGAGGTCGACTGCGGCACGCCGCGCGGCATCGAGATGACCATCGCCGAGCTCGCACGCGACGCGACCGGTCAGCCGACCGGTGAGCTCGTGCGCGACGCTCACATCGAGACCAGCACCTACGCCCGTACGCTGGCGACGGACGCGGTCGACGCGAACGGCAACGTCGTCGTCGAGCGTGGTTCCGACCTGGGCGACCCGGCGATCGAGGCGCTGCTCGAGGCCGGTATCCAGAAGGTCAAGGTCCGCTCGGTCCTGACCTGCGACACCGGCACCGGCGTGTGCGCGACCTGCTACGGCCGCTCGATGGCGACGGGCAAGCTCGTCGACATCGGCGAGGCCGTCGGTATCGTCGCCGCCCAGTCGATCGGTGAGCCCGGTACGCAGCTGACGATGCGTACCTTCCACCAGGGTGGCGTCGGTGAGGACATCACCGGTGGTCTGCCCCGCGTCCAGGAGCTGTTCGAGGCCCGCGTCCCCAAGGGCAAGGCCCCGATCGCCGACGTCTCCGGCCGCATCCGTCTCGAGGACGACGATCGTTTCTACAAGATCACGATCATCCCCGACGACGGTGGCGAGGAGGTCGTGTACGACAAGCTGTCCAAGCGTCAGCGTCTGCACGTCATCCGCAAGGCCGACGGCACCGAGGGCGTGCTCGCGGACGGCGACCACGTGGAGGTCGGTCAGCAGCTCCTCGAGGGCTCTGCCGATCCGCACGAGGTGCTGCGCGTGATGGGCCCGCGTCAGGTTCAGGTCCACCTGGTCCACGAGGTCCAGGAGGTCTACCGGAGCCAGGGCGTGTCGATCCACGACAAGCACATCGAGGTCATCGTGCGCCAGATGCTGCGTCGCGTGACGATCATCGACTCGGGCTCGACGGAGTTCCTGCCCGGTTCGCTCGTCGAGCGCAGCGAGTTCGAGGCTGCGAACCGTCGTGTGGTCCAGGAGGGTGGCGAGCCGGCTGCCGGCCGTCCGGTCCTCATGGGCATCACGAAGGCGTCGCTGGCCACCGACTCGTGGCTGTCGGCGGCGTCCTTCCAGGAGACCACTCGCGTGCTCACCGACGCGGCGATCAACTGCCGCTCGGACAAGCTGATCGGTCTCAAGGAGAACGTGATCATCGGCAAGCTGATCCCCGCCGGTACCGGTATCAACAAGTACCGGAACATCGAGGTCCAGCCGACCGAGGAGGCCCGCGCGGCCGCGTACGCCATCCCGGCGTACGACGACCAGTACTACTCGCCGGACGGCTTCGGCCAGAACACCGGCGCTGCAGTGCCGCTGGATGACTACGGTTACTCCAACGACTACCGGTAGTTCGCTGCCGTAGTAGACGACGAAGGTCCCGCCCTCTTCTCTTCGGGGGCGGGGCCTTCGTCATGTGTGGGGGGCCGTCATTGCTTCGGTGCGAGCATCTCCCGGTGGGCGGGGGTGCCGTCGAGGTTGGCATTGATGCGTTCGGCGGTCCGCCATCCCTCGGGGGTGCGGACCCAGCGCCAGGTGTTGGCGGAGACTCGCGCGACCCGGAAGAGGTCGTTCTCGGCGTCCCACCGGATGTTGAGCGCGTAGCTTCTGCCGGTCGCCTCGTCGCCGTCGATCTCGATGTGCGGAACCGTCAGAACGTGCCCGCATCCGTTCTCGATCAGGCTGCCGTGGCCGGGTCCGTGCACCATGGCGGCGATCTCGGCGCGACCCTCCATCCGTCGTTGGGGGACGGCGTCGAAGAGTCCGTCCTCGGTCCACAGCGCGGCAGCGGCGTCGCCGGAACCGCTGTCGACGGCGGGTCCGTACTGGGCGACGAGCTGCATGATCTCGATCCGGTCCTCGAGCAGGCGGACACGTTCGGTCAGCTGTTCGACGGTCGCGGCGAGTCGTTCGACATCGGTCACGGCATCTCCTGATGATTTGGAAAGGTCATTCTCATGCAGGAGAATGTCATACTGAGAGGTGCCGCGGCGGTTGCGCTCGGGGTGGGTCAGCGTGGGATGTGGAAGTCCACGAGTTCGGCCGTGCCTCGCGACAGTTCGGACCAGGATCCGCTCACCGTGAGGACCGCGATCGCGGAGGTGGGGAACTTCTCGGCCACCTGATGGGCAGCATCGGTGCTGTGATCCGTGATGAGCCCGAGGACGGTCGCGGAGAGGGTCGGCTCGTGCCCGACGACGAGCAGGGTCTGCACGTCGTCGGCCGTTCCCCGGATCTCGGCGACCAGGGATTCCGGATCGGCGTGGTACAGGCTGTCGCGGTACTCGACGGGAGCCTCGACCGCCGCCTCGGCGAGTGTCTTGCGCGTCCGGGTCGTGGTGGAGCACAGAACGGCGTCCACCTCGGGCAGGTTCGCCCGGATCCAGCGACCGGCGAGTCCGGCCTCGCGGCGTCCGCGGGGAGAGAGGGGACGCTCGTGATCGTCCACGTCGTCCGGGTACGCGGACTTGCCGTGGCGCAGCAAGATCAGGGTACGGGTCATGGGGTCCACCGTAGAGCGTCCGGTTCCCGGCCGATCCACGCGACCGCGCGAGTGTGATCCTTGACCGTGAACCAGACCGTCAGTCCGTCCTCTCGCAGGGTCGTCCGCAGTGTGAGGGTCTCACCGGCGGCGACGGGGCGCAGGTGTTCGATCACCGCCCGGTACGGCGCGTCCGGGACGTCCGGCCGGAGGGGCAGGAGCTCCTCGAGGCCGTGCCAGTAGACGGCATTGTTGACGTGCCCGAACGGGTCGAGATCGGTGGCGCGCAGAGGGAAGACCCGTTCGTCGTCGACCGCGTCGGGTGCGCGACCGGGCAGCCACGCCGTCCACTTCAGGCGCGTGTCGTGCGCATAGCGGGCCATGTGCTCGAACAGGCCGTCGCTGATCCGGGTGGGGGCTCCGGTGGCGGGGCCGATGTCGATCCAGAACGCCGCGGTCTCGATGAGCGGGCCGTTCGGGTCGTCGTCGGGATCGTCGAGGCGGACCCGCACGTTCGCCCACCGTGTCGACAGGGCGTCGCACCAGCGTCGCAGCCGGAGCGTGCGGCCGTACTCGGCGGGGCGGTGCACGTCGACGATCGTGCGCCGGACGATCCAGAGCGGGTCGGTCTCGGACGCGCCGACGGCGGCGAGGTTGTCGGTGCCGATGTCCTGGAGATAGCGGGCGATGCCGTCGAGTCGCAGTCGCTTGCCGGTGTCGACGTCGCCGGTGCGGACGGTGCGCTCGGTGGAGAAGGGGTCCGCCTCCTCGGGCAGTTCCGTCAGCGGTCGTGTCCGAGGCAGGTCGGTGCTCGGCGTCGACGTGGCCATGTGTCCCCCCGGTTCGGATGTCCGATCGTGCGATTCTCGCAGCTTCGGTGGGTGGTCGCAGGTTCTCTTGCGAACCTACGGTGACAGCCGCTACAGTCGAATTAACTGTTACGGATCGTTACATGAAAATCGCGGACGCTCCGCCCGGCTGCCGAGGACCCTTCCCATGGCCTATGTGATCACCCAGACCTGCTGCAACGACGCGAGCTGCGTCGCGGTCTGCCCCGTGAACTGCATCCACCCCTCGCCGGACGAGCCCGAGTTCGCCACCGCCGAGATGCTGCACATCGATCCGAAGACCTGCATCGACTGCGGCGCCTGCGCCGACGCATGCCCGGTCGAGGCGATCCTGCCCGACGACAAGCTCGATCCCTCCCAGAAGCGGTTCGCCGAGATCAACGCGGCCTGGTACGAGGACCACCCGGCGCCGGAGGGGTGGCAGCCCCTCGTGCCCGTCCCGGCGCCTCCGCGCGATCGCGGAACGCTGCGGGTCGCGATCGTCGGCGCCGGCCCCGCGGCCTGCTACGCCGCCCAGGAACTGCTCGAACGGTCCGACGTCGAGGTCGAGATGTTCGACCGGCTCCCGACTCCCTTCGGCCTCGTGCGCGCCGGTGTCGCCCCCGATCATCCGGGGACCAAGGCGGTCACGGAATCGTTCGAATGGTCGTTCCGGCGCGAGGAGTTCGCCCTGCACCTCGCCACCGAGATCGGACGCGACATCACTCACGCCGAACTGCTCGAGCATCACCACGCCGTGATCTACGCGACCGGTGCGTCGTCCGACCGCCGACTCGGGATCGCGGGCGAGGACCTGCCCGGCAGCCACGCCGCCACCGAGTTCGTCGCCTGGTACAACGGCCACCCCGATTACGCCGACCGCACCTTCGACCTGTCCGGCGAACGTGCCGTCATCGTCGGCAACGGCAACGTCGCCCTCGACGTCGCGCGGATCCTCACCATGGACGTCGACGAACTGGCGCGCACCGACATCGCCGACCACGCTTTGAAGGCGCTGCGGGAGAGCAACATCCGCGAGGTCGTCCTGCTCGGCCGGCGCGGCCCGGCGCAGGCCGCGTACAGCAATCCGGAGTTCCTCGCACTCGGCGACCTCACCGGGGTCGACGTCGTCGTCGACGACGCCGACCTCGAACTCGATCCGGTGAGCGCCCGGGCCGTGGAGGAGGACGCGGCGACCGCGCTGCGTGTCCGTCTCGCCCGTGAGTACGCCGGACGGCCCGTCCGTACCGGGCACCGCCGCATCGTCTTCCGGTACCTCGCCGCGCCGAGCGAACTGCTCGGCGACGACCACGTGACCGGCGTGCGGATCGAACGCACCGAACTCGTCGACGACGGTGGCCGCCTCACCGCCCGCCCCACCGGCCGGTTCGAGGACTCGCCCGCCACGCTCGTACTCCGGTCGATCGGCTATCGCGGCGTTCCGCTGCCGGGTGTGCCCTTCGACGACGTCCGCGGGGTCGTTCCCAACACCGGCGGTCGTGTGGACGCCGGCGTCTACGTCACCGGGTGGGCCAAGCGCGGGCCGAGCGGCGTCATCGGCACCAACAAGGGATGCGCGAAGGAGACCGTCGTGGCGCTGCTGGCCGACTTCGACTCCGGTGCACTCGCCGCTCCCCGCGGCGACCGTCGGGCGCTGAACCGGTTGCTTGCACAGCGCAGGCCCGATCGGGTGGACCTGCACGGCTGGAAGACCATCGACGCCGCCGAGCGGCAGGCCGGACGAGCCCAGGGCCGGCCCCGCGTCAAGATCACCGATCGCGAGACCCTCGTCGAACTCGGTCGTCGCCGACGCCGTCTTCCGTTGCTCGCCTCGTTGCGTCGCTGACCGAGCCGGGGGTGACGCAGGTCGCGGCCCGCCCGGACGTTCGTCGATAGGCTCGGGAGAACCGAATCCCGACCCGAACGGACATGTGTATGAGCAGCGACAATCTCGACCGCACGGCGCTCACACGCCGCACTCTCATCGGCGGCGCCGGTGTGGTGGCGGCCGGCGCGGCCCTCACGGCCTGCGGATCGTCCGGCGACACCGGCGAGGCGCGATCGGCGGTGCCCGCACCGACCACGACGGCGACTCCCGGACCCGACGCGGAGGTCGTCGCCGCCGTTGCGGACGTGCCGGTCGGCGGGGGCGTCATGCTCGAATCGAAGAGGCTCGTCGTCACCCAGCCCGCAGAGGGCGACTTCCGCGCGTTCATCGCGATCTGCACCCATCAGGGCTGCAATCTCAGCGGTGTCGAGGGTGAGCGCATCATCTGCCCGTGCCACGGCAGCCGGTACGACCTCGACGGCGCCCCGGTCGAAGGACCGGCGAAGCGGCCGCTGAAGACCCGTCCCGTGGCGGCGCGCGGGTCCGATCTCGTCGTGGGCTGATCGGTCCGGGATAGAGTCCGCTCCGTGGAGACCAGCGGAGGCTGGCGCCCGAAGGCGCTGCGTGACGGTACGGACCCGGACCCTCGTTTCACGCTGGCCAACGAGCGCACCTTCCTCGCGTGGGTGCGGACCGCGCTCGGCGTCATCGCCGCGGCGGTCGCGCTGGAGACCTTCGCGGGCGGCATCGTGTCGGAGGGGCTCCGCACGGTGCTGGCGTGCGCGTTGCTCGGCTTCGCCGCCGTGCTCACGGTGTTCGCGCTGATCCGCTGGCACCGCGTCGAGCACGCGATGCGCACCGGACGCGCACTCCCGGTGCCGTGGGTGGCCTACTTCCTCGCCCTGGCCCTGGGGGTCTCGGGGGTCGTGCTCGCCGTCGCGATCGCCCGGTGAGACGAGCGGCATCGTGAGCGGGGACGATCTGCGGCACGGCGACGCAGGTCTGCAGCCCGAACGGACGAGTCTGGCGTGGCTGCGCACCGCCTCGGTGCTCGGTGCGGTGGTGCTCGGATTCATGCGGTTCGTGCCCGGCCCGGGTGCCGTGGTCGCGACGATCGGCCTGATCTGCCTCGTGCCCGTGCTCGCGGTGCTGCTCGCCTCCCGGATCGGTCACCGCGCGCGGGTGCGCGGTCTGGTCGCGGGTCGCGCGCCCTATTTCTGGTGGCGCAACGTCTCGGTCTCCGCCACGGTCGTGGTGCTCGCGATCTCGTCGGCCGTACTGATCGTCACTGCCCGCTGATCGTCACCGCCCGCTGATCCTCACTGCCCGCCGATACTCACTGCCCGCCGAGTGACGACACGCCGATCAGCGCTATCGCGGCGACCCAGACGGTCGCCGCTGCCGCGAGTGCGATCGGGCGCCATCCGACGCCGCGGAGGACTTCCCGGCGCACCCCGGCGCCCAGGGCGAACATGGCGACGGTCAGCAACGCGCGCTGCACCGTCCCCGTAGTCTCCACCACGATCGGATCGAGCAGTCCGGTCGAGCGCAGTGCGACGCACGCGAGGAAGCCGAGCAGGAAGACCGGCACGATCGGGGGAGTGCGCTCGTCTCGGCGACCGTCACCGCGCCGTCGGGCGATCACCCCGACGATCGCCACGACCGGGGCCAGCAGTGCCACCCGCGCGAGCTTGACCGTCACCGCCGCGGCGAGCACCCCACCGGCGGTGGCTTCGAGGGCGGTGCCGGTCGCGACCACCTGGGCGACCTCGTGGATCGCCGCACCCGCCCACAGACCGGCGGTCCCGGGAGTCAGCCCGAGCATGCCCGCGGCGAGCGGAACGAGCGGGATCATCGCGGTGCCGAAGACGACCACCAATGCGACGGTGGTGACGAGTTCGCGTTTGCGCGAATCGATCACACCGTCGACCGCCGCCGCGGCCGCGGCTCCGCAGATCGAGAAACCGCACGCGATGAGCAGGCGCTGGGTCCAGCCCACCCCGAGCCACCGGCCGAAGGCGAGCGACCCGCAGATGCCCGCGACGACGACGGCCGCCGCGACGACCGCTGTGCCCCACCCGAGGTCGACGAGATCGGAGACCGCGAGTTGCACGCCGAGCAGGGCGACGCCCACTCGGAGGAGACGCTTCGCCGCCGTACCCAGGCCCGGCTCCAGAACCTCGACCACCGGTGCGGGCAGACCGACGTTCGCCACGACCACACCCAGGACGATCGCGACGAGCAGCGGACTCGCCCCGGGGATCAGGTGCGCCGCTCCCAGCGCGACGACCGCACCCGCCGCGGCCACCAGGAGCCCCGGGACGACGGTGGGCCGGGATGCGGGCGCGTGGACGGTGAGCATGCCTCGACTCTTCCGTCGCAGCGGTGTCCGCACCAGCCGCCGATCGGACATGAGGTCATATCGAATGGATATGAGTAGTGAGTGCGGCATATCGTTCGTGCATGACCAGCTGGCCGGATCTCGTTGCTCTGGAACTGCTCGTCGGGGTCGACGACCGGGGCGGGCTCGGCGCCGCGGCCCGCGCGGCCGGTCTCGCCCAACCCAACGCGACCCGCATGCTGCGCCGGCTCGAACGGCAACTCGGCGCGGTCCTCGTGCGGCGGGGCCGGACGGGTTCGGTGCTCACCCCGGAGGGCACGGTGGTCGCGCACTGGGCGCGGGAGGTCCTGGCCGATGCGGAACGCCTCCTCGACGCCGCTGCAGCACTGCGTGTCGAGCAGCAACCCGAACTGGTGGTCGCGGCGTCGATGACGGTCGCCGAACACCTCATCCCGCGGTGGCTCGGCGCCTTCCGCACGCTCCGCGACGACGTCCAGATCCAGTTGCAGGTCCACAACTCGATGCGGGTGTGTGATGTCGTCGCCGAGGGCGGATGCGACGTCGGGTTCGTCGAGGGGCCGACGGTTCCGGAGGGACTGCACAGTGTCGCGGTGGCACGCGACCGCTTGGTCGTGGTCGTCCCGCCGCAGCATCCCTGGGCGCGGCGGCGGCGCCCGCTCACCGTGGCCGAACTCGCGGCGACACCACTGGTCGTCCGTGAGGAGGGGTCCGGTACCCGCCGCACCCTCGACCTCGCGTTGCAGGAGTACGACCGGGCCGCACCGCTGCTCGAACTCGGGAGCGGAGCCGCGGTCCGCACGAGCGTGCTCGGGGGCACGGGCCCGGCGGTGCTGAGCACCCTCGCGGTGGAGGAGTACCTGGAGTCCGGTCGGCTCGTCGCGGTCGCGGTGGACGGACTCGACCTACAGCGTGTGCTCCGCGCGGTCTGGAGGCCGCCGCGGGCGTTGTCCGGTCCGGCGGGGGAGTTGGTCCGACTGATCACCCGTACCCGCTGACCGGTCCTACGTCCGGCGCCGGGTCACGCGCGCGAGTGCTGCAACGCACCGGCCCCGGCGACCACCACGAGTGCGATACCCGCGAGGGCGAGAGGTTCGACGACCTGCCCCAGCACCAGAGCTCCGGCGAGCGCTGCGGCGGCGGGCTCGAGCGCGATGAGGATCGCGAACACCTTCTTCGGCAGGTCGCGCAGGGCACGGATCTCGAGGGTGTACGGGATCGCCGACGACAGCAGCGCCACGGCGAGTCCTGCGAGCACGAGGTCGGGCCGGAGGAGTTCGGTGCCGGCCGTCGCCGCGCCGAACGGCAGGACGACGACGGCCGCGATCGTCGTGGCCCCGGCCAGCCCTGCAGACCCGGGCATGGTCGTCGCCATACGTGAGCCGGCGACGATGTACCAGGCCCACCCCGATGCGGCGACCAGCGCGAAGGTGACTCCGAGCGGATCGAGACCGGTGGACAACCCGGCACCGTCGCCGACGCCGAGCAGGACCACCCCGCCCAGCGCGAGCACCACCCACAGAGCGTCGCGCACACGTCGGGACAGGATCGCGGCCAGCCCGAGAGGGCCGAGGAACTCGATGGTGACGGTCGCGGCGAGCGGCAGTCGCGTCAACGCCCCGTAGAACGCCGTGTTCATCAGCGCGAGACTCGCGCCCAGTGTCACCACCGCCCGCCATTGTGCCGGTGTCCACGTCCGCGGCCGGGGCCGGGTGAACGCGCAGAGGATCACGGCCGCGAACAGCAGGCGCAGGGTCACCGTGCCGAGGGCGCCCGCCCGGTCGAACAGGGTCGCGGCGAAGGCCGCCCCGAACTGCATCGACAGCACCGCGGTGAGGACCGCGACGACAGGCCCGACGGTGTGCGTGCGGGAATCGTCGGCCATCCCGTCAGTCTGTCCGACAGGTCCGGACGACGCCTGCCGCAAAAAACAATCACGAGTGCTTGATTTTGGGGCTGTGACGTGTGACGCTTGCCGCATGTCCGATCTGCACGCCGTGCTCGACGATCTCCGCGCGGAGGGCGACGATCTCGACGCTCTCGTCGCGACCCTGCCCGACGAGAGTTGGGCACTGCCTACCCCGGCGGAGGGCTGGACCATCGCTCACCAGATCGGTCACCTGCTGTGGACCGACCGGGCGGCGCTCACCGCCGTGCGCGACTCGGATGCCTTCGTGAAGATGGTCGAAGCGGCATTCGGCGACCCGCTGGGATTCGTCGACGTCGGTGCCGAGGAACAGGCGGGGCGACCGCCCGCGGAGTTGCTCGCCGACTGGCGCGACACCCGACGCGAACTCGCCGACGCGCTCGCCGAGCTCCCGCGCGGTACGAAGATCCTGTGGTTCGGGCCGCCGATGTCCCCGGCGTCGATGGCAACCGCCCGGCTCATGGAGACCTGGGCGCACGGGGGAGACGTCGCAGACGCCCTCGGCGTCACCCGCACGCCCACCGCGCGCCTGAAGAACGTCGCGCACCTGGGTGT
Organism: Rhodococcus shunpengi; assembly: GCF_048381395.1. Lineage (NCBI taxonomy): Bacteria > Bacillati > Actinomycetota > Actinomycetes > Mycobacteriales > Nocardiaceae > Rhodococcus > Rhodococcus shunpengi. Next base: position 28,449 of record NZ_JBLWIU010000039.1, read on the forward strand.
GCGGACGCGCGACTTCGCGTACGTCATCCGCGACCGGAAGCCTCCGGCCGAGCCGTTCCGTGTGGTGCTCACCGCCCCCGGCGGGGACAGCTGGGAATGGGGTCCGGAGGACGCGGCGCAGTCGGTCACCGGCCCGGCCCTCGACTTCTGCCTGCTCGTCACCCAGCGCATCCACCGCGACGACACCGCCCTCGTCACCGACGGCCCGGACGCGGAGGAATGGCTCGGCCTCGCGCAGGCCTTCGCCGGTGCCCCCGGCGCCGGGCGCGAGCCCGGCGAGCCCGCCTCCTGAGACCACCCGCCCCGCAGTCGAGACACCTCCGGCCGAGAATTCTTCGGCCCGAACACCATCGGAGACATCGTGAGCATGTGGACCACCCCCGAGCGTCTCGCTCTGCGCGAGACCGTCACCGGTTTCGTGAAGCGCGAGATCCTGCCCCGCCTCGACGACTGGGAGCGCGCCGGCGAACTGCCCCGCGAACTGCACGTCGAGGCCGCGAAGATCGGCCTGCTCGGCGCGGGATTCCCCGAGGAGGTCGGTGGTTCCGGCGGTGACGGTGCCGACACGCTCACCGTGTGCGAGGCGTTCCACGAGGCGGGTGCCTCGGGCGGTGCGTTCGCGTCGCTGTTCACGTGCGGCATCGCGCTGCCGCACCTCATCGCGGCCGGTGATCCCGATCAGATCGACCGGTGGGTACGGCCCACTCTCGCAGGCGAACTCGTCGGGTCCCTCGCGATCACCGAACCGGGCGGCGGATCGGACGTCGGCCATCTGACCACCACTGCGGTGCGCGACGGCGACCACTACGTCGTCAACGGCGCGAAGACCTACATCACCTCGGGATGCCGCGCCGACTTCGTGGTCACCGCGGTCCGCACCGGAGGTCCCGGCGCCGGGGGAGTCTCGCTGCTCGTGATCGAGAAGGGCACACCGGGTTTCACCGTCTCCCGCAAGCTCGACAAGATGGGCTGGCGCGCGTCGGACACCGCCGAGTTGTCCTTCGCCGACGTCCGCGTACCGGTCACCAACCTCGTCGGCACGGAGAACACCGGATTCTGGCAGATCGCACAGGGTTTCGTCTCCGAGCGGATCGCCCTCGCCGCCCAGGCCTATTCGGGTGCGCAGCGGTGCCTGGACCTGACGGTCGCGTGGTGCCGCGACCGCGAGACCTTCGGCCGGCCACTGATCACCCGCCAGGCCGTGCAGCGCACGCTGTCCGAGATGGCGCGTCGCATCGACGTCGCGCGCGTCTACACCAGGCACGTCACCGAACGCGCCGTGGCGGGGGAGACCGACCTGATCGCCGAGGTGTGTTTCGCGAAGAACACCGCGGTCGAGGCCGGCGAGTGGGTCGCCAACCAAGCGGTCCAGTTGTTCGGCGGCCTCGGGTACATGGCCGAATCCGAGGTCGAACGGCAGTACCGCGACATGCGCATCCTCGGCATCGGCGGTGGCACCACCGAAATCCTCACCGAACTCGCCGCCAAGCGGCTGGGTTACGGCGTCCGACCCACCTGATCCTTCACGCGACCGTCCACGGCCGCGCGTCCTCTCACCCGACCCGGAAGGCATCCTCGTGAGCATCATCGAGACCGAAGAACAGAAGGAACTGCGCGCTGCGGTAGCGGCTCTGGCCGAGCGCTACAACTACGTCGACTACGTACTTCCCAAGTCGCGCGCGCACGAGCCGCTCACCGAATTGTGGGCGGAGGCGGCCAAGCTCGGCTTCCTCGGCGTGAACCTTCCGGAGCAATACGGAGGCGGGGGCGCCGGCATCTACGAACTCGCGCTGGTGCAGGAGGAACTCTCCGCGAAGGGCGCCGGGCTGCTGCTCGTCGTGGTCTCGCCGGCCATCTGCGGCACGATCATCTCCAAGTACGGCACCGACGCCCAGAAGCAGGAATGGCTGCCCGGGCTCGCCGACGGCTCCCGCATCATGGCCTTCGGCATTACCGAGGCCGACGCCGGATCCAACTCGCACAACATCACCACCATCGCACGCCGTGACGGTGACGACTGGATCCTCTCCGGCAGCAAGGTGTACATCTCCGGTGTCGACCAGGCAGACGCCGTGCTCGTCGTCTCCCGCACCGAGGACGCGAAGACCGGCAAGCTCCGTCCGGCCCTGTTCATCGTGCCGACCGACGCTCCGGGCTTCACGAAGACGCCCATGGAGATGGACATCCTCGAGCCGGACTACCAGTTCTCCCTGTTCTTCGACGACGTCCGGCTTCCCGCCGACGCACTCGTCGGTGAGCCGGAGGCCGCGCTCATGCAGCTGTTCGCCGGACTGAACCCCGAGCGGATCATGGGCGCGGCGATGGCGGTGGGTATGGGCCGGTACGCCCTCGACGCCGCGGTGCGCTACGCCAACGAGCGGACCGTCTGGAAACAGCCCATCGGTGCGCACCAGGGCATCGCGCACCCGCTGGCGCAGCGCAAGATCGAGCTCGAACTCGCCAAGCTCATGATGCAGAAGGCCGCCGTCCTCTACGACAGCGGCGACGACTTCGGGGCCGCCGAGGCCGCGAACATGGCCAAGTACGCCGCGGGTGAGGCCGCGATCGCCTCGCTGGACCAGGCGATCCAGACCCACGGCGGTGCCGGTCTCACCCGGGAGTACGGCCTCGCGGCGATGCTCGGCGCCGCGCGCATCGCACGCGTGGCGCCGGTCAGCCGGGAGATGATCCTCAACTTCGTGGCCCAACACTCGCTGGGCCTGCCGAAGTCGTATTAGGCCGACGCTTCGGTGTTCGATGCTTCCGAGTCGGACACCTCCGGGTTCGATACCTCGGACCCGGAGGTTCCGATGTTCGCCGGGAAGGAATCCGGCGGGAAGAGGCCCTTGGCTTCCTCCGCCGGAAGCAGCGTGCCCAGCAGATAGGCGAGGGACCACCGCAACGAGCTCACGTCCTGCAGCGGCACGGTCTGCTGGTAGCCCACGAGCGTGTACAGGGCCAGTCGGGCGAACCGCTCGGCCTGTTCCCTCGAACCGAGGTACCGGGCCACCGCTTCGGCCACCACCGCGTACCGCAGGTCGTCGACCTTGCTCTGCACCTCGTGGACGCCGGAGTCGCTGTGAGACCAACCGCGGATCGCGGACTCGGCGGAGTGGGGGAGGCTGCACGCGAATTCGATGAGCAACCGGAGCCGCCGGGTCATCGAACCCTCGAGGCGCGCCGCGGCGGCGAGCTGGAGCGTCTGGCTCTCGAGCCAGTGCTGGAGGAATTCGGTCTTGAACTGCGCCCAGCTCTCGAAATAGTTGTAGAACGAGCCGGTCGTCACCTCGAGGTGACTGCACAACCGTGCCTGCTTGAGTCCGGCATGGTCGTTGGTGGCCAGGATGGCCAGCGCGGCGTCGAAGTAGTCCTCGCGCCTGACGATGGTCGCCACGTGGTGCTCCCCCTTTCACCCCGACCTGTTATACGAGTGTACGGATGATGAGCTTTGCGTACGGTCTCGGGGTCGCACGAATACCCGCACGGCGGAAGATCAGTCGTGACGGAACGGTCGTGACCAGGGGGTCGTGACAGGACAGGCAGGAACAGGAGTCCCGATGGCGCGAGAACCGAAGCAGGACCGCAGCCGCGCCACGCGGCGGCGACTGCTCGAGGCGACGATCGACTGTCTCGTCGAATCCGGTTGGGCCGCAACCACAGTGAGTGTGGTCGCCGAGCGGGCAGGAGTGTCGCGCGGGGCCACCCAGCATCACTTCCCGACCCGGGAGGATCTCATCACCGCATCCCTCGAGTTCATGTTCGACAGTCGCATCGAACGGGTCCGCACCGAGCCGTTCGACGTGCCCGAGGGCGTCGGCCGCACGGAGGCGGTGGTCGAGCGCATCGTCGACCAGTGCACCGGCAACATGTTCAAGGCCGCCCTGCAGGTGTGGACGGCCGCGGCGGCCGATCCGGCTCTGCGCGAGATGCTCCTGCCGCTCGAGGAGAAGTTCGGGCGTGTCTCGCACGCCGTGGCCGTCGAGCAGCTCGGTGCCGACGACACCGACCCGGTCGTGCACCGGACGGTGCAGGCGACCCTGGATCTCGCACGCGGACTCGGCCTGGCCGACGTGCTGACGGACGACTCGGCCCGCCGGCGGGAGATCGTCCGGCACTGGGCCGCGCAGCTCGACGAGGTGCTCCGGGAGTCCTCGGGTCGTCGCACACAGGCGGGCCCGGCTCGGTAGTCTTCCCGCCATGCCTCTCCCGCGCATCGGAAGGACGGCGGCTGCCGTGGCGACGGCCGGTCTCATGGGTCTCGGTGCGGCGGCGTGCGGGAACTCCGACGACGCCGGACAGGTCGAGACCTCGCCGACCGCGTCCGTCACCGACCCCGGCCCGCTGTTCGACGAGTGCGGCGCGATGTCCGACGACGAGGTGGCGGCGGCCTTCGGTCTCGGCAGTTTCACGACGGTGACGCGCAACTCGGTGGGCTGCGAGTGGGAGATCTACGTCGGCGGCCCGAGCGTGAGCTTCTCGTGGTACCGGGGAAGTCCCATCGGCCGCGAACGCGCCGGCTCCGATCTCATCGGCCGGCCCGCTGCCGACGTCGAGATCGGGGGACGGTCCGGTTTCATGGGGTCCTATCAGAACGACCTGGGGCAGACGACGCTGTGCGAGATCGGCGTGGAGTTCGGCGGCGACTTCGTCCACTGGTCGGTCTCGTACTCGAACCTCACGCCCGTCGCCGACGCCTGCGTCGTCGCTCGCGGCCTGGCCACCACGAGTGTGGAAAGGGTGCAGAAGTGAACGCCCGCCGCTGGTGCGCCGCATTCGCGACCGTCCTCACGACGGGTGCTCTGCTCACCGGATGTACCCGCACCATCGAGGGGCGGGCCGTCCCGGAGGGGATCGGCGGCGGCACGGGCGCCGAGTTCACCCGGCTGCTCACCGAGTGCGATGCCGTCGCCGACGAGAAGATCGCCGAGGCCGTGGGCGCGGACTACGTCTATCGCGGATTCTTCGGTGCGATCTGCCGCTGGGACGGTGAGGGACCCACGGGAGTAGTGAAGGTCACCTTCAACTGGTTCGAGACCGGTTCCCTCGACCACGAACGCGCCGCCGCCGAGGGACTCGGTTACGAGATCGAGAACACGACCATCGAGGGCCGGCGGGCACTGCAGATGCGTCGACCCGGCGATCCGCTGTCGTGCGGGGTCAGTTCCGGGGCGTCGACGACCGGCATCTTCGGCTGGTGGGTGCAGTACACCTCCGGGGGAGCGGACCCGTGTGAAGCTGCTGCTACGTTGGCCCGGCTCACACTGAACCTCAGCAGTTGACGGTGTGTGCGGATCCTCGGGAGGGTGCGCGCTCCTCACTTTGACCTCATGCGCGCACGCCGGGTATCGTTGTGGGTCGTGTCCGGCATGCCCGGGCCGGTCTGTGTGCCTATGCGAGGTAGTGCCGTGCGCGCGGTCTGTGGATATCTGCAGGAGCGAGCCCCCGGCTGCCTGTGTGGGGGTACGCGACACACCCGACCTCGTGTGCACACGAGGGGCGAGTGCGGGGCAGCAGCTTTCTTGCCCCAACCGATGGATCCCTAATTTCAGAACAGCCGAGGTTGCTCGAAGTGAGCAGCTTCAGACAACGAAGAAAGCCGGTTAATGCCAACCATCAATCAGCTGGTCCGCAAGGGCCGCCGCGACAAGGCCGCCAAGGTCAAGAGCGCGGCGCTCAAGGGCAGCCCCCAGCGTCGCGGTGTATGCACTCGCGTGTACACCACCACCCCGAAGAAGCCGAACTCGGCTCTCCGTAAGGTCGCCCGTGTGCGCCTGACCTCCCAGGTCGAGGTCACCGCCTACATCCCCGGTGAGGGCCACAACCTCCAGGAGCACTCGATGGTGCTCGTGCGTGGCGGTCGTGTGAAGGACCTCCCGGGTGTGCGCTACAAGATCATCCGCGGCTCGCTCGACACCCAGGGTGTCAAGAACCGCAAGCAGGCCCGCAGCCGCTACGGAGCGAAGAAGGAGAAGGGCTGATGCCACGTAAGGGTCCCGCTCCCAAGCGTCCGCTGATCGCCGATCCGGTCTACGGTTCGCCGCTGGTCACCCAGCTGGTCAACAAGATCCTGCTGGACGGCAAGAAGTCCACCGCCGAGCGCATCGTGTACCAGGCGCTCGAGCAGGCTCGCGAGAAGACCGGTACCGATCCGGTCGTCACCCTCAAGCGCGCGCTCGACAACGTCAAGCCCGCCCTCGAGGTCCGCAGCCGTCGCGTCGGTGGTGCCACCTACCAGGTGCCGGTCGAGGTTCGCCCCGGTCGTTCCACCACCCTCGCACTGCGCTGGCTGGTGACGTTCTCGCGTCAGCGTCGCGAGAAGACCATGGTCGAGCGGCTCGCCAACGAGCTCCTCGACGCGAGCAACGGCCTCGGCGCCTCCGTGAAGCGCCGCGAGGACACGCACAAGATGGCTGAAGCCAACAAGGCGTTCGCGCACTACCGCTGGTGAGTCGTCGCCGACCGGGAGATGCCGTCATCACGGACCTCCCGGTCGGCTGCTCGCACAACTGTGTCGGTCCCGTAAAGGCCGGCTGACAACACAAGAACATGTGGTCCGCACCCAAGGACCGACACGAGCTACGAGCGGGGTTACCTGTGGCACAGGAAGTGCTGACCGACCTGAACAAGGTCCGCAACATCGGCATCATGGCGCACATCGATGCCGGCAAGACCACCACCACCGAGCGCATCCTCTTCTACACCGGTGTCAACTACAAGATCGGTGAGACGCACGACGGTGCCTCGACCACCGACTGGATGGAGCAGGAGAAGGAGCGTGGTATCACCATCACCTCCGCTGCTGTGACCTGCTTCTGGAACAAGAACCAGATCAACATCATCGACACCCCCGGCCACGTCGACTTCACGGTCGAGGTCGAGCGGTCGCTGCGCGTCCTCGACGGCGCAGTCGCCGTGTTCGACGGCAAGGAGGGCGTCGAGCCCCAGTCCGAGCAGGTCTGGCGCCAGGCTGCCAAGTACGACGTTCCGCGCATCTGCTTCGTCAACAAGATGGACAAGATGGGCGCGGACTTCTACTTCACCGTGCAGACGATCATCGATCGCCTGGGCGCGAAGCCGCTGGTCCTCCAGCTCCCCATCGGTGCCGAGGATGCCTTCGACGGCGTCGTCGACCTCGTCGAGATGAAGGCGCTCACCTGGCGTGGCACCACCGACATCGGCACCGAGGCCACCGTCGAGGAGATCCCGGCCGACCTCGCCGACAAGGCTGCCGAGTACCGCGAGAAGCTGCTCGAGACGGTCGCCGAGTCCGACGAAGAGCTCATGGAGAAGTACTTCGGCGGCGAGGAACTCACCGTCGCCGAGATCAAGGCGGCCATCCGCAAGATGACCGTCAACTCCGAGCTCTACCCGGTGCTGTGCGGCTCCGCCTTCAAGAACAAGGGCATCCAGCCCATGCTCGATGCGGTCATCGACTACCTGCCGAACCCGCTCGACATCGGCGACGTCATCGGCCATCAGGTCGGTAACGAAGAAGAGGAACTGCGTCGTAAGCCCTCGAAGGAGGAGCCCTTCTCGGCTCTCGCCTTCAAGATCGCTGCGCACCCCTTCTTCGGCAAGCTGACCTTCGTCCGCGTGTACTCCGGCCGGATCGACTCGGGCACCCAGGTGCTCAACTCGACCAAGGGCAAGAAGGAGCGCGTCGGCAAGCTGTTCCAGATGCACGCCAACAAGGAGAACCCGGTCGACGAGGCGGTCGCGGGCCACATCTACGCGATGATCGGCCTGAAGGACACCACGACCGGCGACACCCTGTGCGCGCAGGACGCCCCGATCGTCCTCGAGTCGATGACCTTCCCGGACCCGGTCATCCAGGTCTCCATCGAGCCGAAGTCGAAGGCCGACCAGGAGAAGCTGTCGACGGCCATCCAGAAGCTCGCCGAAGAGGACCCGACCTTCTCGGTCGAGCTCGACGACGAGACCGGCCAGACCGTCATCGGCGGTATGGGCGAGCTCCACCTCGACATCCTCGTCGACCGCATGAAGCGCGAGTTCAAGGTCGAGGCCAACGTCGGCAAGCCGCAGGTCGCGTACCGCGAGACGATCACCAAGCCGGTCGAGAAGCTCGAGTTCACGCACAAGAAGCAGACCGGTGGCTCGGGCCAGTTCGCAAAGGTCATCATCGGCCTCTCGCCGTTCGTCGGCGAGGACGGCGCGACCTACGAGTTCGAGAACAAGGTCACCGGCGGTCGCATCCCCCGCGAGTACATCCCGTCGGTCGACGCGGGTGCTCAGGACGCCATGCAGTACGGCGTGCTCGCCGGCTACCCGCTGGTGAACCTGAAGGTCACCCTCATCGACGGTGCGTACCACGACGTCGACTCGTCCGAAATGGCGTTCAAGATCGCCGGTTCGCAGGCACTGAAGGAAGCGGCCCGCAAGGCCGCCCCGGTGATCCTCGAGCCCCTCATGGCGGTCGAGGTCACCACGCCCGAGGACTACATGGGTGAAGTGATCGGCGACCTGAACTCCCGCCGTGGCCAGATCCAGGCCATGGAGGAACGCAGTGGTGCCCGTGTCGTGAAGGCGCTGGTTCCGCTCTCGGAGATGTTCGGTTACATCGGCGATCTGCGGTCGAAGACCCAGGGTCGTGCGAACTTCTCCATGGTGTTCGATTCCTACGCAGAGGTTCCCTCGAACGTCGCGAAGGAAATCATCGCCAAGGCGACCGGCGAGTAGCCTCCGGGTTATCCCTCGGTCACCTGCACGACCAAGTAATACAAACCGCACTGCTGCATACAGCAAGCAACAACAGTCCAGGAGGACATCCAGTGGCGAAGGCGAAGTTCGAGCGGACCAAGCCGCACGTGAACATCGGCACCATCGGTCACGTCGACCACGGCAAGACCACCACCACGGCTGCGATCACCAAGGTGCTTGCCGACAAGTTCCCCGACCTGAACGAGAGCTTCGCTTTCGATCAGATCGACAAGGCACCTGAGGAGAAGGCTCGTGGTATCACGATCAACATCTCCCACGTCGAGTACCAGACCGACAAGCGCCACTACGCGCACGTCGACGCCCCGGGTCACGCGGACTACATCAAGAACATGATCACCGGTGCCGCCCAGATGGACGGCGCGATCCTGGTCGTGGCCGCCACCGACGGCCCGATGCCCCAGACGCGTGAGCACGTGCTGCTCGCCCGCCAGGTCGGCGTTCCCTACATCCTCGTCGCCCTGAACAAGGCCGACATGGTCGACGACGAGGAAATCCTCGAGCTCGTCGAGATGGAGGTGCGCGAGCTCCTCGCTTCGCAGGAGTTCGACGAGAACGCTCCGGTCGTCCCGATCTCCGCTCTCAAGGCTCTCGAGGGTGACGAGAAGTGGGTCCAGTCGATCGTCGACCTCATGCAGGCCGTCGACGACTCCATCCCGGACCCGGTCCGTGAGACCGACAAGCCGTTCCTCATGCCCGTCGAGGACGTCTTCACCATCACGGGTCGTGGCACCGTCGTCACCGGCCGTATCGAGCGTGGCGTGATCAACGTCAACGAAGAGGTCGAGATCGTCGGCATTCGCCCCGAGTCGACCAAGACCACGGTCACCGGCATCGAGATGTTCCGCAAGCTGCTCGACCAGGGCCAGGCCGGCGACAACGTCGGTCTCCTCGTCCGCGGCATCAAGCGCGAGGACGTCGAGCGCGGCCAGGTCGTCGTCAAGCCGGGCACCACGACTCCCCACACGGAGTTCGAGGGCCAGGCCTACATCCTCAACAAGGAGGAGGGCGGCCGCCACACGCCGTTCTTCAACAACTACCGTCCGCAGTTCTACTTCCGTACCACGGACGTGACGGGCGTTGTTACCCTCCCCGAGGGCACCGAGATGGTCATGCCCGGTGACAACACCGAGATGTCCGTCAAGCTGATCCAGCCGGTCGCCATGGACGAGGGCCTCCGCTTCGCGATCCGCGAGGGTGGCCGCACCGTCGGCGCCGGTCGCGTCACGAAGATCATCAAGTGAGCTAGTCCTCACTGACGCTCGAACGGCGTCCACCCTCCGGGGTGGGCGCCGTTCGGCGTTTCTGCTCCGGCGTGGACGCCGTTCGGCGTTTCGGGTCACAGGCGATCAGCCGACGATCTCCTTCAGCTGGTTCGCCACGGGGGTCACCGGTTCCTCCCCGTCGGCCGTCAGGATGTCGCTGTTCACCGCGGCGACGACCACGGCCCGGCGTTCGGGCAGGTATCCCACGTAGGTGTTGAAACCGGGGAGCTCGCCCGTGTGGCCGAGCCAGCCGTTCTCGATACCGAGCCCGAGGCCGTAGGCGCGGGTGTCGGTCGCACCGGGGACGTCGAACAGGAACGAATCGAGGCGGAGCTGCTGCATCTCGGAGGAAAGGACGCCCTCGCCCGTCCCGAGGGCCGTGCCCCACAGTTCGAGATCGTCGACGGTGGAGATCACCGCGCCGGCCGACCATCCCCACGACGGGTTCCATCCGGTCGCATCGGCCGTCTGCCCGTCCGGCTGTCCCTGTTCGGTGATCCCGTACAGGTGCGGTGACGCGATGGCCGCGTCGGTGGGCATGACGGTGTCGGCCATGCCCAGGGGCTCGAAGACATTCGCCCGGAAGTACTCGTGCAGGCTCTGCCCGGAAACATGCTCGACGACCAGCCCGAGCGCGATCGTGTTGGTGTTGGAGTACTCGAACCGCTCCCCGGGAGCGAAGTTCGGTGCGTCACCTCGTACGTAGTCGAGGAGTTCGTCCGGGGTCCACGGTGCCTCCGGATCGTCGAAGAGTTGCTGCTGGAACTCCTCGTCGAAGGTGTAGCTGGGGATACCGCTCACCATCGAGGCCAGCTGCCCCAGAGTGGCGACGTCGCCGTTCGGCAGGCCCGGTACGTAGCGGCCGATCGGATCCTCCAGCGACAGGCGGTCGTCCTCCGCCAGTTGCAGCAGAGCGGTGATGGTCATCGTCTTCGTGATGCTGCCGATGCGGGTGTGGTCGTCGGGGCCGGGCTCCTCCGATCGACCCGCACCGATCGTGCCGGACGAACCGGTCCACTCGTATTCCGGGGTGACCACGCGCGCAACGACTCCCGGGAAGCCCACCTCCTCGCGGACGCGGTCGAGCACGTCCTGGAATTCGTCGGCGGGCGCCGTGCCGGTGGCGGTCGCACCGGAGGTTGTCGCTTCGGACGTTGCGGCGGGCGGTGATTCGCCCGAGGTGTCGTTGCCGCAGGCGGCCACGACGGTGAGGATCACGGCGGACAACACGATCGGTAGTCGACGCACGGCACTCTCCCCGGTCGAGACGACGGTGTGAAGACGACGGTTATCAGTATGTGCCGTTCGACAGGACGTCGAGTCTGTTTTCCGGCCGTGCGTCAAGCGCTCTCGATCGCGGCGAGAAGCATCCGCGCCGTCACCGCGATCATCCGCGTCCGATCGGATCTCCGGGGCCGCAGGAGGGCGATCCGCGAGCACAGGCTCGCCGTCGCTCCCATCACGATGAACACGAGATCGTCGAGTGCTGCGTCGTCGAGATCCGGTCGCAGCCGCGCCGGAATGATGCGTCCCAGCGGCCGCAGCGGACCTTCGACCTCGGCCCACGCGAGCCCGAACTCGAGCTCCTCCGAGGTGTACGACACCCGGAGCACCGCGGCGTGTTTCTCGAACGCGGCGGTGAGACTCTCCACGACCGTCACCATGGCCTCCTCCGGCTCCTGGTCCATCGCCCGCCCGATGGCGGTGGACAGCGAGGTGGTGATCGCGTGGACGGCGGTCATGCGGAGTTCGTCGAGCACGGCGTCGACGTCGGGGAAGTACCGGTAGACCGTCCCGATGCTCACGTGGGCGTGCTCGGCGAGTGCTGTGGTGCTGATCCGCGCGGTGGGGCTGCGCTCGAGCAACTCGTACGCAGAGGTGAGGAGCAACTTGCGAGTGTCGTGACTCCGCTGTTGCACAGGACGCTTCCGAGGGGTTCTGCCTGCGGTTCTGTTGCTTCTCGGGGAGCTCATGAAAAGTGAATAGTAAGTGAGGATTCCTCGTGTTTCCATGGATGCATGGAGCGACGTATCCCACGTGATCTCGTCAACGCCGACCTTGCGGTGCGCCGATACGCAGATCTCGGCGAGCGCTGGCTCGACGGCATGTGGCAGGCCGACCCGCCGGCCGACGCCGTGGTGAACGACGACTTCGGTCCGACCTCCGCGACCGACGCCGTGCGCGTCGCACTCGCCGACGGTGTCGACGCGGTCCCCGACGCACCCGAATCCCTGCGAGAGCTGTTCGCCTTCCTCGACGACGAACCCGGCTGGGTCGACCACGACCGCATCGACAACGCCGCCGACGCGCTCGTGCGGCACACCCCGATCCTCGGCATGGTGCTCGGTGCCGCGTCGCTGCTGCGCGGTGCCGGAAACTTCATCGCCGGAAAGCCTCTCGCGCTCACGGGCCGCTATGTGAGTCAGCCGGCCGTGCGGTCGGTCGAGGTCGGGGAGTGGTTACGGCACGTCCTCACTCGCGGTGGAATGCGCCGAGACGGAGGCGGATTCGCGTTCACGGTGCGGGTGCGCCTGATCCACGCCCACGTGCGCAAGGGCATCCTCGCGAGCGGAGTGTGGGACGAGGACGCCTGGGGAGTGCCGATCCCGCAGTCGTACATGGCGCTGACGATGGCCGAGTTCGGGCACATCGCGGTCGAGGCGATGCAGATCCTCGGGGTGCGCTTCACCGATCGCGAACTCGACGACATCTACCACCTGTGGCGATATGTCGGGCACGTGATCGGGATGGGCGAGGAACTGGGCCTGCGCACCGAACGCGACCACATCGCGGTCGAGGACCTCTACCGGCTCACCTCGCCCGGCCCCAGCGACGAGGACCGGGAGTTCGTCACCGCGTTGACCGAGCAATATCTCGTCCCGGAGCTGGCGAACCTGCTGCCGGGCACCGCGCCGATCCGGACGACGGTCGCCCGCACGGTGATGCACTCGCTGCAGCGGGTGTTCATCGGCGACGCCGACGCCGACGCCCTGCACATCCCCGACAGCCCGCTCAAGTACGTCCTCGGACGCGTCGGGCCGCTGCTCGCGCTCGTCAACCGCGTCCAGGAACTCCGCTACCCGGATCTCGAACGCACCACGCAGCGGGCATACAAGGTACGCGACGTGGCGATGGACCGAATGCGCGTGGACTACCGCGTCGAGCACGACCTCGTGGACGCGGCCCGAAGCTGAGCGGCCCCGGGCCGCAGGGAGTCAGTGGACGTCCACAGCCGGGTCGAGATGCACCAGGACCTGCGTCGCCACGTGCGCCCCACCGAGAGCCCGCGCGACCCGCTGAGCGGCATCCTCGGCGGCTTCCGTCAGTTCGGTGACGTCGATGGTCGGGTCGGCGTGCACCACCACCGAGAGCGTCGGCAGGTTGCGTTCGACGACCGCGCGCCCGCGCACGGCCCGCACACCGGGCAGGGCGGCGAGTTCCGCTGCCACACCGTCGGCGACGGGACCGAGTTCGACACCGAGGGTGGCGTCGGTGACCTGGTCATAGAGTTGCACGGTCGACGTGCGCCGGCGCGACAGGTTGACGGCGAGCAACGCGATGCCGAGCACGAGTCCGCCCGCGAAGACCGACCACAGGGCCGGTGTCCACCACGACTGGTCCGGGACGTCCGTCACGCGGGGACGGTCGAGACGCGAGAGTTGCTCTCGGGCCAGGGGAACCTGCCACACCCACGCGAGGGCGAACGCGCCGGCGCCGGCGAGGGCGAGGCCCGCCAGGAAGGTGACGAGCCGATTCGCCAGCACGGTACGGAGTTTCACCGAGCCACCTCCACCACGAGTTCGACGGGGTCGGCGAGCGCCGCGAGGTTCGGAGCGACCGTGCCGCGCACGGACGCGGTGATCTCGTCGACCGGTGTCCCGTCCTCGATCGAGATGCGCACCACGGCACGGCGACGGTCGACGACCGTGCGGGCCGTGCGCACACCGGTGAGCGCGGACGCGTGGGCGCTGCACATGCGTGCGACGTCCGTGCGCCGCATCCACACCGTGGGCACCGGCCCCGCGACCTGCAGCGGCACATGCGTCCGGCGGCGGGGTTTGAGGGCGACGACGATCAGGACGATCCCGAGGACGAGGCAGACGCCCGCGACGGGTGCGAGCCAGGTGTGCCAGTGCAGGCGGCCGAACCACTCGAAGGAGTTGCGCAGCCACGGGGCACCGCCGTACGTCCCGTTGACGATGAGCAGTTCCCGGGCGGCGACGAACGACAGGGCGAGCGCCGCGATCGCCACGATCGCGGCGGCGGGTGCGGCCGCGGGCGGCGCCAGCGGTGGCAGGGGAGCGACGGTGGGGATGTCGGGATGCGGAGTGGTCCGCGCCGCGACGATGTCGGATTCCAGGTACTCGACGGGTGGCTGCGCCTCGTCGGTCTCGCCGTCCTCGACGAGCGCGGTCGCGACGATGAGCACGTTGAGTTCGCTGATGCGCATGCCCGTCAGGTCGTGCAGCTGGCGTTCGACCGCGTCGTGGACCCGGCGGGTGAGCATCGCCGCGTCGTACGGCCATTCGGCGGCGATGTAGAGATTCACCGCGACGGCCTTCGCGCCGGTGGTGACGTCGGCCCGGGGCAGGTCGCGGCCGGTGAGACGCAGGATGCCACCTCCGCTGTGCCGCACCACACCGGGAACGCCGAGTGCGGCGGCCGCGGCGATGCGTTCGATCGCACGGTCCTTGACGACGAGGCTGCCGCGTTCGCCCGGGGGAACGACCCCGGTCCCGGTGTCGTCGGATGTCCCGACGTCGGACGCGGTGGGATCAGCCACGGCCCCGACTCCTCAGCAGGGCGCCGAGGTCGAGGTGGCCGTCACGATGGGCGCCGATCGCGGCACCGAGCGCGCCGAGCAGCACGGCGAACAGCAGACCGCTGAACCCGCCGATGATGCCGGCGAGGGCCAGGAGCAGCCCCGCGAGGAGTCCGACGACGGTGTTGCTGACGGGTGTGTGGTTCACGATGGGGCTCCTTCTCGTTCACCGGCGTGGACGTCTTCGATCGTCACCTGGACGGGCACGTCCACCAGCGGGGACACCCGGACGCGGACGGCGTCGGCGACGGCCGGGAGATCGGCGGGGATCCGCACGACGATATGCACCGCGCACAGCTGATCGGTCAGCCGCACACCTTCGACCCGTCGCCCGGGCAGATAAGTGGCGACCTCCCCGAATGCGCCGCGGTGCAGACCCACGACGCCGGGCACGGACAGCGCGGCGTCCGCGACCAGGTCGGCCGCGCTCGCCTGCGCCGCGGATCCGGGGTTCACTGCACGCGGGGTTTGGCGTCGTCGGTGAGGGCCGCTGCCTCTTCGTGGAGCATGACGTCGAAGACCGTGATGTTGACCTCGGTGACCTCGAGTCCCGTCATGCGCTCGACCGCGGCGATGACGTTGTGCCGGATGGCGACGGCGAGTTCGTGCAGCGCAACGCCGTATTCGGCGACGATGCCGATGTCGATCGCGGCCTGACGCTCACCGACCTCGACGGCGACACCCTGTCCGTGGTTGATGCGCGCACCGGGGATGCGGTCGCGCAGTGCGCCCACGACGCGGGCGGTGCCGGCGCCCACCTCGATGACGCCGCTGATCTCGCGGGTCGCGAGCCCCGCGATCTTGGCCACCACCGCGTCCGCGATGATCGTGCGGCCCTGCGGGTCGGCGGGTCCGGTGGAGGTTCCGGCGCCGAACTGTATGCGGCTGATACCTGCGCCGCTGTCGCTGGTCATGAGGGCTCCCAGGTAGGTGTACCGGTCGTGGTCCGTGCTCGATCCTGTGCTGGATCCCATTGTCCTCACGGTGCCTCGAACTCTAACGGCCGACGTAGGTCTGTCGCCCGCCGTCGCCGTTTGGTAAGAACGTGGGACGCAGGGTGGGATGCATCACTACCGCGCGGCACGCGCATGCGTGTCACAGACGAAGCGAAGGATGGGCCGAGGGTGTCGAACGAGCGGGAGACCGAGAGTACGCCGGAGCGCGTCGTCGTCGTGGGCGCCGGCCTGGCGGCGGTACGTACCGCCGAGGAGCTGCGCCGCGCCGGATACGAGGGCGAACTCGTGCTCGTCGGCGACGAGACGCACCTGCCCTACGACCGCCCGCCCCTGTCGAAGGAGGTCCTGCGAGGCGATCGCGACGACACGACCCTCCGGCCGAGCGAGTTCTTCGGTGAGAACCGCATCGAACTGATGCTCGGTGCCGCGGCCCGCTCTGTCGACACCGCGTCGCGCACCCTCACGCTCAGCGACGGCACCGAACTCGGCTACGACGAACTCGTCGTCGCCACGGGTCTGCGGCCCCGCCGCATCCCCGGTCTGCCGGATCTTGCCGGAGTCCACGTCCTGCGGTCGCTCGAGGACAGCCGCGCGCTGCGCGAGGCGATCGTTCCGGGTGCCCGCGCCCTCGTCGTCGGCGCCGGTTTCATCGGGTGCGAGGTCGCGGCGAGCCTGCGGGCGCGCGAGGTCGAGGTCGTGCTGGTCGAACCGCAGCCCACTCCGCTCGCGTCGGTGCTCGGTGCCGAGGTCGGTGCTCTTGTCACCCGCCTGCACACCGCCGAGGGTGTCGACGTGCGTGCCGGCGTCGGATTGTCGGAGATCCGCGGCGACGAACGTGTCACCTCTGCCGTCCTCGGCGACGGCAGCGAGATCGACGTCGACCTCGTGGTGCTGGGCATCGGTTCGACCCCGGCCACCGAGTGGCTCGAGGGATCGGGTGTCGAGGTCGAGAACGGTGTCGTGTGCGACGGCACGGGCCGCACCTCCACCCCGCACGTGTGGGCGGTCGGCGACGTCGCGTCCTGGCAGGTACCGGCCGGTGGGCGCAGGCGCATCGAGCATTGGACGAACGCCGGCGAGCAGGCATCCGTCCTCGCGAAGACCATCATGGGTGTCGAGGCCGGGGCGGCCGCGCAGGTGCCCTACTTCTGGAGCGACCAGTACGACATCAAGATCCAGGGCCTCGGTGCGGTCACCGCCGACGACACGGTGCACGTCGTACGCGACGACGGCCGCAAGTTCCTCGCGTACTACGAGCGCGACGGCAGGCTCGTCGGCGCTGTGGGCGGCGGCCTGCCCGCGCTGGTCATGAAGTCGCGCGCGAAGATCGCCGCGGGCGCCCCGATCGACGAGCTGCTCACCGCGGCGGTCTAGGGGAGTGGTGCTGCGCGCCGCACCGACCGCCGTCGGGCCGGCCGCGCGCGACCCGCTAGATTCGTAGGGTGATCGTTGCGCTCATCGACTCGGGTCTCGGGCTCTTGCCGACGTCCGCGTGGCTGCGACGGTTGCGTCCCGAGCTCGACCTCATGTTGTCGACGGATCCCGACGGCGCCCCGTGGGGCCCGAAGTCTCCGGACTGGGTGATCGACCGGGTCGTCACCACCGCCCGTCGCGCCGTCGATCGCGGCGCCGAGGTGGTCGTGCTCCCGTGCAACACCGCATCGGTGACCGCCCTCGAACACGTCCGGGCCGATCTCGGTCCGTCGGTGCCCGTGGTGGGCACGGTCCCCGCCGTCAAGCCCGCGGCCGCCGCGTGCGATTCGGTGGCGATCTGGGCCACCGCGGCGACCACCGCGAGCAGGTACCAGGCGAATCTGATCGAACAGTTCGCGAACGGGTCCGAGGTCGTCGGCGTGGCGTGTCACGGACTTGCCGACGCGATCGATGCGGGTGATCGGGTGGCCGTCGCCGCAGCGGTCGCCTCCGCGGCCGAGCGCACCCCTCGGGACGTCCAGGGTGTGGTTCTCGGCTGCACCCACTACCCGCTGGTCGCCGACACCATCACCGAACACCTGCCGGCCGGAGTGCGCCTGTTCGACAGCGCCGAGGCCGTCGCACGGCAGACGCTGCGCCGGATCGATGCGCTCGGGCGACCCGCCTCGGGGTCGGGCCGTGTCGAGGTCTTCCGCAGCGGTGTGCCCGGAGAGTTGCCGTCGGCCGCGACGGTCTTCGCGGCCGGTCGCGCCCTGCTCGCGGCGCCCGGCGACAGGCGGGACGAGGACGTCGAGGACGCGACCTCCCTCTGAGTGTCCGAGCGCCCTGTGGGCGGCCGGAGGAATACTTCGCCGAGCGAAGTATGTTGGTGAAGGGGTGTTCACCGATTCGCGCGGGGGCGCATCGTTCGTGTCCGCGTGGGACACGCCGTTCGTTTCCCGCGTGGAACACGCCGATCACCTTATGGAGGTTCGATGACTGCTCCCGTACAGCCCCGCGGCCGCATCCGCTCGTTCGGTTTCGCCGTGGTCGGCCTGGGAGCGTTCACCCTCACCGCGTCGTCGTCGGCACCGTCACCGCTGTACCCCGTCTACCAGCAGATGTGGGGATTCTCCGCGGCGATGCTCACGGTGGTGTTCGCGGTCTACGTGCTCGCACTGCTCGCGGCGCTCGTGACGGTGGGGTCGCTGTCCGACCACGTCGGGCGCAGACCCGTGATCGTGACGGCCCTGCTGTTGCTCGCGGCGAGCATGATGGTCTTCATCGCCTCCCCGGGGGTGGGGTGGCTGATCGTCGCGCGGATCCTGCAGGGTCTCGCGGTGGGCGCGGCGACGAGCGCGCTGGCGGCGGCCGTGATCGAGATGCAGCCGAACAGGCACATCGGTCCGCTGATCAACACCGCGGCGCCGTCGCTCGGCCTCGCGCTCGGTGCGGCGGGAGCCGGCGTACTCGTACAGTTCGCGCCGTTCCCGACGGTCCTGAGTTATGCGGTCGTCGGCGTTCTCGCCGTCGTGCTGGCGATCGCGCTGATCTTCGTACCGGAGACGTCGCCGTCGGTGGGTTTCCCGTCGCGACGCGACGCCCTGCGCAGCCTGGTGCCGAGCGCGTCGGTGCCGCGTGAGGTCCGGGGCCGCTATCTGCTCATCCTGCCCAGTCTGATGTCGGCGTGGGCGCTCGGCGGGCTGTACATGTCGCTGGGGCCGTCGATCGTCGACTCGGTGTTCGGCATCGACAACCGGCTCGCCGCGGGTCTGGCGATCGGCACGCTGTTCACGGCGGGAACGGTCGCGGCGACCACCACGGCCCGCCGCGACCCCCATCGCATCGTGATCCTCGGGGCCGTGTTGCTCGCGACGGGACTGGCCGCGGTGATCACCGCGCTCCTCACGGGATGGGTCGCGGTGTACTACGCGGGTACCGCGGTCGCCGGCTTCGGCTGGGGTTCGACCTTCGTCGCGGCCATGGGCGTGGTCGGCTCCCTCGGCCGACCCCACGAGCGCGGCCGGATCTTCGCGACGACCTTCGTCGTCTGCTACTTCGCGTTCTCGGTGCCCGCGATGGCCGCCGGGGTGGCGGCCGGATCGTTCGGCCTGATGTCCACCGCCGTCGGCTACGGTGTGATCGTCGCCGTGCTGGCGCTCGTGGCCGGGGTCGGCGTGCTCGTGCGCAAGCCGAAACCCGACTCCGCCGGGATGCGGGAAGTGCCCGTCCCCGCACGTTCGTAGGGGCCGGGCACTTCCGCAGAGAGAGTGAGCAGCGGGGCGTGAGTCCGCCGGATCAGAACTCGATCTTGAGGTGGTCGGTCACCGGCCGCGCCTGGCAACCGAGGATGTAGCCCGCCTCGATGTCCTCGGGGTCGAGCACGTCGCAGTTCTCCATCTCGACCTTGCCCTCGAGCACGGTGCACGCGCACGATCCGCATTCGCCCTCCTGGCACGAATACGGCACGTCGATGCCCTTCGCGAGCATGATGTCGACGAGGGTCTGCTTGCGCGGCCACGACAGCTTGTGGACCTCGCCGTCGAGCTCGACCTCGACGGTCGCGGCGTCGGCGGCGTCCTCGTCACTGACCTCGACCGGCGCCTGGTCGGCGAACGGGTCGCCCGACAGCGAGTTGAAGACCTCGGCGTGCACGCGGGCGCGGGGCATGCCCACGATGTTCAGTGCCTGGTGGACCGTGTCCATGAACGGTCCGGGACCGCACATGAACGCCTCGTACGACTCGTAGGGCGTTGCGATCGCAGCGAGCTGGTCGGCGGTGGGCAGACCCTGGACGGACTCGAGCCAGTGCACGACGGTCAGGCGCGTCGGGTACTTCTCCGCGAGAGCCCGCAGCTCCTCGGCGAAGATGACGGACTTCTCGTCGCGGTTGGCGTAGACCAGCACCACCTTGCCGCCGCCCTGGGTGAGCGCGGACTTGAGGATCGAGATCACCGGGGTGATGCCGCTGCCGGCGCCGAACAGCAGGAAGTCGTGGTCGAGCGACTTCGGGGTGAAGACACCCGCGGGCGGCAGCACCTCGATGGTCTGTCCGGCCGCGATGTTGTCGCACAGCCAGTTGGATCCGTAACCGTCGGCGGTGCGCTTGACGGTGACCTTGGGGGCGTCGTCGGTGAACGGGGAGCTCGCGAGCGAGTAGCAGCGGGCCACGGAGCCCGTCCGGTCGCTCGGGATGCGCAGGGTGAGGAACTGGCCCGGCCGGTAGGCGAATTTGTCGCGCAGCTCGTCCGGGACGGCGAACACGATCGACCGCGTGTCGGCGGTCTCCTCGACGACGGCGGACACGGTGAGGATCACCGAGCGTGAGCCGTGGGGCACCTCGACAGTCGTCATGGGTGGGTCTCGTCCTCTCCTGCAAAGATGGCCGCGCACGACCGAATCTAGAACGTGTTCTAATTAAGGTTACCAGCGCGCATGGGATGAGGAAAACGGTACCGGCACTGCTCGGGCGGGTGCGGCGCCCACCCGGTCAGCGGGAGGTGCCCTACCCGAACGGACGGTGACCCCCACGGCGACCGGACGGTTTCGGCCGCTACGTCTTTCACGCCTCGCAGCTCTGGTCGATGGTGAATCGCGGATGAGGTCCACATCACACTCCCGATCCGCTCCACCCCCTCTGCGAGGAGATACACCATGGCAATCGAGCTCAATCAGATCTGGGACTTCCCGATCAAGGAATTCCATCCCTTCCCCCGCGCGCTGATGGGTGTCGGCGCCCACGACATCCTCGGCGTCGAGGCGAAGAACCTCGGCTTCAAACGCGCCCTGCTGATGACCACCGGCCTGCGCGGATCGGGGATCATCGAGGAGCTCATCGGCAAGATCGAGTACCAGGGCGTCGAGGTCGTCCTCTACGACAAGGTCGAGTCCAACCCCAAGGACTACAACGTCATGGAGGCCGCGGCGCTCTACCAGAAGGAGAAGTGCGACTCGATCATCTCCGTCGGTGGCGGATCGAGCCACGACGCCGCGAAGGGCGCCCGCGTCGTGATCGCCCACGACGGCCGCAACATCAACGAGTTCGAGGGCTTCGCGAAGTCCACCAACAAGGAGAATCCGCCGCACATCGCCGTCTCCACGACCGCCGGCACCGGCTCCGAGACGTCCTGGGCCTACGTCATCACCGACACCTCCGACATGGACCACCCACACAAGTGGGTCGGCTTCGACGAGGCCACGATCGTCACCCTCGCGATCGACGACCCGCTGCTCTACTACAGCTGCCCCCAGCACTTCACCGCCTACTGCGGCTTCGACGTCCTCGCCCACGGCTCCGAGCCGTACGTCTCCCGGCTTGACTTCGCCCCGTCGCTCGGCAACGCCCTGTACTCGATCGAGCTCGTCGCGAAGCACCTGCGTGAAGCGGTCTTCGAGCCGCGCAACCTCAAGGCCCGCGAAGGCATGATGAACGCCCAGTACATCGCCGCGCAGGCCTTCAACTCCGGCGGCCTCGGCATCGTGCACTCCATCTCGCACGCCGTCTCGGCCTTCTTCGACAGCCACCACGGCCTCAACAACGCCATCGCCCTGCCGCGCGTGTGGGAGTACAACCTGCCCTCCCGCTACGAGCACTACGCCCGCATCGCCACCGCGATGGGCGTGGACACCCGCAACATGACCACCGTCCAGGCCGCCGACGCGGCGGTCGAAGCGGCGATCCGTCTCGCGAAGGACGTCGGCATCCCCGACAACTTCGGTCAGGTGCGCACCGACTCGTACGAGAAGAACCAGATGAACACCAAGAAGTACGCGGGTCGCGGAGACACGATCCGCGGCGACGAGAAGACCGTGCGCGCCATCTCCGAGCACATCCAGGACGACTGGTGCACCCCGGGCAATCCCCGCGAGGTCACCGTCGACTCGATGATCCCGGTCGTCGACCACTGCATCAACCGGTCCTACTGAGAACCCGCGCTCCCGGGGCGTCCCCTGCGCCCCGGGAGCGCCCTGCTCCGCTGCGACCACGCCACAGAAGGAGACCCCGGATGACCCCGTTCGCCTCGGGCGCCGAGTTGAAGGATGCGCTGCGCCGGCACGACTACATCGCCGACGACGAGTTCGCGACCGTCGTGCACCTCGCCACCGCACTCGAGCGGCCCCTGCTGCTCGAAGGCCCCGCCGGGGTCGGCAAGACCGAACTGGCCAAGGCACTCGCCGCGGTCGGCGACCGGAAACTGGTTCGACTGCAGTGCTACGAAGGGCTCGACGACAGCCGCGCCCTCTACGAGTGGGACTACGCCAAACAGCTGCTGCACGTGCAGATGCTGCGCGACCGCATCGGCGAACTGCTCGCCGGTCACGCCGACCTCGCGGACGCGTCGACGTTTCTCGCGCAGCAGGACTTCGGGCTGTACTCGGAGACCTTCCTGTCGGTCCGTCCGCTGCTCGAGGCCGTGCTCTCGGAGGAGCCGGTGGTCCTGCTCGTCGACGAGGTGGACCGCACCGAGGAGTCCATGGAGGCGCTGTTGCTCGAGGTGCTCGCCGAACGGCAGGTGACGATCCCCGAGGTCGGCACGTTCACGGCCCGGTCCACACCGTGGGTGATCCTGACCTCCAACGACACTCGCGAGTTGTCGCCCGCGCTCAAGCGTCGCTGCCTGCACTACCACGTCGGATACCCGACACCCGAGCGTGAACGCGAGATCGTCACCGCGCGGGTGCCGGACGTGCGCCCCGGAACGGCCCACCAGATCGTCGACCTGTCCCGGAGCCTGCGCGACCTGCCGCTGCGCAAGAGGCCCTCGATCTCGGAGGTCATCGACGCCGCGCGTGCGGCGACGGTGATGGGGCACGACGCCGACGACCCCGATTCGCTGGGCGGCATGCGCGACGTGCTGTTGGCGACGCTGCTCAAGTACACCGGCGACGTCGACCTCGCGAAGACCCGGCTCGGCGGTGCGGCACCGGCAACCGCGGTGTCCGAACCGATCGCGTCCGAAGCGAGTGCGCCCGAACCTGTTCCGGTGCGTGAACGCGTGACGGTCGCATCACGCCCGGCGAACACCACGACCGCCGTCTTCCGGGGACGCGGTGGTGGCGGTCGCGACGCCGCGGGCAGCGGACTGCGGGGGTGACCCCGCAATGCACGCATCCTGGATCACACGGGTGACCGCGCTCGACGAGCGTCGCCCCCGCTACGTGCTCGACGTGGTAGCGGCGGTGTTCGGCCTGCTCCTGCGACGCCACGGTGTCGCGGCGTCACCGGCGGAGAGCATCGAGGTGCGCCGGGTGCTCGACCTGGTCCCCGTCCGCGAACGGGATTCACTGCGCTCGTGCCTGCGGGCGGTGTGCGCCAAGTACCCGCACGAGCGGGCCGGTTTCGAGCGCGCCTTCGACGAGTTGTTCGGTGCGGTCGACGCCGCCATCGCCGCGAGCGGCGGCGGCCCCGCCCGGGCGCAGTTCGCCGAATCCCTACCGGCGGCGCTCGAGATCGGCGACGACCCGAGCATCGCGCGCTACGCCGAGTACAACGACCGCGCAGCCGAGGTCGGCGACCACTTCGACACCCCGGAGGCCCGCAAGGGGTTCAACCCGCACAAGGACGACGACGATGTGTCGATGACGTCGTCCGATGCCGATCTGTCGGTGGACACCGGTGCGGACTCGGGCCGTCGCGGCGTCACCTACACCATCGACGTCGAGAATGCGGCGACCACGACGGTGGGTGATCTGTCCGGTGAACCCGGGGCCGCGGTCGTCGGATCGCTGTCGTGGGACGACCCGGCGTCGATCCTCGCGTGGCTCGACGCCTACGACCCGCACCGCACGTACGGGGGAGAGGTCCTCGACGAACCTCTCTCCGCCTCACAACTCGCGCGACTCGTGGACGCGGTCGAGGCGTTCGTCGCCTCGCTCGCCGCCGCGGTGCCGGGCGCCGAGGGCGTCGAGGCACCCGAATCGCACGACGCCGCCGGCATCGATCGTGCCGAGATCGAGCTCGCGTGCCACGAGGTGCTGCGCCGCATGCGCGGACCGGTCCGGCCCCATCCTCGTGAGCGGACCCGCGGACGGCTCGACATGCGCAGGACCGCCCGAGCGGGGATGCGGACCGACGGAGTGCCGTTCCGGCTCGTCGTCCGCGCGCCCCGCCCCGACCGGGTGCGACTGCTCGTCCTCGCCGACGTCTCGCTGTCGGTCCGTCCGATCACCGCGTTCACGCTCCGGCTCGCCCAGGCGATGCACGGGCGGGCGCACCGGTGCCGGGTGGTCGCCTTCGTCGATCGTCCGGTGGACGTGACGACACAGTTGCTGGCCGCCGGCGGCGACGGTGCCCTGGCCGCCGTACTCGCCCATCCCGCAGTCGATCTCGAAGCGAGCAGCGACTACGGCCGGACGTTCGACGAACTGCTCACCGAGCACTCCGGATCGATCGACGGCCGGACATCGGTGCTGGTGGTGGGGGACGGGCGCTGCAACGGCCTGCCCCCGCGCACCGACCGGCTCGAGGAACTCCGTCGCCGCGTGCACCGCCTCGCGTGGATCACGCCCGAACCCGAGCGGTACTGGACACAGGCGACCTGCGCGATGCCCGACTACGCCGAACTGTGCGACGAGGTGGTCGTCGCCCGCGACGGCGCGCAACTGCTCGCGCGCGCCGCCGAACTCGGCCACGCCCTGCGGTGAACGGCGCTCACCGTTTCGCGGACCCGGCCAACAGCTCCTCGAGTCGTTCGAAGCCCTCGGTCAGGCCGGTCTCCATACCCGATTCCGCCATTCCGTCGCGAGCCTCCTGGCTCGGGTACACGGAATGGCCGACCAGCTTGCAGCGGCCGTTCCCGAGGTCGACGAAGGTGAGCGTCTCGAGGCTCACCACGTCCGGGAACCCGAGATATTCGAAGGTCTGGACGATGAGCTCGTTCTCGCGGACGGTGTGGAAGACACCCGCGAAGCGGTAGCTGCCGCTGTCGTCGGAGTGTTCGTAGCGGTACGAACCGCCGGTGCGGAGGTCGTACTCCTCGATCTTCATCTCCAGGCCGCGCGGGCCGAGCCACTGTGCGACGAGATCGGGGTCCTTGTGGGCGCGGAAGACGTCCTCGACGGGAAAGTCGAACTCCCGCTCGTAATCGATGAAGGGGACGCCCTCCGGGATCGAGAGGGCGACTGCGTTGCTGCTCATGATGGTCCTCCAAGGATCGGGGTGGGCTACGCACGCTGTGTGGATCGGGGTGGGCTACGCACCCCGTGGCCGATCGGGGGCCGCTTCCCGGGCCAGCACGGCGTCGAGACCGCGGAACTGCTGCTCCTTCACCAACCGGTAGCGGTCGATCCAGGAGGTCAGCATCTCCAGCCGTGCGGGGTTCAGGTGGACGGGCCGGCGCTGGGCGTCGCGCGTGCGCGTGACGAGCCCTGCGTGTTCGAGCACCCGAATGTGTTTCGAGATCGCCTGTGTGGTGATCGCGAAGGGTTCCGCGAGTTCGGTGACCGTGGCCGGGCCCCGGCTGAGCCGGGCGACGATGCGGCGGCGGACCGGATCGGCCAGGGCGGTGAACGCCAGGTCGAGCGCGGTGTCGTCCCCGTCGTCGTCGTACACGATCGCCTCCGTTTATGAACCTTCCGGTTTATCAACCATCCGGTTGAATAAAGGATGCTCCCCGGACCACGACCGTGTCAAGGGGTTCGGAGCGCGGACGCGAACCGATCGCGGTCGAATTCCCTACGGGCACTCACGCGCCCGGCTACGGTCGGTGAATGGTCCTGCCCTCGAGAGTCCGGTCCGGTGTCCGCGCGGTCTTCGCCGCGGCCGTCTCGATCACCCTCCTCGGCGCGTGTACGTCCGCGTCGGGTGATACGGAAGCGGGCGATATGGAGTCGGGCGGTACAGCTGACGTGCAGGAGACCGCGGCAGCCGCGACCTGCACCGCCGAACCCAACGGCACCCCGATCACCGATACGCAGCCGGCGACGGAGACCGGGGATCGCGACATCTCCACGAACCCCGAGATCGCGACCGGTTACCGCGCCGGCATGACCGCGGTGACCACCTCCTCCTTCGCCGTGTCGACGGCCAATCCCGCATCCACCGAAGCGGCATGCGAGGTCCTGCGCGACGGTGGGACCGCGGCCGACGCACTCGTCGCCGCCCAGATGGTCCTCGGTCTCGTCGAACCCCAGTCGTCGGGTATCGGCGGCGGAGCGTTCCTGGTGTACTACGACGCCGAGTCCGGTGAGGTGAAGGCATACGACGGCCGCGAGACGGCACCGATGTCCGCGACCGAGAACTATCTACGCTGGATCAGCGACACCGATCGCACCGAACCCCGCCCCGACGCGCGTGCGAGCGGCCGCTCGATCGGCGTGCCCGGCGTCGTGCGGATGCTCGAAACCGTCCACGCGGAGCACGGGAGTGCCGCCTGGGGCGAATTGTTCCGCCCCGCCATCGATCTCGCCGATCAGGGCATCGTGATCAGCGACCGTCTGGCGCAGTCGATCGCCGATTCCGCCGAGCAGCTCGCCGTCGACGACGAGGCCCGCGCCTACTTCCTGCAGGCCGACGGCTCGCCCAAGCCCGAAGGTGAGATCCTCACGAATCCGGCGATGTCCAAGACACTCTCGGCGATCGCCACCGACGGCGCCGACGCCTTCTACACCGGTGACATCGCGGCCGGCATCGTCGAATCCACCGGCACCGATTCCGGCGGGCGTACACCCGGAACGATGACCCTCGAGGATCTCGCCGTCTACGAGGCGAAGGAACGGCAACCACTGTGCACGCCCTACCGCGAGTACGAGATCTGCGGGATGCCCAACCCGTCCTCGGGTGGCATGGCGGTCGCTGCGACGCTCGGCATCCTCGAGAACTTCGACCTCGCGTCACTGCCACCGTCCGACGTCGACGCGGACGGTGGCGTCCCCGACGCGGACGCGGTGCACCTGATCTCCGAGGCCGAACGACTCGCCTACGCCGATCGCGACAAGTACGTCGCCGATGCCGATTTCGTGCCCCTGCCGGGTGGCTCGCTCGAGACCCTGGTGAACCCGGACTACCTGTCCGAACGCGCAGGGCTGATCGACCCCGGCAAGAGCATGGGCAAGGCGCAGCCCGGCGACTTCGGCCCCGTCCCCCTCGGCATGCCGCCGCAGAGCCCCGAGCACGGCACCAGCCACATCTCGGTCGCGGACAGCTACGGCAACGTCGCATCCATGACGACCACGATCGAGTCGGCCTTCGGCTCGTTCCACATGACCGACGGCTTCCTCCTCAACAACCAGCTCACCGACTTCTCGGCCGAACCGGTCGACGAGGACGGACTGCCCGTCGCCAACCGCGTCGAACCCGGCAAGCGGCCGCGCAGCTCGATGGCCCCGACGCTCGTCTTCGATCGCACCCCCGACGGCGGTCGCGGCGACATCCGGATGGTGGTCGGGTCGCCGGGCGGCTCGGTGATCATCCAGTTCGTCGTCAAGACACTCGTGAACACCCTCGACTGGGGACTCGACCCGCAGCAGGCCGTCTCGGCCGTGTCGTTCGGCGCCGCGAACACCCCCGTCACCGGGGTCGGCGGCGAACATCCGGCGATCGACGGTGCCGACGACGGAGCGAACGATCCGCTCGTGCAGCAGCTCCGCGACATGGGCCACGAGGTGTCCGTCGCCCCGCAGTCCAGTGGGCTGAGCGCGCTGCTGCGTCAGGGGGAGGGATGGGTCGGTGGCGCCGACCCCCGCCGCGAGGGCGCCGTGATGGGCGATACCGGCGGGCAGTGACGGAGTCGGCGCCGAGCGCTGATCGACGCCCGTGACCTACCCTGTGGGATAGGTGCCGACCTCCCCATCGGTCCGGTGCGTCCCGTGCCCGCTCCGCCCGACAACCCGTGCACCGTAAGCTGGATCACACAGGTGCGCGGATCGTGCGGATCGTCAGGAGTGAACAGTGGCCGTCGTCATGCCGGGACACCAGAACACGACCCATCCCCGTGCTTCCGCGACCCCTCGGGACGACCACCCCGCTTCGGGGCCTGCCCTGGTCAAGTTCCACGCTCCCGAGATCGTCTTCGGGGAGGGCTCGCTCGTCGAAGCGGCCCACGCCGCGGTTCGGCTCGGCGGTGTCCGCCCCATGCTCGTCACCGACCCGGGGCTGATCGAGGCCGGGTGGGTCGACGAACTCCTGCAGCACCTGCGTGATCAGGGGGTCGACGCCACTGTGTGGGCCGGTCTCACCCCCAATCCCAAGGACCACGAGGTCGCGGCCGGCCACGAGCTGTACCGGTCGCGGGGCTGCGACGTCCTCGTCGCGCTGGGCGGTGGCTCGGTGATCGACGCTGCGAAGGGCGTCGCGATCCTCGCCGCCAACGGCGGCAACATCCTCGACTACGAGGGCGTCGACCGTGCGCCGTTGCCCATCCCGCCGATGGTCATGGTGCCGTCGACGTCCGGGACGGGAGCCGACGTCTCCCAGTTCTGCGTGGTCACCGACACCGCGCGCGGTAGCAAGATCACCATCATCGGCCGGTCGCTCGTCCCCGACCTCACGGTGATCGATCCGCGACTGCTCACCACCATGCCCGCCGACCTCAACGCCGCCACCGGACTCGACGCCCTCACCCACGGCATCGAGGCGTTCGTCTCCCGCGCCCACAACCCCCTCACCGACCATCACGCACTGCGGGCGGTGGGCATGGTCACCGGCACGCTCGCGCGCACGATCGACGACCCGACCTACATGCCCGCTCGCGCCACCATGGCCCAGGCCAGTCTCGAGGCCGGACTCGCGTTCACCAACGCGATCCTCGGTGCCGCCCACGCGATGAGCCATCAGGTCGGCGGTCTGCTCGACCTGCCGCACGGGGTCATCAACGGCGTGCTCCTGCCGCACGTCATCCGGTTCAACGGTGCCGACGATCCCGAGCCGTTCGTCCAGGTCGCCGCGACCCTCGGTCTGGAGGAGGCGCGCGGTGCCGCGCCCGAGGCCGTCGAGGCCGTCGCGTCGCGCATCGACGCGCTCGCCCGCCAGGTGGGCGTGCCGCGTGGACTGCGCCAACTCGGTGTGCGGGAGGAAGACCTGCCGCGACTAGCCGAGGGAGCACTGCGCGACGCGTGCATGTCGACGAATCCGCGTACCGCGACCCGCGACCAGATGATCGAGTTGTTCCGGACGGCGCTGTGAGTGCTCCCGACCTGTCGGCATTGACCGGACTCCGCTCCGGGAAGTCGACCTTCTATCCGCAGTACCGCGGCGCCGCTGAACGACTCGAACGCGTCGTCCACGCACTCGAACTGATCTCCCGGGCACTGGTGCGTACGGTCGAGGGGCCGGAGACGCTCATCTGCGCCGTCGCCGAAGCCGCCCGTGCGCACCTGAGCGCGACGTGGGTTGCTTTCGCCCTCGCCGACGGTGTCCTGCCCGATGCCGGGCCGCGCAGGCTCGTGCTCGGCCCCGACGCCACTCCCTTCCTCGTCGACAACGTCGAGGGTCCGCCCCTGCCCGATGAGGTCGTGGCCCTGCTCGACGCCGTGCGTACCGGTGCCGTCGAACGTCGCGAGCTGGTCGAGAACCACCACGTGTTCGTGCCCATCGTCCTCGACGGGGGAGTCGCCGGTGCCATCGCCGCGTGGACGCCGGACCACCGCGTCCTCGACACCACCGACCGCGCCGTCCTGTCGATCCTCGCCAGCCAGACCGCGGTCGCGCTGCAGAACTCGGCGCTCTACCAACGCGGACAACTCCTGCTCGAACGCGCCGAGCAGGCCTACCGCGAAGCGAACCGCTCCGCCGCCGATCTGCAGGCACGCAACGAGGAGCTCGAAGCGACCCTGAAGAAACTCGCTCTCACGCAGCGGCAGCTGGGCGTCGCCCACCGGAACCAGGCCCTCGACGAGGAACGCCACCGCATCGCGCGCGAACTCCACGACAGCGTCACGCAGGCCGTGCTCTCGGCGGGCATGCAGATCGAGGTGTGCCGCAGCGACATCCCCGACGCCGAACGCAGCGAACGACTCGACCTCGCCAAGGAACTCACCCGCGGTGCCGTCGAGCAGTTGCGGTCTGCGATCTACGCGCTGAACCGGCCGTCCGATTCCGAACGGATGTCGTTGCCGGAGATGCTCGAACAGCTCAGCGTGGCCCACATGCCGGGCGAACTCGAGGTCAAGACGAGGATGGGTGGCACACCGGTCGAGTTGAGCGGCGAGGCCGAGCACGCCCTGCTCCGGATCGCCGGCGAAGCGCTGTTCAACGCGGCGGTGCACGCCAACGCGAGTCGCGTGGTGCTGCGGCTGAGTTACGGACGCGATGCGGTCCTGCTGTCGGTGGCCGACGACGGCGACGGCGACCCGGCGCGTCTGCGGGTGATGCTGCGACTCGCCGCCAACGATCTCGACGGGAGCCATCGCGGTCTCGCGAACATGCAGGCCCGCGCCCGCGAACTCGGCGGCACCCTCGAGGTGCGTCGTTCCCGGTTCGGTGGAGTGCGGATCGCGGCCCGTATCCCGTTGCAGGACAATGCTGTAGCTCAACAGGTGGGAGAACCGTCATGACCGTCACACCACCGCAGGCGACCCCGCGGGCGCGGCCCGGCACGGTGCGCATCGCACTCGTCGACGACCACGCGATCCTCCGCCAGGGACTCCGCTCGATCCTCGACCGCGAACCGGATCTCGAAGTGGTGGGGGAGGCCTCGACGGACGTGGAGGCGCTCGCGCTCGTCGACCGCATGCGTCCCGACATCGTGCTGCTCGATCTCAAGCTCTCGGCCGGATCGGACTTCGAAGGGCTGGGATTGTGCGGGCGGCTGTCCTCGGCGCACCCGGGCATCGGTCTGCTCGTGCTCACCACCTTCCTCGACGAACAACTCGTCGTGCGGGCGGTGCACGCGGGCGCGCGTGGTTACGTCGTCAAGGATGTCGACACCACCGAGCTGGTGCGCGCCATCCGGGCGGTCTCCCGCGGCGAGAGCGCCTTCGACTCGCGCAGCGCGGCGGCGGTCGTGCGTTCGCTCAACGGGCAGGGCACATCCGCCGAACAGTTGACCGGCCGCGAACTCGAGGTGCTGAAGCTTCTCGCCGCCGGCATGTCGAACGTGAAGATCGGTGAGCAGCTGTTCATCTCGGCCACCACCGTGAAGTTCCACGTCAGCAACATCATGCGCAAACTCGGGGTGAGCCGCCGGGCCGAGGCGGTCTACGCCGCCAGCAAGCAGGGGCTGATCTGACCTCCCGGCCCCTTCCGGCACTCAGCTCTGCGCGGTGAGCCTGCTGCTGTAGGCCGCGCCCCAGTCGTCGAGCCACGCGACGGCCGGCTCGAGGGTCCGGCCGAGCTCGGTCAGTTCGTACTCCACCCGCGGCGGCACCTCGGCGAAGACCGTGCGCGACACGATCCCGTCGGCCTCCAGTTCGCGGAGCTGCCGGGTGAGCACCCGCGCGCTGACGGGACCGACCCGCCGACCCAGTTCGCCGAACCGGCAGGGCCCGTCGATCAGGTTCTTGACGATCGTGAGCTTCCACGCGCCCCCGAGAACCGCCACGGCGATCTCCACCGGGCACACCTGCATCGCCGTCTCCACGGCCTTCCGTGTCATCGGAACTCCTGTGCCGTCGAAATTTCCCGTCATCGGAACTTCCTGGTCATCGCCGATGGTTACCTTTCGGTCCGTATGTGATCGCAAAGTGCGTACTTCCCATACCGTTCCCGTCCCCAGACTATGGAGGCATGGCCGAGAAGAACAGTGCAGAAAAGGACAGTGTCGAGAAGGGCAGCGTCGAGAAGGGCAGCGTTCTGTGGGTACACGCCCATCCGGACGACGCCTCACTGGGGCACGCCCTCGTCCGCTCGGGGGTGGCACGACTACGCGAGTCGGGCACGCACGTCGCGATCTCGGATCTCTACGCGATGAACTGGAATCCGGTGCTCTCCGGCGCCGACTTCGGTGCGGCGCCGGGGAGAACGTTGTCGGAGCGTCAGAAGAACGCCACGGCGACCGGACTCCTCGCCGACGACATCCGCCACGAACAGGACGCACTGCGCGCCGCCGACCACCTCGTGGTGTCGTTCCCGCTGTGGTGGTACGGCACGCCGGCGATCCTGAAGGGATGGTTCGACCGCGTGTTCACCAACGGTTTCGCGTTCGGTGTCCGCGACGAGCACGGGCGCGTCCGCAGATACGGCGACGGGGGACTGGCGGGCAGAACGATGCTCGCCGTCGTCACGGCGGGCGATCGGGCCGCAGCGCTCGGACCGCGCGGAATCAGCGGGTCGATCGATCACGTGCTGTGGCCGCTCCTGCACGGCACGGGCTTCTACACCGGAATGCGGGTACTCCGACCGCATCTCGTCGCGAGCGCCGACCGACTCGACGAGGAGGACTTCCTGCGCGAGGAGCATCGTTTGCACGATCGTCTCGACGGCTTGTCGTCGGAATCCGGAATCCCGTACAGGCCGCTGCGCGGAGGAGAGTACGACCGCGAACACGTGCTGGTCGACCACGTCTGCCCGGGCGAGTACGGACCCGACGTCCACACCGCGTCAGCGTCCGGTCGGAGCAGGCGAGTGAAGCGGCACGAGTACCGACAGTGCGCCGGTGTACAGGATCAGGCGCAGTAGCGGTCCGCCTCGAAGAAGCTGCCGGGTGATCTCCCGGACCCGTCGGCCCTCGTCCTCACCCGGCGGCGCGGCGAGCACGATCGCGGGACCCGTCCCGGGCCGGACCGCGGTGACGAGCAGGCACTCCTCGACGGTGGTGAGTACCGGAATGTCGTTCGCGCCGTCGGTCTTTCCGATCGCCACGGCGTCGTAGTCGGAGTCGTCCGCGTCGTCGTGGTAGACGAGCAGCCGCACGTCCGGCCGCTCGGGGAGTGGCCGACAGTCCGTCACCACTCCGGACGACGATGACATCTCCCGGTCCGCGGCGCGGCGGGGGAGGACGACGCGGCGGGTCGTCCAGCCGAAGTGGCTCTCGACGATCTGGTCCATCGCGCCACCTCCTTCCGTCCACACCGGGTATTCGTCGCCGGACGGGAATCGGATGGGCGGGCAAGCGGATGGCCCGGTGGATCACCCGATGACGAGCCACCCGCCGTGGTGTTCGAACACCACGAAGGGACGCCCGGTGCTGCGCCCGAGTTCCTCGAGCGCGGGCAGGTCGAAGGTGCGCACGTGTCCGTGGCAGACCGTGGCCTCGTCCTCGAACGGCACCGCGACCACCACCCGCTCCCGGGCGATCCGTAGCGCCTCGGCGAGGATCGTGGCACCGAGGGCGTCGTCGACGTGCTCGAGCAGGTGGATCGCGGTGACGGTGTCGGCGCTGCCGTCGGGGACCGGGACGTTCGCCGCGTCGCACACGAGTGTGTCGACGTGCAGTCCGAGCCGCGGTGCGACCGCATCGAGCAGGCGCATCGTGCCGGGCAGGATGTCGGTGGCGGTGACGGCGGTGCCGGCGGCCGCGAGTCGCAACGGCAGGAAACCGAAACACGACCCCAGGTCGAGCACGCTCCCACGGACGAGTTCGGCTGCCCGATCGTGGATGGGCGCGAAATCGGCTGTACCGTCGAGCAGTTCGCCGAGCGAGTTGCGGTAGTAGGTGACCCACGAGTCGAGGGCACCCGGCACCGTGGAACGGACGAGTCCCACCATCGTCAGTTCGAACTCGTCCTGGCCGAACTCGGCGTCCTGGATCGAGGAGGTCACCTCGGCGACGAGGCGCTCGCTGATCTGCTCGGCCGTGAGGGAATGCGTGACGTGGAGCCGGTCGTCCTCGCGCCGGACGTTCAGCGGTCCGGCGGGTACGCGTTCGACCGTCACGTGGTCGTGTGTCCACCGGCCCGGGCTGCAGGGAGCGAGCGAATCGAGCAGGGTCATTGTTTCGCAACCTTTTTCGGAGGTGTGGCAGGGGGAGGCGTGGAAGGGGAGTGCGGGTCACCGTAGTCGAGACCGGCGGTCAGTGTCCCCATCCCGATGGCCAGGTATTCGTGCAGGTCCGATCCGGGTTCGTCGAGCCACGCCTCGTAGGCGGAGATCGCGACACCGAGCAGCAGATAGCCGACCGTGCGGGGGATGTGGTCGTCGGGATCGGCCCCGATACGACGGGCGACGAACTCGGCGACGACACGTCTCCACCCTTGGTACATCACCGACGAATAGCCCTGCAGTGTGGGCGTGTGCAGGATGAGCCCCATCCGCGCGCGGTGTCGTTCGGTCTCGCTGTCGGGGAAGGTGTTGAAGTCGTGCAGGGCGGTGGTGAGCGCTGCCGAGAGCGGGACGTCCTCGGGGATCGTTTCGAGGCTCGCGCGCATGCCGGCGAGGTGTTCGTCGAAGTTTCCCCAGGCCACCTCGTTCTTCGACGGGAAGTAGCGGAAGAAGGTGCGTCGGGCAATGCCGGCCGCCTCGGCGATGTCGTCGATGCTCGTCTCGTCGAAGCCCGCCTCCATGAACAGCTCGATGCCGATTGCGGCGAGTTCCTCCTTCGAGGTGGACGGGCGGCGACCTATCCGAGCGGACGGTTTCCCGCGGCTACGCGTCATTCTTCCTCCCGGAGGCGTGACATTCTGCACTCGATGCCATTACAGTGGTGAACCGGCTCACAGCGCAAGTCCGCTGTGACGACCGACTCCGATCCAGGAGAAGAAACCGAGGAGGAAACATGTCCGATCGTGACAACGCCGTGATCGAATCCGATCTGATCGAGGAGTCCCTCGTCGAAGAGGTCTCCATCGACGGCATGTGCGGCGTGTACTGACATGACCGCACCCGGAGCCACCGACGTGTCCCCCGTAGCAATGGACACCGGGATAGCAATGGACACCGAGATGTTCGATCCGGGTGCCGGCTGGCGGCTCCACCCGCAGGTAGCGCTTCGCCCCGAGCCGTTCGGGGCGTTGCTCTACCACTTCGGCACCCGCAAGTTGTCGTTCCTGAAGAACACCGTCATCGTCGACGTCGTCCGATCCCTCGGCGACCACGGTTCGGTGCGAGAAGCGTTGCGAGCGCACGGGATCGACGAGAACGCCGAGCGGCCCTACGTGCGTGCCCTGGGCACCCTGGCCGATTCGCACATGATCGTTCCTGCCTGACGTCTGTAAGGACCAGCCCATGACCTCGCTGCTCGAACCGCCCACCACCTCCGCCCCACCGAAGGTCGGTCGCCTCGTCGACCAGTTCGAGAAGGGCCTCGACGCCCCGATCTGCCTGACCTGGGAGCTCACCTACGCCTGCAACCTCTCGTGTGTGCACTGCCTGTCCTCGTCGGGCAAGCGCGACCCGCGCGAACTGTCGACCGAACAGTGCAAGGCGATCATCGACGAGCTGCAGCGCATGCAGGTCTTCTACGTCAACATCGGTGGCGGCGAACCCACCGTGCGATCGGACTTCTGGGAACTCGTCGATTACGCCACCGAACATCAGGTGGGCGTGAAGTTCTCGACCAACGGTGTGCGCATCGACAAGAAGGTCGCCGCCCGGCTGGCCGCTTCCGACTACGTCGACGTGCAGATCTCCCTCGACGGTGCCACCGCCGAGGTCAACGACGCCGTGCGCGGGCCGGGTTCGTTCGCGATGGCCGTGCGCGCGCTGGAGAACCTGTCCGAGGCGGGTTTTCGCGACGCGAAGATCTCCGTCGTCGTCACCCGCCAGAACGTCGACCAGCTCGACGAGTTCAAGGCTCTCGCCGACCGCTACGGCGCGACCCTGCGCATCACGCGACTGCGCCCGTCCGGCCGCGCCGTGGACGTGTGGGACGACCTGCATCCCACCCACGAGCAGCAGCGGCAGCTCTACGACTGGCTCGTCGCCCACGGCGAGGGCGTGCTCACCGGCGACTCGTTCTTCCACCTGTCCGCCTTCGGCGGCGAGGGCGGTGGCTCGCTGCCCGGACTGAATCTGTGTGGTGCGGGACGCGTGGTGTGTCTGATCGACCCGGTCGGCGACGTCTACGCGTGCCCCTTCGCGATCCACGAGAACTTCCACGCCGGAAACATCCTGACCGACGGTGGTTTCGCGTCGGTGTGGAAGAACTCCGAGCTGTTCCGCGAACTGCGCGAACCGCAGTCCGCCGGTGCGTGCGCGTCGTGCAACTTCTTCGACGCGTGCCGCGGCGGTTGCATGGCCGCGAAGTTCTTCACCGGCCTGCCGATGGACGGCCCCGATCCCGAATGCGTGCAGGGCTACGGACAGTCCGCGCTCGAGGCCGAGCGCACCGTGCCGCAGTCGAGCGTCGACCACTCGCGTACCGGCAAGCGCGCCGAACGGCGCACCCCGGCCGCACCGGTACCGCTGACCCTGCTCACCAAGCCCCCCGCCAAGTTCTGCGACGAGAATCCGCTCGCAGGGCTCTAGATCTTCGAGGAGACGACCGACGATGGCCAAGCCTTCCTGGTTGAAGAATCCGTGGGCCCAGGACCCGTGGTTCGAGACCGTCGCAATCGCACAGCAGCGCGCCCGCAAACGCCTGCCCAAGTCCGTCTACGGCGCGCTCGTCGCCGGGTCCGAGGCCGGCATCACGGTCGACGACAACACCACCGCCTTCCGCGAACTCGGATTCGCCCCGCACGTCGCGGGGCTGTCCGACAAGCGGGAGATGGCCACGACCATCATGGGACAGGATGTGTCCCTGCCCGTGATGATCTCGCCGACCGGCGTGCAGGCCGTACACCCCGACGGTGAGGTCGCCGTGGCCCGCGCCGCCGCCGCCCGCGGCACCGCGATGGGTCTGTCGTCGTTCGCGAGCAAATCCATCGAAGAAGTCGCGGCGGTCAACGACAAGACCTTCTTCCAGATGTACTGGGTGGGCAGCCGCGACACACTGATCCAGCGCATGGAACGTGCCCGCGCCGCCGGTGCGAAGGGCCTGATCATGACCCTGGACTGGTCGTTCTCCAACGGTCGCGACTGGGGTAGTCCCGCCATCCCGGAGCGGATGAACCTCGAGGCGATGGTCAAGTTCGCCCCCGAGGGCATCACCCGCCCCAAGTGGCTTCTCGAATGGGCGAAGACCGGCGGTGTGCCGGATCTGACCACCCCCAACCTCACGCCGCCGGAGGGTCAGGCCCCGACCTTCTTCGGTGCCTACGGTGAGTGGATGACCACGCCGCTGCCCACCTGGGAGGACGTCGCGTGGCTGCGCGAGCAGTGGGGTGACGCACCGTTCATGCTCAAGGGCGTCATGCGCGTCGACGACGCCAAGCGCGCCGTCGACGCCGGGGTCACCGCCATCTCGGTGTCCAACCACGGCGGCAACAACCTCGACGGCACCCCGGCGCCGATCCGGGCACTGCCGGCGATCGCCGAGGCGGTGGGCAAGGACGTCGAGGTGCTGCTCGACGGCGGTATCCGCCGCGGCAGCGACGTCGTCAAGGCGATCGCGCTCGGCGCCAGGGCCGTGCTCATCGGTCGCGCGTACCTGTGGGGTCTGGCCGCGAACGGCCAGGCCGGTGTGGAGAACGTCCTCGACATCCTGTCCGGCGGAATCGGTTCCGCCCTCATGGGACTGGGCAAGAACTCGATCCACGAGCTCACCCCCGACGACGTCTTCGTGCCGGACGGTTTCCGCCGCGACCTCGGCATCTGACCGAACCGACGACATGGGCCCCGCGCTCACCGAACCGATCACCCTCGCCGGACGCACCGCTTCGGCGAGGGTGATCTTCGGTCCGCACGTCACGAATCTCGGTGCCGGCCGGTCGTTCTCGGACCGTCACGTCGCGTACTACGCGCGACGTGCACGCGGTGGGTGCGGGATCGTCGTGACGGAAACGGCCTCGGTACACCCCTCCGACCATCCCTACGAACGCGCGCCGCTGGCCGAGCGCTGCGGGGACGGCTACCGGCGGATCGTCGAGGCCTGCCGTCCGCACGGGACACTCGTGCTCGCAGGCCTCGGCCATCGCGGCCTCCAGGGTTCGAGCGCGTGGACCCGCGCACCGCTGTGGGCACCCTCGCGCGTGCCGGACCCGGTGACACGCGAACTGCCCGCCGAGGCGACCGAGCGCGAGATCGCCGAGCTCGTCGAGTCCTTCGCCCGCGTCGCCGTCGTCGCCGTGGACTCCGATCTCGATGGAGTGGAACTCGACGCGGGACCGACCTCGCTGCTGCGGCAGTTCCTCTCCGGGCTGACCAATCACCGCGACGACACCTACGGCACCGACCGTGTGCGGCTGCTCCGCGAAGTGATCGCCGCCGTTCGCACGCGGATCGGTGCGGATCGCATCCTCGCCCTGAGACTCTCGTGCGACGAGAACGCGCCGTGGGCGGGCATCACTCCCGACATCGCCGCCGGATACGTCCGCGCGATCGCACCGTCGATCGATCTGCTCACGGTGGTGCGCGGCGGATTGTTCTCACCCGAGTCGTATCGGCCCGCCGCGCATATCTCTGCAGGATTCAACGACGAACTGTGCCACCGCATCCGGGAGGCGGTCGCCGGATCGGTCCCGATCGCTCTGCAGGGCAGCGTCGCCGACCTCGGACACGCGCAGCGGGCACTCTCCGACGGCACGTGCGACCTGGTCGAGATGACCCGCGCACAGATCGCCGACCCCGGCCTCGTCGTCGCCGCCCGTCGCGGTCGTCGGCCGCGTCCCTGTGTGCGCTGCAACCAGGCGTGCCTCGTCGACGACTTCCACAACCCGATCGTGGGGTGCATCGCGAACCCGGAGGCCGGCGCCGAGACACGGGACTCTCCCCGACCGGTGACCTCCGCACGCGACGTACTCGTGGTGGGTGCCGGACCGGCCGGCCTGGAAGCAGCCCGCGTGGCAGCGACGCGCGGTCACCGTGTCGTCCTGGTCGAGGCGGACGAGCGGGTCGGTGGGACGATCGCCGCCGTCTCGCGCGGTGGCCGGCCCGACTTCGCTGCGCTCGTCGACTGGCTCGAACAGCAATGCCTGGAGTCCGGCGTCGACATTCGTACCGGCACGGAAGTGAGTGCTGTCGACATCGAGAGTGCGCTCGCCGCGGGTACGGAGGTCGTGCAGGCCACCGGCGGGCTTCCACGTCCACCCTCTTTTCAGGTGACCGCGCCCGAGCGGTACGCGACCGCCGCGGAGGTGCTGTCGGGGATTCGGCCGCCTGCGTCCCGGATGGTCGTGTGGGATCCGATGGGTGGTCCGGTGGCAAGGACCGTCGTCGACCGTCTCGTGGAGCGCGGCGTGGAGGTCCACTACGCGACGGGTGATCCGGTCGCCGGATCACGACTCGCGCCGACGGGCGACCTCGTCGCCTTCGACGTCCGCATGCAGCGGGCGGGCGTGGCGAGACATCTCGGATGCCGGATCGGTTCCGTCGATGCCGACGGAGTCGTCCTTGTCGATCGGGTGTCCGGGGAAACCGCGCCGGTCGCGGACGCGGTCCTGGTCGACTGCGCACCCCTGCTACCGCACGAAGTGTCCGAACAGTCGGGATCGTGGTCGATCGGCGACCGCGCGGCCCCGAGGACCGTGCGCGAGGCCGTCCGAGAGGGATACCGGGTCGCCACGGCACTGTAACGTGGGGCACACTGAAACGCGTTCTGATCTGGGTCGACGGGAAGGGCCGACATGGGAGATTTCGACGGCAAGGTCGTCTTCATCACCGGGATCGCACGCGGGCAGGGCCGCAACCACGCCATCCGGTTCGCGCGCGAGGGCGCGTCCGTCATCGGCGTCGACATCGCGGCCCCGGTCTCGGAGTACGTGACCTACGAGCAGGCCACCGAGGACGACTTCCACGAAACGGTCCGGCTCGTGGAGGAGGCCGGCGGGAAGATCCTTGCCCGCGTCGCGGACGTGCGCGACAGCGCGGCGCTGAAGGCCGTCGTCGACGAGGGCGTGGCCCAGTTCGGACGGCTCGACGTGGTGGTCGCCAATGCCGGCATCTGCAGCTGGAACCGCTTCTGGGAGATGCCCGACGACCAGTTCGAAGAGTTGATCGACATCAATCTCACCGGTGTCTTCAAGACCCTCAAGGCAGCCGCCCCCGCGATGATCGAGGCCGGCAACGGCGGATCCGTCATCGTCGTCAGCTCGGTGGCGGGACTCAAGGCGATGCCCGGTCAGATCAACTACGCGGCAGCGAAATTCGGTCTCGTCGGTATCACGCAGGCGGCGGCGAAGGAACTCGGCCCGTACCGGATCCGGGTCAACTCCATCCACCCCTACGGCGTGAACACCCCGATGGGCACCGACGTCAGCGTCCTGAAGCTGTTCGAGAAGAACCCCTCGTGGGGACCGAACTTCGTCCCCATCCTCACCGAGAAGCCCGCCGCCGACCCCGACGACATCTCGGAGACCGTGTTGTTCCTCGCGAGCGATCGGGCTTCCACGATCACCGGCAGCCAGATGGCCGTCGACCAGGGAAACTCGAAGGTCTGACCGTGACGCGCACGGGGGCCGGCACCGTTCCGCACGCGTCGTTTCCGCACGCGTCGTTGCGGATCGGTCCGGTCACCCTGCGCAATCGCATCGTCTTCCCGGCGCACCTGACCAACTTCTCGGTCGACGGCACCGTCACCGACCGGCACATCGCGTACTACGAAGCCAGAGCACGCGGCGGCGCGTCGATGATCGTCACCGAGGAGCACACCGTGCACCCCTCGGACCGGCCTTACGAGAAGCTGATCCGGGGCTGGGACCCGGACGTCCTCGCCGGTTACCGACGCCTCACCGACGCCGTGCACCGGTACGGCACGCGGATTCTCGCGCAGCTCAACCACAACGGCGCGCAGGGCACCTCGATGTACACGGGGCAACCGTTGTGGGCGCCGAGCCCCGAACCCGACCCGCTCTTCCGCGAAGTTCCGCGCGCGATGACGAAATCCGACATCGCCGAACTCGTCGCGGGCTACGCCGACGTCGCCCGCCGCTGCGCCGAGGGCGGGTTCGACGGTGTCGAGATCCAGTGCTCCCAGGCATCCGTCCTGCGCGCTTTTCTCGCACCCGCGACGAACCGTCGCACCGACCGCTACGGCGGGGATCTCGCCGGGCGGGTCCGTCTGCTGCTCGAGGTCGTGTCCGCCGTGAGGCGCGCCGTCGGGCGCGACCGCGTCGTGGGGGTGCGACTGACGGGTCACGACGGCACCGACGGCGGTGTCGGTATCGACGACGCCGTGCAGGTCGCGCGGATGCTCGAAGCGAGCGGCGACGTCGACTACCTCAACACGTCCGTGGGCGTCGCGACCGAGACGTTGCATCTGATCGAAGCGCCGATGTCCACGCCGCACGGCTATTCCCTGTTCGTCCCCGACGCGATCCGGGCAGCGGTGTCGCTGCCGGTCGTCGGGGTCGGGCGCTTCACCCGACCCGAACAGGTCGGCGCCGCGCTCGCCGACGGAGTGTGCGATCTGGTCGGCGCCGTGCGCGCACAGATCGCCGACCCGGAGTTCGCGAACAAGACCCTCTCCGGCCACGACGACGAGGTACGGCCGTGCATCGGCTGCAACCAGGAATGCATCGGCAGGGTCGGACTCAACCGTCCCATCGCATGCGCGGTCAATCCTCACGCCGGATACGAATCCGACGGCCCTGCCGAGGCTGCCGTACCGCAGCGGGTCCTCGTGGTCGGCGGCGGACCCGCCGGTCTCCGGACGGCTTCGTCGGCTGCGGCACAGGGGCATTCGGTCACTCTGCTCGAACGGAGCCGGTGCACCGGCGGCCAGATCCGTGAGGCGGCCGCCGCGCCGCACCGCGCCGAACTGCTCGGCGCGGTGACGCACCTCGACGCCGAATGCCGCCGCAGGGGAGTGGACATCCGCACCGGTGTGACCGCCGATGCCGCGACGCTGCACGCGCTCGCGCCCGACGTCGTGGTCGTCGCGACGGGTGCGCGCCCGCATCGGCCCGCCTGGGCAGGTTCGTCGGCGCGGGTGAGCGACGTGCGCGACGTGCTCACCGGTCGTACTGCACCCTCCGGCCGAGTCCTCGTCGTCGACGATCTCGGTTTCCACCAAGCGACCTCGGTCGCCGAACTGTTGGCGGACCGCGGATGCACGGTGACGGTGTGCACGCCGGGGATGCTCGTGGGCCAGGACCTCGGCCTGACGCTCGAGCTCGACGGCTGGTTGCGCCGCGCCCACGACAAGCGGATCGAGCGACTCGCCGGCGTCGCCGTCGGCGGTGTCGTGGACCTGCCGGACGGCGCCGAGGTCGCCCTGGTCCACCACGCGACCGGCGAGCAGACGACGCTCACGGTGGACGCGGTCGTCGTCGCCACCCATCAGGAACCCGTCGACGAACTGTGGCGGCAACTCACCGGGCCGGGCACGAGAGTGATCCGCGTGGGCGACGCGGTGACGCCACGCCGCCTGCACGCCGCGATCGTCGAGGGGGAGCGGGCCGCCAGGAACCTGGCTCCTACGTCTCCAGCCCGCGGCGCATGACGATCCGCGGCCAGCGGTCGAGGCCGTGTTTCCGTTCCTCCGAACGGATCCGGGTGAGAGCGGGGGAGAGAACATCGTCCGCGACCGTGCGGAAGCCGAGACGCGCGTAGTACGGGCCGTTCCACGGCACGTCGCGGTAGGTGGTCAGCGACAGCGATCCGAAACCGGCGTCCCGCGCCCACCCCACGACGTGGTCGATCAGCATGCGACCGATCCCGCGACGCGCGTGATCGGGATGCACCGACACCTGCTCGATGTGGACGCCGTCGTCGACGATGTCGGCCGCGAGATACGCGACTGCTCGTCCGTGCTCGTCGAACCACGCCCAGCAGCGACCCGCGTCCCGGTGGGCGCGCAGTTCCTCGACGGACGGAGGATCGTCGTCGGCGACGAACGCCATCCCGATCTCGGCGAAGGGCTTGCCCGCAGCGCGTTCGATCTCCTGCAGCACCGGCAGGTCGTCGTCGGTCGCCAGACGGATCGGGGGCAGTTCCTTGCAGTAGTACATGGCGGTCGGTGATTCCGCGTAGAGCCCGAAGCGCTCGTTCATCGGTACGTACCCGGCCTTCGCGTACAACGCGATCGCCTCGGGTTGCTCGCTGCCCGTCTCGAGGATCATGCGACGGCGACCGGCATCGGTCGCCGTCCGCTCCAGCGCACCCAGCACCCGTTCGGCCACACCGCGACGCCGCATGCTCGCCCGCACGTACATCCGCTTGATCTCGGCATCACCGTCGCGCACCCCTCGATGCGAATGCTCCGGTGCCCGCCAGCCGCCGATCCCGGCCGGAATCCCGTCGGCCACCGCCAGGAGGAACACCCCGCTCGGTGGTTCGAATTCGTGCGGCGACAGTTCGGTGTCGTCGGGTCCGCCGTACCTCCGCACGTATTCGAGCTGGACTTCGCCGATGAGGTCCTGCACGTCCGGATCGTCCAGCGGACGAGGTTCGATCAGCACCGGGAAAGCGTACCGATCGGATCTCGGGGTCCGGCGGACCTACCGGGACCTCCGGGTTTCGTGCACGCCCGCGAAACCCTTAGCATCGGAGCGGTGATGCGGGAGCTCGCCGACGCCTGTTGGACGGACATCGAACCCGACCGGGTGACGGTGGCCGTCCCGATCGGTGCGCTCGAACAACACGGCCCGCACCTTCCCCTCGACACCGACACCCGGATCGCGACTGCTGTCGCCGCCGAGCTGCCCGAGGTGGTCCTCGCCCCACCCCTGCCCTACGGAGCCAGCGGGGAACACGAAGGTTTCGCCGGCACCGTCTCGATCGGAGCCGAGGTGACGAAGGCGCTGATCGTCGAATACGGCAGGTCGGTGTGCCGGTGGGCGAAGCGGGTCGTCTTCGTCAACGGGCACGGCGGCAACGCCTATCCGCTGATCGAGGCGGTGAGTCTCCTGCGATACGAAGGCCGCGATGCTGCCTGGCTTCCGTGCGCGGTGCCCGGATCCGACGCCCATGCCGGTGTCACCGAGACGAGTCTGCTGCTGCACCTGGCACCCGGGACGGTCGACATGACACGGGCTGCGGTCGGGGCGACGGAACCGATCGGAGCACTGATGCCACGACTGCGCGAAGCCGGTATCGTCTCGGTGTCCGCGAACGGAGTGCTGGGAGACCCCACCGAGGCCACCGCAGAACTCGGCGCGCGCCTGTTCGCGAGTCTGGTCGAGCGGGCGAGTGCACAGGTCGCCCGGTGGCAGCCGGGAACGGAAGGAAGGCTTCGGTGAGTCGGGCTATCACTCCACAGGCGACGTCCCCGGAGGCGGCGCCGCCCCGGGCGACCCGGCTCCCCGACGGTTTCGGTGTGCGCATCGACGGACGGGTGCGCAGCTTCGCCGGAGGGCGTGTCCTCGTCGGAGGATCGCCCACGCGCATGCTCAAACTCGCGCCCGCCGCCGTAGCGATGATCGACGAGGACTTCGTCGAGGTCGTCGACGCGCAGAGCGCCGCGGTCGCGCGCCGTCTGCTGGACTCGGGCATCGG
This sequence comes from Rhodococcus shunpengi, assembly GCF_048381395.1. Taxonomy (NCBI): domain Bacteria; kingdom Bacillati; phylum Actinomycetota; class Actinomycetes; order Mycobacteriales; family Nocardiaceae; genus Rhodococcus; species Rhodococcus shunpengi. The sequence continues at coordinate 72,927 of NZ_JBLWIU010000039.1, forward strand.
GAACCCCCGGCCGACGAAGCTGCCGCCGAGTTCCGCCGTCACCGTCGTCGTCCCGGTCAAGGACAATCCTTCCGGCCTCGCCCGTCTGCTCGCCGCCGTCGAAGGGCACGAGGTCGTGGTCGTCGACGACGGTTCCGAGAAGCCGGTCGAGGCTCCGGAACGCGGTCGCGTCCGGGTGATCCGGCACGAGACCTCCCGTGGGCCCGCAGCGGCCCGGAACACCGGATTGCAGCAGGTGACAACGGAATTCGTCGCCTTCCTCGATTCCGATGTGGTACCACAACTCGGCTGGCTCGAACGATCGCTGGGGCACTTCACCGATCCCGCGGTCGCACTCGTCGCGCCGCGCATCGTGGCCCTCGAACCCGACAGCAGCGCGCTCGCGAAGTACGAGCACGCACGCTCGTCGCTCGACCTCGGCAGCCGGGAATCCGCCGTGGTCGCGGGTGGTCCTGTCTCGTACGTGCCGAGCGCGGCGCTGCTCGTCCGTCGCGACGCGCTCGTCGCCTGCGGTGGTTTCGACGAGGCGATGCACGTGGCCGAGGACGTCGATCTGTGCCGGCGACTGCAGACCTCGGGGTGGCGGTTGCGGTACGAGCCCATCTCGCGGGTCGCGCACGACCATCGCACCCGCTTCCGGACGTGGTTGACGCGCAAGGCATTCTACGGAACCGGTGCGGCCCCGCTGGCCGAGCGGCATCCGGGTTCCGTCGCACCGATGGTGATGTCGATCTGGACGCTCCTCGCGTGCGTCGCGATCGCGAGCTTCACCCGCGTGGGGGTGATGGCAGCGGTGCTGACCCAGGTGGTCACCTTCGTGCGGTTGCGGCGGATGTTCTCCGAACTCGACCGGCCCGACCGCATCGCCGCGCTGCTCACGGCCCAGGGATTCGCCGGTGGTCTGTGGCAGGTGGCGTCGGCGGTGTGCCGGCACTACTGGCCGGTCACGGTCGTCGCAGCGGTGTTCTCCCGCAAGGTTCGTCGGGCCGTGCTGGCTTGCGCTGTGGCCGAAGGTATCTGGGATTGGAAGACGCACCGCGAGAGCGGTGGGCTCGATCCCGTCCGGTACCTGCTCTACAAGCGCCTCGACGACCTCGCCTACGGCGCGGGGTTGTGGAAGGGCGCGCTCGACGCCCGCGCGGCGGCCGCGCTCGTACCCGACATCCGGAAGTGACATGATCCCGGCGCACGCCGATGTGGTGATCGTCGGCGGTGGAAGTTGCGGCTGCGTTCTCGCCGCCGGGCTCAGCGACGATCCGGACCGCACCGTGCTGCTGCTCGAGGAGGGCGCGGCGTTCGGATCGGCGTCCGCTGTTCCACGCGAGATCCGTGACGCTGCCGTCCTTCCCGTGGGTCCGGAAAGCCCGTGGGCGGCGGACTTTCCCGCACGGTTGACCCCGGACGTCGAGGCGACCGTGACGCGGGGCCGGGTGCTCGGCGGTTCCGGCGCGGTCAACGGCGCCTACTTCGTGCGTGCGCGGCCGGACGACTTCGCGTCGTGGCCCCCCTCGTGGTCGTACGAGGAGGTGCTGCCGTACTTCCGGGCCGTCGAGACCGACGCGGATATCCCCGGCGACCTGCACGGAAGTTCCGGCCCGATACCGGTCACCCGGGTGCCGCGCGAACGGATGCATCCGCTCTCGCGTGCCTTCGTCGACGCCGCCGAAGGTGCGGGATTCACACCGGTCGCCGACCTCAACGCTCCAGGACCCGACGGGGTGGGCGCGGTCCCGTCGAACATGCGCGACGGCACGAGGGTGGGTCCGTTCCTCGCGTACCTCGCGCCCGTCCTGGACCGGCCGAATCCGACGGTCGCCGGCGGGGTGTCCGCGACCCGCATCGTGATGGCGGGCGGTCGCGCGGTGGGCGTCGAGATCGCCGGACCCGACGGACCACGCACGATCTCGGCCGGACACGTGATCGTCGCTGCGGGCGCGGTGAGGTCCCCCCAGCTGCTGATGCTCTCCGGCATCGGACCGGCCGACGAACTGCGCCGGCTCGGCATCGATCCGCTGCACGACCTTCCCGGGGTGGGCTGCGACTTCTCCGACCACCCGGAGGTCACCGTCCCGTACCGGTTCCGCCCGGGTCTCCCGTCGCACACGTTGCTGCTCGAGACGGTCCTGCACACCGAGAACCTCGAACTGCGCCCGTACACCGCGGCATTCGGTGCGGCGATCCCCGGCAGTGGTGTCGCCGATCCGGTGCTCGGCGTCGTCCTGACGCGCCCACGCAGTCGCGGACGCATCGTGCTCGACGAACGCGACCCGCGACGTCCACCTCTGCTCGACTATCGATACCTGACCGACGCGGCCGACCGGCGAGCTCTGGAGGAGGGTGTCCGGCTCGCCGCCGACCTCCTCGCCGCGACCACCGGCGTCGTCGAGGCCGGCAGCGTGGACGCGCGTGGTGGCAGGCTCGGAACGTCGCTGCACCTGTCCGGAACGTGCCGGATGGGCGACGACGAGTACGCCGTGGTCGACGAGTGGTGCCGCGTGCGCGGGATCGATGGGTTGAGCGTCGTCGACACCTCGGTGTTTCCGCAGGTCCCGAGCCGTGGACCGCACGCCACCGCGGTGATGCTCGCCCACCGGGTCGCCGCGACCGCGAGGGATGCCCTGCCGCACACGGTGTGATCCCGACTACAGTGTCGGGGGAGGAGGCGCCGGTACATGACGGATCGTGGAATCGCGACGACCAACCCGTGGGTGGCACTCGACCCGGGAGCGGACGTGGCCGCGCACGCACGTGCGGTGCTGCGCGCGCACGGCACATTCGTCTCCGCGCGCGGCAAGGAGCGGCTCGACGGGGTGCGCTCGGTGGTCCGCGACTCGTGGAGCCGGAGCCTGCAGCGCGGCATCGATCCCGACGTCGTCGAACAACCCGCACTGCTCTCCGGGCACGAACTCGAGGAGTACCGCGCCGGCCACCCCATGTCGCTGATCCGCCCGGTGGTGCGCAAGCTCCTCGTCGAGGACGCCGCCGACAGCGGACTGCTCGTCGCCGTCACCGACGGTCAGGGACGGCTGCTGTGGGTCGAGGGCGACCACGCCGCGCGCGACCGCGCCCTGTCGATGAGCTTCGTCGAAGGTGCCGACTGGAGCGAGGACCGCGTCGGCACGAACGCTCCGGGAACGGCTCTCGCCGTGGATCATTCGGTGCAGATCTTCGGCGCCGAGCATTTCAACCGCACGGTGCACGAATGGAGTTGTTCGGCCGCTCCCGTGCACGACCCCACCAGCGGCCGGGTCCTCGGTGCCATCGACATCACCGGTGGGCACCGCGTCGCCGCGCCCGAGGTCCTGCAACTCGTCCGCGCGACGGTCGCGGCGGCGGAGGCCGAACTGCGGTTGCATGCCCTGAGCGGCCGCCCGCTGTTCCCCTCGGCGACACCGCGCATCGAGACGATCGGCGCCGGACGGCCCGCCCTGCACCGCGGAGGCGAACGCGTCGGCCTGTCCCGCCGGCACGCCGAGATCCTGCTGATCCTCGCCGATCACCCCGAGGGCCTGAGCTCCGACCGGCTCGCGGTGCTGCTCGACGAGAACGAACTCGACTCGGTGACGATCCGCGCCGAGATGTCGCGCCTGCGCAAGGTGCTCGGGGCCGAACACCTCGGCTCGCGGCCCTACCGGCTGCTCACCACGCTCGACACCGATGTCGCGGACGTGCGTCGCGCACTCGACCGCGGCGACGTGGCCTCGGCGGTCCGCCTCTGTACCGGGGAGATCCTGCCCGGATCGGTGGCGCCGGGCATCGAGGAGATCCGCGACGAACTCCGCTCGGGCGTGCGGGCGGCGCTGTTGCGCTGCGGCGAGGAGCATCTGCTCGCGCAATGGACCTCGTCCGTCCACGGCCGCGAGGACATCACCGCCTGGGCGGCCTACCGGGCGTCGATCGATCCCCGTTCGCCCCGCTTCGCGCAGGTCGACGCCACATTGACCCGATTGGACAGGCAGCTCGCAACGTAGTTGCAACCCTCGCGTTCGTAGTGTTCCGGATCACATACCGACCGCTCGACGCTGCAGGAGATGCACATGACCGTGTACGCCCGTCCCGGTTCGCCCGACGCCCTCATGTCCTTCCGGTCCCGGTACGACAACTGGATCGGCGGCCAGTGGGTGCCTCCGGTGAAGGGGGAGTACTTCGAGAACGTCACCCCCGTCACCGGCCAGGTGTTCACCGAGGTCGCTCGCGGCACCGAGGAGGACATCGAACTCGCGCTCGACGCAGCCCACGCCGCCGCACCGGCCTGGGGGAAGACCTCGCCCGCCGAACGCGCGGTGATCCTCAACAAGATCGCCGACCGCATCGAGGAGAACCTCGAGTCGATCGCCCTCGCCGAGTCGTGGGACAACGGCAAGCCCATCCGCGAGACCCTCAACGCCGACATCCCGCTCGCGATCGACCACTTCCGCTACTTCGCGGGAGCCATTCGCGCGCAGGAGGGTTCGATCTCCGAGATCAACTCCGAGACGGTCGCCTACCACTTCCACGAGCCGCTCGGCGTCGTCGGCCAGATCATCCCGTGGAACTTCCCGATCCTCATGGCCGTGTGGAAGCTCGCGCCGGCCCTGGCCGCCGGCAACGCGGTGGTCCTCAAGCCCGCCGAGCAGACCCCGGCGTCCATCCTGCACCTGATCTCGATCATCGGCGACCTGCTGCCGCCCGGCGTGGTCAACATCGTCAACGGTTTCGGTGTGGAGGCGGGTAAGCCCCTCGCGTCGAGCCCGCGCATCCGCAAGATCGCGTTCACCGGTGAGACCACCACCGGCCGGCTGATCATGCAGTACGCCTCGCAGAACCTGATCCCGGTCACCCTCGAACTCGGTGGCAAGAGCCCGAACATCTTCTTCTCCGACGTGCTGTCGGCGAACGACGACTACCAGGACAAGGCGCTCGAAGGCTTCACGATGTTCGCCCTCAACCAGGGTGAGGTGTGCACGTGCCCGTCGCGTGCGCTGATCCAGCAGGACATCTTCGACGACTTCCTCTCGCTCGCCGCGGTCCGCACCAAGGCCGTCCGCCAGGGCGATCCGCTCGACACCGACACGATGATCGGCGCTCAGGCCTCGAACGACCAGCTCGAGAAGATTCTGTCGTACATCGAGATCGGCAAGAGCGAGGGTGCCAAGGTCATCACCGGTGGTGAGCGCGCCGATCTCGGCGGCGACCTCTCGGGCGGCTACTACGTGCAGCCGACGATCTTCCAGGGCGACAACAAGATGCGCATCTTCCAGGAGGAGATCTTCGGCCCGGTCGTGTCCGTGACGTCCTTCTCCGATTTCGACGACGCGATCTCGATCGCCAACGACACCCTCTACGGTCTCGGTGCCGGTGTGTGGTCCCGTGACGGTGGTGTCGCCTACCGTGCCGGTCGCGCCATTCAGGCCGGCCGGGTGTGGACGAACACCTACCACCAGTACCCCGCGCACGCGGCCTTCGGTGGTTACAAGCAGTCCGGCATCGGCCGCGAGAACCACCACATGATGCTCGACCACTACCAGCAGACGAAGAATCTCCTGGTGTCCTACGCCCCCAAGGCACAGGGCTTCTTCTGATCCGAACTTCGGCGCCTGTCACGTCCGCACGACGTGGCAGGCGCCGTTGCCATACGCTCGGAACATCGTGCACCCCAACGGAAAGGCAGGATTGTGACCGTCCCGCGAATCGTGGCGACCGTCGATGCCGTCGCCCTGCTGCGCCGCCTCGCGCAGCGCAACGGACCGCTCATGATGCACCAGTCCGGCGGATGCTGTGACGGCTCCGCGCCGATGTGTTATCCCGAGGGCGATTTCGTCGTCGGCGACCGCGACGTGCTCCTCGGAGTCCTCGACCTGCGTCTCGGGGCAGGGGAGACCCGCTCCGATCCGCCGGTCGGCGCCGACGCCGTGCCGGTGTGGATCTCCGGTTCGCAGTTCGAGGCGTGGAAGCACACCTGTCTCGTCCTCGACGTGGTGCCCGGACGCGGCTCCGGGTTCAGTCTCGAAAGTCCGGAGGGATTGCGTTTCCTCAGCAGGGGGCGCGCGTTCACTCCCGACGAACTGGCCCTCCTGGAAGCCGACCGGCCGCTCACCGGGCGGGACCGGGAGGCCGGCGTGGAGCCCGCCGTGTCCGATGTGCCCACCGTGGTCGCCGAGGCCGCCGATGCGTGCCCGGTGCCCGGCCTGTCCCCGTGATCCCCTCTGCATGATCCCATCGGGAGGAGGGTGACTCACCTGCCGGTTGCCGGTGTGCGTCAGAATCGGAACGGAATCCGTCCGGATTCCGGACGACGACGTGGGCGCCCGGCGGGTGCGACGAGGAGTGGGCATGGCCTTCGCAGGCAACGTGGACGAACTGGCACTGCTGCAGACGGTGCGTCTGAAGAAGCAGGTCACGGCCGAGGTGATCGCCGCGCACCTCGGGGTGTCGGTGTCGGCCGGTCAGGCCGCGGTGGCCGCGCTCCTCGAGCAGGGCAAGGCGTCGGAGAACGACGGCGGCATCAGCCTCACCGACAAGGGCACCTCCGAGCTGAACGATCAGCTCGATGCCGAACGGGTCTCCATCGACGAGGATTCGATCTCGGAACTCTACGACCAGTTCCTCCCGCTCGACGAGGAGCTGAACACGCTCCTCGAGAACGCGGACGCCGACGGATTCGTCGACGGCCTCATCGGCCTCGACCGCCGGGCACAGAGTCTGTTCGACGACGTGTCGGCGTTCGTGCCGCGCCTGTCGCGCTACCAGGACCTGTTCGCCGAGGCCCTGGAGAAGATCAAGGGCGGCTCGCTGGCGTGGGCCACGGCCGCCAACATCGACTCCTACGCCTCCGTGTGGGGCGAGATGCGCCAGGAGATCGCGGGCGCCGCCGGCCGCTGACAATTTCGTTCGTTCGGCACACTATGTGATGCCGGTCACCCGCACCCCCCTTTCGGGGGTGGCGAGGGGGTGACCGGCATCACTACGTTTCGTTCATCCGCCGAGGCGATCACGCCCGCGGTTCGAACGGACAACGGAGGACTCACGTGACCAGTGTGTCGACCCCGGGGGCTGCCGAACCCCCCGTCGCCGGACCGGTGGGACGTTCGCGTCCCGATCCATCCACACCCCGCCACGCGGGACCCTCGAAGGAAGGGCCCGGTATCCGGCGCGTCGCCGTCGCCAGCTGTATGGGCACGACGATCGAGTTCTACGACTTCTTCATCTACGGCACCGCCGCAGCGCTCGTCTTCCCGACGGTCTTCTTCCCCGCACTCGGATCGACCGCGGGTACCGTCGCCTCCTTCGCGACCTTCGCCGTCGCCTTCATCGCCCGCCCCGTGGGCGCAATGCTGTTCGGGCACTTCGGCGACCGCATCGGACGCAAGAAGACGCTGATCTCCACGCTGCTGCTGATGGGTATCTCCACCCTGCTCATCGGCCTTCTACCCGGCGCCGAGACCATCGGTGTCGCCGCCCCGATCATCCTCGTGCTGTTGCGATTCGCCCAGGGCTTCGCAGTGGGCGGTGAGTGGGCCGGCGCGACCCTGCTCACCGCCGAATACGCGCCACCGGGCCAACGCGGTCTGTACGCGATGTTCCCGCAGCTCGGTCCCGCCATCGCCTTCGCCCTGTCGAGCGGCACCTTCCTGTTCACCGGTCTCGCCCTCGGCGACACCAACGACGCCTTCCTGAACTACGGTTGGCGGATCCCGTTCCTGCTCAGCATCGTTCTCGTCGGCATCGGCCTCTACATGCGCCTCGCCATCGAAGAGACTCCTGTCTTTCGTGCGGAGCAGGAAGCCCGCCGTAGTGCCCCGGCCGCCGAGGTCGAGGCCCCGCGCCGGCTGCCCTTCCTCGACGCGTTGCGCTACCAGGCCAAGGAGATCTTCCTCGCCGGCGGTGCGCTGGCCATCATGTTCGCCTTCTTCTACATGGGCACGGCCTACCTGACCAGCTACGCGACGTCCAAGCTGGGATTCGACCGGCCGTTCGTCCTGATGGTGGGCATCGCCTCGTCGCTCGTCTTCGGTCTCGCGATCGTGCTGTCCGCGCTGTATTCCGACCGCTTCGGGCGCAAGAAGGTCATCATGGTCTCGTGCGCGTTCTCCGTGGTCTGGGCACTGGTGTTGTTCCCGCTCCTCGACACCGGCTCACCGATCGCGTTCGTGCTCGGGATGATGATCACCCTCGCGATCTTCGGTATCGCCTACGGACCGTGCGGAGCACTGCTGCCCGAGATGTTCGCGACCCGCTACCGCTACACCGGTGCCGGTCTGGGCTACAACTTCGCCGGTGTCCTCGGCGGCGCCATCCCGCCGATGATCGCCGCACCGCTCGCTGCCTCCTACGGCGGTATCGCGATCGGGATCATGCTGGCCGCGATCGGCCTCGTGAGCCTGGTCTGCACCGCGGCACTCATGGAGACCCGCGACCGGGCTCTCTGATCCGCCGCAGGCGGATCCGTTTCGCACCGATCCGCCGCAGGCGGATCCGTCTCGCACCGATCCACCCCCGGTGGCGG
>NZ_JBLWIU010000039.1:81433-83620 GCF_048381395.1 Rhodococcus shunpengi
GCAGCCCGACGACCGCCACCACAGCCGTATCCCCGTCTCGTGAAGGAGAATGCGATGTCCGGCCTCGACGTCGACCGTCTGCCCAGCTATGCCCAGGGTGCCTGGGACGTCCCGCTGCTCGGCGACACCATCGGCGACAACCTCGACCGCACCGCCGCCCGCTTCGGCGACCGTGAGGCGCTCGTCGATTCCGCCGCCGGAAAACGCTGGAGTTACAGCGAATTCGTCGCGGACGTCGACGCGTTCGCGCTCGGTATGCTGCGGGCGGGCATCACCAAGGGCGACCGCGTCGGCATCTGGGCACCCAACTGCTGGCAGTGGGTGCTCGTACAGTACGCGACCGCGAAGATCGGAGCGATCCTCGTCAACATCAACCCGGCCTACCGCTCGCACGAGCTGCAGTACGTCCTCGAACAGGCCGGTGTGCGGATGCTGGTGTCCGCCCCGACGTTCAAGACCTCCGACTACGCGCAGATGATCGAGACCGTACGGCCCAACTGCCCCGACCTCGAGGACGTCGTCCTGCTCGACTCGCCGCGGTGGGACGAACTCGTCGACTCCGGCCGCGCCGCGCTCACCGAGGACCGGGCACCGCTCGACGCGGCCCAGGCCTCGTTGTCGCCCGACGATCCGATCAACATCCAGTACACCTCGGGCACCACCGGTTTCCCCAAGGGCGCCACCCTCAGTCACCACAACGTGCTCAACAACGGCTTCTTCGTCGGCGAGCTGTGCCACTACACCGAACGCGACCGGGTCTGCATCCCCGTCCCGCTGTACCACTGCTTCGGGATGACGATGGGCAATCTCGCGTGCACGAGTCACGGCGCGACCATCGTGCTGCCGGCGCCGGGCTTCGATCCCGCCGCGACGCTGAGCGCCGTCGCCGAGGAGAAGTGCACGTCGCTGTACGGCGTGCCGACGATGTTCATCGCCGAACTGGCCGACCCGGGATTCGACAACTACGACCTGTCGAGCCTGCGCACCGGCATCATGGCGGGATCACCGTGCCCGGTGGAGGTGATGAAGCAGGTCATCGACCGGATGGGCATGAGCGAGGTCTCCATCTGCTACGGCATGACCGAGACCTCCCCGGTCTCGACGCAGACCCGCAGCGACGACAGCATCGAGCGGCGCGTGAGCACCGTCGGTCGTGTCGGCCCGCATCTCGAGGTCAAGATCGTCGACCCCGTCACCGGACTGACGGTGCCGCGCGGCGAACCCGGCGAACTGTGCACCCGCGGTTACTCGGTGATGCTCGGCTACTGGGATCAGCCCGACAAGACCGCCGAGGCGATCGACGCGGCCCGATGGATGCACACCGGCGACATCGGCGTCATGGACGAGGACGGGTACGTCTCGGTGACGGGCCGGATCAAGGACATGGTCATCCGGGGTGGGGAGAACATCTACCCCCGCGAGATCGAGGAATTCCTCTACACCCACCCGGACATCCTCGACGCCCAGGTCGTCGGCGTGCCCGACACGAAGTACGGCGAGGAACTGATGGCGTGGATCCGGATGCGCGAAGGCGCGGAGCCGCTCGACGCCGAGTCGCTCCGGGCGTTCTGCACCGGGAAACTCGCCCACTACAAGATCCCGCGTTACGTGCACGTGGTCGACGAGTTCCCGATGACGGTGACCGGAAAGGTCCGCAAGGTGGAGATGCGCGAGCAGGCGATCGCGCTGCTCGCGGCGGCCGGAGCAGACGGGGGCCGGTGAGATCCCGGCCTGCCGGAGAAGGAAATTCACCCGGAAGGGACGTCGATTCGGCCTCCGCGTGCGCTGTTCATGATCGACACTGAGGAGGTACATGGTCGTCGAGGTTGCGCCGCCCGCAGGTGCGGCGCCGAACAGAGAGGCTCACCATGGGACAAATCATCGGCACCATCATCTTCGGCGCAGTCATCGGCATCCTCGCCCGGTTGGTGATCCCGGGTAAGCAGGCGATGGGCATGATCATCACGATCATCATCGGCATCATCGGCGCGCTGATCGGCTACTGGATCTGGGGGATGATCTCGTCCGAAGGCAACGAGGACACCTCCGGCATCGACTGGATCCGCTGGATCATCTCCATTGCCGTCGCGGTGGTTCTCACTCTCATCTACACCTCTGCGACGCGCGAGAGGAGATAGCCGAGAGCCCGTCGCGCGGGGCTCCGCCCGGACGACCGGGAGGTGGTGC
>NZ_JBLWIU010000039.1:83639-118875 GCF_048381395.1 Rhodococcus shunpengi
CACCACCTCCTGTCGGGCCCGAGCGGGGCCTTCGGGCGTGTTCGGATACGGTCCCGGACCGGAGGTGAACTGTGGTGGAACCGCAATGGACGCCGACAGACGTCGATATCGAGCAGGCGAACGTCACCGGGTTCACCCGGTTCGTCGAGGAGAGACACGGACTCGACCTGCCCGACTACCGGGCGTTGTGGCAGTGGTCCGTCGACGAACCCGGTGATTTCTGGCAGGCCGTGTGGGACGCCTTCGACGTCGTCTCCCACACCGATCCCGGCCCGGCTCTGGCCGACGCCGCCATGCCCGGCGCCGTGTGGTTCCCGGGCGCGAGACTGAACTTCGCCGAGTACGTCTTCCGGGAGCGTCCCCCGGACGAGGCCGCCGTCGTCCATCTCGACGAGGAGGGACACCGGCGCGAGATCGGCTGGGCCGAACTCGAACGCCGCACGGCCGCGCTCGCCGCGACCCTCCGAGCGCACGGGGTGGGGGAAGGCGACCGTGTCGTCGGTTACCTACCGAACATCCCCGAAGCGATCGTCGCCCTGCTCGCCACGGCGAGCATCGGGGCCGTCTGGGCGGGTTGCGGACAGGACTACGCCGTGCCCGCGGCGATCGACCGTCTGGGCCGAATCGAACCGCGGGCACTCGTCACGGCGACCGGGTACCGCTACGCAGGACGGCGGCACGACCGCGTCGACGAGGTGAACCGCCTCCGCGCCGCGATGCCCGGCCTCGCCCTGACCGTCGTCGTGTCGGACGGCGGAACGTCCTTCGACACGGCCGGCGAGCCGCCATCGGACACGGCCGGACGGAACGGGACCGTCCTGGACTGGCAGGACGCCGTCTCCGGCGACGCCGACCTCGACCCCCTGCCCGTCGCTTTCGACCACCCGCTGTGGGTGGTCTTCTCCTCGGGCACCACCGGCCCGCCGAAGGGCCTCGTGCACGGCCACGGCGGTGTGCTGCTCGAGCACCTCAAGGCGTTGTCGCTGCACCTCGACCTCCGTCCCGGCGACCGCTTCCTCTGGTACACCAGCCCCAGCTGGATGATGTGGAACTTCCTGCTCTCGGGGCTGCTCGTGGGGTGCACCGTCGTCACCTACGACGGCGCCCCGTCCCATCCCGAGGTCGATCGCCTGTGGCGGATCGCGGCCGACGAGAACGTCACGGTACTCGGGACGAGCCCCGGATACGTGCTGGCTTGCATCAAGGCCGGTGTCGTTCCGCAGGACGACCACGATCTGTCGGCCCTCCGAGGCGTCGGAGTCACCGGGTCGACGCTGCCCGCCTCCTCGTCGTCGTGGCTGGCGCACAACGCGGGGGAGCACGTGCAGGTGATGTCCATCTCCGGCGGGACCGATGTCGTCACGGCCTTCGTCGGGGCCGTCCCCACCGTGCCGGTGTGGCCGGGGGAGATCTCGGTGCCCTGCCTCGGTGTGGCGGTCGACGCCTTCGACGAGGCGGGCCGACCGGTGCGCGGAGAGGTCGGCGAACTCGTCGTGACCGCTCCCATGCCGTCCATGCCGGTGCGGTTCTGGAACGACCCGGACGGTAGTCGTTACCGCGACTCCTATTTCTCCGTCTATCCGGGCGTGTGGCGGCACGGCGACTGGATCACGATCACCGAGCGCGGCACATTCGAGATGCACGGCCGGTCCGACTCCACGCTCAACCGTCACGGCGTGCGGATGGGCAGTGCCGACATCTACCAGGCCGTGGAGACCCTCCCCGAGATCGTCGAGTCGCTCGTGCTCGGCATCGAACGACCCGACGGCACGTACCGCATGCCGCTGTTCGTCGTCCTCGCCGAGGGCGCCACGCTCACCGACGACCTGAAGGAACGGATCCGTGCGGCCGTGCGCGAGCACGCCTCGCCCCGGCACGTGCCCGACGAGATCGTCGCCGCGCCCGGGGTGCCGCACACCCGCACCGGTAAGAAGCTCGAGGTTCCCCTCAAACGGATCCTGCAGGGAGCCGATCCCGCCAGGGCGGTGGACCGCACCGCGATCGACGACCCGGACCTGCTCGATTGGTACCGCAGCCAGGCGTGATCCCGGGCACTCGCTGAGTGTCGCCTTACTGGACAGCCCACGCCCGGAATGGTCGGATTGCGCCCATGGACATCGCCATCAAGATCTTCCTTATCCTGCACTTCATCGGCCTCGCGGGCATCATCGGTTCGTGGCTCGCGGTCATCAAGGAACCGCGCGTCGTCGCCGGCATGCTGCACGGCGCCATCCTGCAGGTCGTGACGGGTCTGGCCCTGGTCGGTCTCCGGGAGGCGCAGGACGTCGTCGAGGTGAACCACATGAAGATCGGCATCAAGCTGCTGGTCGCCCTCGCCGTGCTCGTCGTCGCGTTCATCGGCCTGAAGAAGGAGAAGCAGAATCCCGGCTCGACCGCGACCCTCGCCCATGTCGCCGGTGGTCTGGGCATTCTCAATGTGATCATCGCCGTGGCGTGGACGTGACCGTCGGCACTCGGTGACAGTCGGTCGGCGCCCGGGCGGGCACCCTGTAGATTGGGGCCGATGCGTATGTCATGGGCTCCGGTGATGACCGGCGGGTAACCTGCTTCGGGCGCCTCGGCCGACAGGCTGGGGATCCGTTGCTGCGTCCGGTCCTGCGGAGAGTTCTACCGCCCGACCACGCCGTAACGATCCTCACCTGCTCAGCAGATAAACCGAGAGGGTTGTGCGCTGCGCAAGCTACCGCCGATGGGGGATTGCGCGACGGTGAGAGAAAGGTTGGGGATTGGACTCGCTGGGTAACGGCGGATCGGAAGCGGGGAACTCGCGGGGCGTCGTGCCGCCCGGTGCCTTTCCGCTCTCGCCGGCACAGCTGGGAATGTGGTTCGCCCAGCACGTCGACCCGACGGTGCCCGCCAACATCGCTCAGTACGTCGAACTCGAGGGCGACCTCGACCTCGACCTGCTGCACGCCGCGAGCGTCCGCGCCGCCCGCGAGATGGGATCGGGTTTCCTCCGGTTCATCGAGGTCGACGCCCAGCCCTACCAGCTCGTCGATCCCACCCTCGACGACTCCGTCGGCTACGAGGACCTGCGGGGCGAACCCGACCCCCGTCAGGCCGCCCTCGACTGGATGCGCGACGACCGCAGCCGCCCCGTCGACGTCCTCCGCGACCGGCTGATCTCCGCGACGGTCCTGCGCATCGGTGACCGTCGTTACTTCTGGTACAACCGCGTCCACCATCTCGCGCTCGACGGTTTCGCGGCCGCGACCTTCATGACCCGCATCGCCGAGCTCTACACGGCGTCGGTCGACGGCGTCGAACCGTCCCCGAGCCTCGCGTCCGATCTGCGCAAGGTCTACGACGTCGAGATGGAGTACCGCGGATCGAAGCGGTTCGCCGACGACCGCGAGTACTGGGCGCAGCAGATCGAGGGCATCGAGGAGCCCACGAGCCTCGCCGGCCGCACCGCGGCGCCCGCGCCGGTCAGCCGCATCGACAGCGCGGCGTTGTCGGACGGGACCGAACGCCGTGTCGAGCAGCTGTCCGAGCGGGAGAACACGAGCCTCGCGACCGCCGTCATCGCGGCGTTCGCGGCCTACGTCGCCCAGATGACCGGGCAGACCGACGTCGTCCTGAGCCTGCCCGTCGCGGCTCGCACGACCGCCCTGTTGCGCCGCTCCGGCAGCATGGTCTCGAACGTCGTCCCGCTCCGGCTGAGCGTGACCGACGAGACCACCGTGCACGACCTCATCGCGGCGTCGGGTGCTGCCGTCTCGGGCGCGCTGCGCCACCAGCGCTACCGGCACGAGGACATCGTCCGCGACCGCGCCGCGACCTCCGCGGGTGGAGCACAGTCCACCTTCTTCGGGCCGTGGGTCAACATCATGCTGTTCGACAACGAGGTCCGACTCGGCGACATGGTGGGACGGATCAACATCCTGTCGACCGGTCTGATCGAGGATCTCGGCGTCAATGTCTACACCAGCGGCGACAACACCCACATCGACTTCGAGTCGAACCCGAATCTCTACGGACCCGATCGGGCCGCCTCCGACCACGCGCGGTTCGTCGAGTTCTTCGACCGCTTCGTCGGTTCGGCTTCCGACCGGCCCGTCTGGGACATCCCGCTCGCCGGCGGCACCGAACTCGACCGGGTCGTCCGCGACTGGAACCGCACCGACCATCCCGTGCATCGCCGTGACCTGCTCGCGGAGTTCCACGACCGGGTCGCGACCTCCCCCGAGGCAACCGCGCTGGTCTTCGAAGGCGAATCGCTGACCTACGCCGAATTCGCCGCGCGGGTGAACAGCCTCGCCCGGGCACTGGTCGGTCTCGGTGTCGGTCCCGAGTCCCTCGTCGGCCTGTCGATCCGACGCTCGCTCGAGCTCGTCGTCGGCATGTACGCGATCGTCGAGGCGGGTGGCGCCTGGGTGCCGATCGACCCCGACCACCCGGCCGATCGCACCGCCTACATCCTCGAGACCGCCCGCCCCGCGGCGGTGCTTACCACGGCACGCGACGACGTGACGCTGCCCGAAGGCATCCCCACGATCGACGTCGACACCTTCGACCACTCGCGGTTCGGCACGACGCCGCTCACCGACGCCGAACGACGCGGACCGATCCTGCCGGACACGACCGCCTACGTCATCTTCACCTCCGGTTCGACGGGCCGACCGAAGGGCGTGGCCGTGAGCCACGTGGCGATCGACAACCAGATCCAGTGGATGAACGACCAGTACGGTCTGACCTCCACCGACGTGTACCTGCAGAAGACCGCGACGACCTTCGACGTGTCGCTGTGGGGCTTCTTCATGCCCCTGCGCGTCGGCGCGACCCTCGTGATCGCGACACCCGACGGACACCGCGACCCGGTCTACGTGGCGAACAAGATTGCCGAGCACGGCGTCACGATCACCGACTTCGTGCCGTCGATGCTCACCGTCTTCGTCGCGAACGCGCCTGCGGGAACGTGTGATTCGCTGCGCCACGTCTTCGTCATCGGTGAGGCCCTGCCGTCCGAGACCGCCGCGGACTTCGCGCGGATGTGCCCGGCCGGGCTCCACAACCTGTACGGCCCCACCGAAGCGGCGGTCTCCATCACCTACCACCGGGCCGCTCCCGGCGACGTGCACAGCGTCCCGATCGGCGTCCCGCAGTGGAACAGCCGCGCATACGTCCTCGACCGGCGGCTGCGTCCGGTGCCGGTGGGCCGCCCCGGCGAGCTGTACCTCGCCGGAATCCAGCTCGCGCGCGGGTATCTCGACCGTCCCGACCTGACCTCCGACCGTTTCCTCGCCGATCCCTTCGGGGCGCCCGGCGAGCGGATGTACCGCACCGGCGACCTGGTGCGGTGGGAGACCGCCGCCGACGGCACGGGTCTGCTCGAATACATCGGCCGCACCGACTTCCAGGTCAAGTTCCGCGGCCAGCGCATCGAACTCGGCGAGATCGAAGCGGTGCTCCTCGCGCACCCCGCGGTCTCGCAGGCCGTCGTGCTCGTGGTGGCGACCCCCACCGGCGACCAGCTCGTGGGGTACGTCGTCGCGGCTCCCGGCCGCACCATCGACACCTCCGATCTCGCCGACCACGCCGGCCGGTCGCTGCCGTCGTACATGGTTCCGGCGTCGCTCATGGTGCTCGACGCGCTGCCGCTCAACACGAGCGGCAAGCTCGACCGGAAGGCGTTGCCGGAGCCGGTCTTCAGCAGCACCCGCATCTTCCGTGAGCCGCGCACTCCCGCCGAGCGTGCCGTCGCCGAAGCGTTCGGCGAGGTCCTCGGTGTCGAACGTGTCGGTCTCGACGACGACTTCTTCGAACTCGGCGGCAACTCCCTCGTCGCCACTCAGGTGGTCTCCCGCATCGGAGCTGCGCTCGACACCCAGGTGCCCGTGCGCGTGCTGTTCGAGGCGTCCACCGTCGTGGGTCTCGCGACCCGGCTCGCCAAGCAGATCGGTACCGGCGCGCGGTCCCCGCTCGTCGCTCGTCCGCGACCCGACGTGCTGCCGTTGTCGACTGCGCAGCAACGGATCTGGTTCCTCAACCGCTTCGACGTCAGCACCGCCGCCTACAACCTTCCGTTCACGGTGCGGCTCACCGGCGCCGTCGATGCCGCAGCGGTGTCCGACGCCTTCGCCGACGTGGTGGCGCGGCACGAGAGCCTGCGGACCGTCTACCCCGAGGTGGACGGCGAACCGCAGCAGACGATCCTTCCGGTCGAGCAGGTCGTCGTCCCGCTCGAGCCGATCGACGTCGACGAGCAGGGCCTGCACGCGGCCGTCGTCGACCTCGCGAGCCGCGGTTTCGACGTCGTCCGCGACGTCCCCTTCCGTGTCGCGCTGTACCGGCTCGCCCCCGACGACTACGTCCTGGCGATGGTGCTGCACCACATCGCCGCCGACGGCTCCTCGTTCGGCCCGTTCGCCCGCGACGTCGTCACGGCCTACAGCGCCCGCGCCGAGGGGAACAAGCCGAGCTGGACGCCGCTTCCCGTCCAGTACGCCGACTACGCCGTCTGGCAGCGCGAGGCCCTCGGCGACGAGGCCGACCCGAATTCCGTTGCGGCGCAACAGCTCGACTACTGGGTGAACGAGCTCGACGGTCTGCCCGACCAGCTCGACCTGCCCACCGACCGGACCCGGCCCGCCGTCTCCTCCTACAACGGCGACAAGCACCGCTTCGCGATCGACGCCGAGACCCACCGCGGTCTCGTCGACCTCGCCCGCAAGCAGCACGCGTCGCTGTTCATGGTCGTCCACGCGGCCTACGCGGCGCTGCTGTCCCGCCTCAGCGGTTCCGACGACATCGCCATCGGCACCGCCGTGGCAGGCCGCGGGGAGAAGGATCTCGACGACCTGATCGGCATGTTCGTCAACACCCTCGTCCTGCGCACCCGGGTCGATCCCGGCGTGTCGTTCGAGGACTACCTCGCCGGCGTCCGGGAGACCGACCTGACGGCGTTCTCGAACGCCGACGTCCCCTTCGAGCGTCTCGTCGAGGTGCTCAACCCGCCGCGCTCGACCGCGCGGCACCCGCTGTTCCAGGCCGCGCTGTCCCTCGAACCGGGTACCGCGCGCGACGTCTCGTTCGGGGGAGTCCACGCCGTCGGCGCCGAACTGGACGTGCCGATCTCCAAGTTCGACATCCAGCTGTGGGTGACCGAGAAGACCGGTGACGACGGCGAGCCCGCCGGCCTCGACGCCCTGTTCGAGTACGCCACCGACCTGTTCGACGCCGCGACGGTCGCGGTCTTCGCGGAACGCTTCGCGCGGCTCCTCGCCGGGATCGTCGCCGATGCGTCGACCTGTGTGGGCGACCTGGCGATCCTCTCGCCCGGGGAGGCCGAACGCCTGCTCACGGCGACGGGGCCCGAGCCCGCCGAGGCCCGCACCCTGGTGGAGCTGCTGACCACCGGCGCCGTCGACCATCCCGACCGCGTCGCCGTCCGCGACCGCGACACCGTCCTGACCTACCGCGAACTCGACACGTGGTCGAACCGCATCGCCCGACGGCTCGTCGAGCGCGGTGCCCGGCCCGACGGCATCGTCGCGCTGGCCTTCCCGCGGTCGTGGGAGATGGTGCTCGCCGTGTGGTCGGTCGCCAAGACCGGCGCCGCCTACACGCCCGTCGACCCGGAGTACCCGGCCGAACGCGTCACCCACATGCTCGACGACTCGTCGGCCGTCTTCGGTCTGACGACGGGGGAGTACGCCACCGGTCTGCCCTCGGCCACCGAGTGGATCCGCCTCGACGACCCCGAGTTCGTCGACGCGTGCGCGTCCTACCCGGACGGCCCACTCACCGACGCCGACCGCGCTGCGCCGCTGCGCCTCGACCACACCGCTTACGTCATCTACACCTCCGGTTCGACGGGCAAGCCCAAGGGCGTCGCCGTCACCCACCGCGGCCTCGCCGGTCTCGTCCGCGAGACCGTCGAACTGTACGGCGTGACAGAGGAATCGAAGCTCCTGCACATCTGCTCGCCGAGCTTCGACCCGACGGTCCTCGACTGGACGCTGGCCGGGTCCACCGGCGCCGAACTCGTCGTGACACCGCCGTCCGTCTACGGCGGCGCCGAACTGCGCGCGCTCATCGAACGCACCGGCGTCACCCACACCGTCATCACCCCGGCGGTGCTCGGTTCCGTCGACCCGAGCGGACTCGACGCTCTGCGCGTCGTGAACGTCGGTGGCGACGTGTCCACGGCCGACCTCGTCTCCCGCTGGGCGCCCGGCCGTCGCTTCTACAACGCCTACGGACCGACCGAGACCACGATCGTCTCGACGCGCGCTCTGCTCGAACCGTCCGGGCCGATCACCATCGGACGGCCTGTGGCGGGCGTGCACGCCCTGGTCCTCGACAGCCGGCTCCGCCCGGTCCCCGCCGGTGTCGCGGGTGAGCTCTATCTCGCGGGCGACGTGCTCGCCCGGGGTTACCACCGACGCCCGGCACTCACCGCCGACCGGTTCGTGGCGAACCCGTTCGGCGCGAGCGGAACCCGGATGTACCGCACCGGCGACATCGTGCGCTGGGACGAGCAGGGCCGCATCGAGTTCGCCGGACGCGCCGACTTCCAGGTCAAGGTCCGCGGCTACCGCATCGAACTCGGGGAGATCGACGCCGCGCTGCTGACCCACCCCTCGGTCGCCTTCGCGACCACCGTAGGACACGAGATGCCGTCCGGTCAGACCGCACTCGTCGCATACGTGCACGGGGACGAGCAGATCGATCCTGCCGAACTCGCCGATCACGTCGGCCGCTCGCTGCCGTCGTACATGGTGCCCTCGCAGATCATCGTGCTCGACGAGGTGCCGCTCAACCCGGTCGGCAAGCTCGACCGCCGTGCCCTGCCCGAACCCGATCTCGGCATCAGCTACCGCGAGTTCCGTGCCCCGACCACCCCCATCGAGGAGACGGTCGCGAACGTCTTCGCCGAGGTGCTCGGCGTCCAGGGCGTGGGTCTCGACGACGACTTCTTCGAGCTCGGCGGCAACTCGCTGCTCGCCACGCAGGTCGTCTCCCGGCTCGGTGTCGCCCTCGACGCGCAGGTGCCGGTGCGGGCGTTGTTCGAATCCAGTTCGGTGGCGGCCCTGGCGGTGCGCGTCGAGCAGGAGGCAGGTCGCGGAGCGCGCATCGCTCTGACGAAGATGTCGCGGCCCGAACGTGTTCCGCTGTCGCTTGCGCAGCAGCGCATGTGGTTCCTCAACCGCTTCGATCCGCGGTCGTCCACCTACAACCTCCCGATGGCGCTGCGCCTGACCGGCGAACTGGATGTCGCCGCACTGCAGGTGTCGATCATGGACGTCATCGATCGGCACGAGTCGTTGCGCACCGTCTTCCCCGACTCGCCGAACGGACCGCACCAGGTCGTCCGTGCCGCGGCGGAGGTCGTGCCGGATCTGACCCCGACCCGGATCACCCCCGACGAGCTGCCGGCCTCCGTGCGCCGCCTGGTCTTCACCGGCCTGGACGTGACGTCGGACGTGCCGATCCGCGCCGAACTGTTCGAACTCGGCGACCAGGAACACGTGCTCGCTCTCGTCGTGCACCACATTTCGGCCGACGGCTGGTCCACCGGCCCCATGGCGCGCGACATCATGGTCGCCTACACCGCCCGCACCGAATGGGAGGAGCCCTCGTGGGCACCCCTGCCGGTGCAGTACGCCGACTACACGCTGTGGCAACGGCAGGTGCTCGGGTCCGAGGACGATCCGCAGTCGCTGATCTCCCGCCAGCTCGACTACTGGCGTCGCACCCTCGCCGGTGCGCCCGATCAGCTCGATCTGCCCGCCGACCGTCCGCGGCCGGCAGTGCAGTCGTACTCCGGTGCGACCGTGGACTTCCCGATCGATCCGGAACTGCACCGCGAGCTCGTGGCGCTGGCACGTACCCGCAACGCATCGCTGTTCATGGTGGTGCACGCGGCCCTGAGCGTGCTGCTCGCGCGGATGTCCGGTCAGGACGACATCGCGATCGGCACCCCGGTCGCGGGTCGCGGCGAGCAGGCGCTCGACGACCTGATCGGCATGTTCGTCAACACCCTCGTGCTGCGCACGGATGTCGATTCGGGCAGGCCGTTCACCGCGCATCTCGCACGGGCACGCGATGCGGCGCTCGGCGCCTTCGGCCACGCCGACGTGCCGTTCGAGCGGCTCGTCGAGGTGCTCAACCCGACCCGCTCCACCGCCCGGCACCCGCTGTTCCAGGTGATGCTCTCGTTCGAGAACCTGCGCGCCGCGCACGTCGAACTGCGTGGCCTGACCCTCGACGTGCTCGACATCGACACGGCGGTCGCCAGGTTCGACCTGCAGCTCACCCTCACCGAGGACTTCGCGGAGGACGGCACGCCGAACGGTCTCGGAGCGGCGTTCACCTATGCGACCGACCTGTTCGATCACGCGACGGTGCGCGGATTCGCCGATCGCTTCGTCCGCATCCTCGAGGCCGTGGTGCGCGAACCCGAGGTCGTCGTCGGCGACATCGACCTGCTCGACGCCGACGAGCGACTCGCGGTCCTCGAATCGTGGAACGACACCGCGCACGAGCTGGAACCGGCCACTCTCGTCGACCTGTTCGACGCCCGGGTGGCGACGGATCCCGACGCCGCGGCCGTGGCCTTCGAGGGCGAGCAGCTGACCTACGCGGACTTCGACGCGCGAGTGAACCGCCTTGCCCGCCATCTGATCTCGCAGGGTGTCGGACCGGAGTCGACCGTCGGACTCGCGGTGCGGCGATCCCTCGACCTCCTCGTCGGCATGTACGCGATCGTCAAGGCCGGCGGCGCCTACCTGCCGCTCGACCCCGATCAGCCCGCCGACCGCAACGCGTACATCCTCGACACGGCGGCGCCGGTCGCGGTGCTGACCACCACCCGCGACGCCTTCGGGTCGACCGCGGCCGCGCACACGATCGAGATCGACACGCTCGATGTGTCCGACCTGCCGTCCGGCCCGATCACCGATGCCGATCGCATCGCCACGCTCACGCCGGCGAACACCGCCTACGTCATCTTCACGTCCGGTTCGACGGGACGGCCCAAGGGTGTCGCGGTGCCGCACGGCGCAATCGTCAACCGCCTGCTGTGGATGCAGGACGAGTACGGCCTCGGTCGCGACGACGTGGTCCTGCAGAAGACGCCGTTCACCTTCGACGTGTCGGTGTGGGAGTTCTTCTGGCCCCTGCAGATCGGTGCGCGACTCGAGATCGCACTTCCCGACGGTCATCGGGACCCGGCCTATCTCGCCCGGGTCATGGCCGACCGCGGCGTCACGGTCGCGCACTTCGTGCCGTCCATGCTCGCGGTCTTCGTCGCCGAGAACGCCGCGGCCTCGGCCTCGTCGTTGCGGATGGTCTTCGCCTCGGGCGAGGCACTGCCCGCCTCGGTCGCCGCACGCCTGCGGTCGATCCTGCCGGGCGCTCGCCTGCACAACCTGTACGGCCCCACCGAGGCGGCCGTCGACGTGACCTACCACGAGGTCACCGCGGCCGACGCGGTGTCGGTGCCGATCGGCGTCCCGGTCTGGAACACCGGCGTCCACGTCCTCGACGGCCGACTGCATCCGGTGCCGGTCGGTGTCGCGGGTGAGCTCTACCTGTCGGGTGTCCAGCTGGCGCGCGGTTACGTGGCGCGGCCGGATCTGACGGCGGAACGCTTCGTCGCCTCGCCGTACGGGGCGGGGGAGAGGCTCTACCGCACGGGCGATCTCGTGCGGTGGGTCGCCCGGGAGACCTCCGACGCACGCACGGCGCGTGCCGAACTCGAATACATCGGCCGCACCGACTTCCAGGTCAAGCTGCGCGGTCTGCGCATCGAACTCGGCGAGATCGAGACGGCTCTGCTCGCGCTCGACGACGTCGATCAGGCCGTCGTGCTCGTGCGCTCGGACGCCCACTCCGGTGAGCACCTCGTCGCCTATCTCGTCGCCGCCGACGGCCGGTCGCTCGACACCACCTCGGTCTCGCGTCGTCTCGCCGGCTCGCTGCCGGCCTACATGGTGCCGTCGGTCTACGTCGTGCTCGACGAGTTCCCGCTCGGATCGTCGGGCAAGCTCGACCGCAAGGCCCTGCCGGCCCCGATCTTCGAGGTCAAGGAGTTCCGCGCCCCGACGACCCCGGTCGAACAGATCGTCGCGTCGGTCTTCGCCGACGTCCTCGGACTCGACCGCGTCGGTCTCGACGACGACTTCTTCGCGCTCGGCGGCAACTCGCTGATCGCAACACAGGCCGTCTCCCGCATCGGCGAATCCCTCGGTGGCCGAGTGGCATTGCGCGCGATCTTCGAGGCGTCCACCGTCGAGGCTCTCGCCGCCGCCGTCGAGGCCGACTCGTCGGGTGCGGCCCGCACACCGCTCGTCGCCGGACGCCGCCCCGAACGGGTTCCGCTGTCGCTCGCGCAGCAACGCATGTGGTTCCTCAACCGCTTCGACCCGGAGTCCGCGGTCAACAACATCCCGGTGGCCGTGCACCTGTCCGGTGCGCTCGACGTCGCTGCGCTCGGGACCGCGCTGCGCGACGTCGTCGCACGGCACGAATCGCTCCGCACCGTCTATCCCGACGTCGACGGCTACGGCTACCAGAAGGTGTTGCCGGTCTCGGAGGTGCCGGTCGAGTTGACCGTCACCCGCATCGACGCAGACCGCCTGCCTGCCGAACTGCGGGCACTCGCGGCGACCACCTTCGACGTCGTGCGCGACGTGCCGATGGTGGTGCGGTTGTTCGAGACCGGACCCGACTCGCACGTGCTCGTCGCGGTCCTGCACCACATCGCCGCCGACGGTTTCTCGATGGTGCCGCTGACCCGCGACATCATGATCGCCTACGCGGCCCGGGCGCAGGGCGAGGCTCCGGCCTGGACCCCGCTCGAGATCCAGTACGCCGACTTCACCCTCTGGCAGCGCGAAGTGCTCGGCGCGGAAGACGATCCGGAGTCGGTGCTGGCCCGCCAGATCGGCTACTGGACCGACACCCTCGCCGACCTGCCGGAGAGCCTCGGCCTGCCCACGGACCGGCCGCGTCCGGCGGTCGCGTCGTACCGCGGTGCCGTCACCCGGCTGACGATCGATCCCGACCTGCGCGCCGCGGTGGAACGTCTCGCGCAGCAGCGGCGCACGACCGAATTCATGGTCGTGCACGCGGTGCTCGCGACGCTGCTCGCGCGTCTGAGCTCATCCGACGACATCGCGATCGGCACGCCGATCGCCGGTCGCGGCGAACGCTCCCTCGACGACCTGATCGGCATGTTCGTCAACACCCTCGTCCTGCGGACCCGGGTGGACGTCACCGCCACCTTCGACGAGTTGCTGGCCCACGTCCGCGAGGTCGACCTCGGCGCGTTCGCCCACGCCGAGATCCCGTTCGAGCGTCTCGTCGACGTCCTCGCCCCGGTCCGCACCCAGGCGCACAACCCCCTGTTCCAGGTGATGCTGGCCTTCCAGAATCTCGGACAGGTGTCGCTGCAGCTGCCGGAACTGTCGGTGACGAACGTGCCCCTCGACAACGGACTGTCCAAGTTCGACCTCGTCATGACGGTCCTCGACGCCGACACCGAGGGCGCATCGTCCGACGGGTGGGTCGTCGAACTCTCCTACGCGACCGACCTGTTCGACGCCGAGACGATCGACGTCCTCGGTGAGCGGTTCGTCCGTCTGCTCGCCGCCGCGACGGAGACTCCCGGCACCGGGATCGACGAACTGCCGCTGCTCACCGCCGGCGAACGCGACGCCGTCGACGCCGCCGCGCACGGTGCTCGCACCGATCTCGGCACGACCGCGACCCTGCCCGCGCTGCTCGATGCGCAGGTCGAGCGCACGCCCGATGTCCTCGCCGTCGTGCCCGGCACCGACGCGGTCGGGACGCCGCTGACCTACCGCGAGTTCGGGGAGCGGGTCAACGCGTTCGCACGCCATCTCGTCGAGTCGGGCGTCGGCCCGGAGACCCGGGTGGGTGTGGCGATCGGCCGGTCCGTCGACATGCTCGTCGCCGTCCACGCGGTGATCGCCGCCGGCGGCGCCTACGTGCCGCTCGACCTCGAACAGCCCGCCGACCGCATCGCGTACGTCCTCGAATCTTCCGCTCCCTCACTGGTTCTCGTCGCATCCTGGGACGAGCTCCGGGACCGGACCGGTTTCGGGGACATCCCGATCGTCGAGATCGACGCCGTCGACCTCTCCGGCCGCGACGGCTCGCCCGTCCGCGACGACGAGCGGATCCGTCCGTTGCGGGCCGAGCACCTCGCCTACGTCCTGTACACCTCGGGTTCCACCGGCCGCCCCAAGGGCGTCGCCGTGCCGCACGGCGCGGTGGTCAACCAGTTGTCGTGGATGCAGGACGAATTCGCCCTCTCCGCCGACGATCGTGTGCTCCTCAAGACGCCGGTCACCTTCGACGCATCGGTCTGGGAGCTCTTCCTGCCGCTGCACGCCGGCGCACGCACGGTCGTCGCGTCGCCGGGCCTGCACCGCGAACCCGCCGGAATGGCCGCCGAGATCGCCCGGGCCGGCATCACCGTCGTCCAGTTCGTGCCGACCGTCTTCGACGCGGTGCTCGAGCACCTGGGGGAGGAGGCCGCGGCCTCGCTCACCCACGTCTTCTGCGGTGGCGAGAGTCTCTCCGGCGAGAGCACCGCCCGCTTCCGCAAGCTCGGCGCAGCACCGGTGCACAACCTCTACGGTCCCACCGAGACCACCATCCAGACGATGCACCGCACCGCCGAACCCGACGACCACCCCGCGGTGCCGATCGGCTCGCCGGTGTGGAACACCGCCGCCCGCGTCCTCGACGCGCGGCTGCGGCCCGTCCCGGTGGGCGTCGCCGGAGAGCTGTACCTGTCCGGTGCGCAGCTCGCCCGCGCCTACCACGGTCGGCCGGACCTGACCGCGGAACGCTTCGTCGCCGACCCGTTCTCCACCTCCGGTGGTCGGCTGTACCGCACCGGCGACCTGGTGCGGTGGGTGCGCACCGCCGGCGGCGACCGCCTCGAACTCGACTACATCGGCCGCACCGATCAGCAGGTCAAGCTTCGCGGTCTGAGGATCGAACTCGGCGAGATCGACACCGCACTCACCTCGCAGCCCGCGATCGGTCGTGCCGTGACGGTGGTGCGCGAGGATCCCCGATCCGGACCGCAGCTCGTCTCGTACGTCGTGCCGATCGCCGGCGCCGACATCGACCCGGCGGACGTGAAGACCGCGCTGCTCTCGCGACTGCCGTCGTACATGGTGCCCGCGGCGATCGTCGTGCTCGACTCGCTGCCGCTCAACACGAGCGGCAAGGTCGACCGTCGCGCGCTGCCCGCACCGACCTTCGAGGTGCAGGAGTTCATGCCGCCGCGCACGCCGGTCGAGGAGATCGTCGCGGGTGTCTTCGCGCAGGTGCTCGGTGTCCCGCGCGTCGGCCGTACCGACGACTTCTTCGCGCTCGGTGGGAACTCGCTCGTGGCGACGCAGGTGGTCGCCCGTCTCGGCGACGCCCTCGATACGACCGTCCCCGTCCGTGCCCTGTTCGACGCCCCCACCGTCGAGGCCCTCGCGGTCCGCGTCGAACAGTTCGGGGGAGCCGGGTCGCGGCCCGCCCTCGAACGGCGCGAGCGTCCGGAGCGGATCCCGCTGTCGCCCGCGCAGCAGCGCATGTGGTTCCTCAACCGCTTCGATCCGGCCTCCGCGGCGAACAACATCCCCGTCGGTGTTCGCCTCACCGGGGACCTCGACGTCGACGCGCTGCGCACCGCGCTCGGCGACGTCGTCGAGCGGCACGAGTCGCTGCGGACGGTCTACCCGGACATCGACGGCGTCGGCCACCAGTCGGTGCAGCCGCCCTACACGGTGGAGCTGCCCGTCGAGCGGGTCGCCGAGAGCAGCCTGTTCGAGCGGGCGGAGCAGCTCACCTCGGCCGGCTTCGACGTCACGAGCGAGGTGCCGCTGCGGGTCGTGCTGTTCTCGCTCGGCGGGCGTGAGCACGTGCTGTTCCTCGTGGTCCACCACATCGCGTCCGACGGCTTCTCGCTGCGGCCGCTCGCGCGCGACATCATGGTCGCCTACGCGAACCGTTCGCGCGGGGAGGCCCCGAACTGGGCGCCGCTCGAGGTGCAGTACGCCGATTACGCGTTGTGGCAGCGCGACGTCCTCGGCTCCGAGGACGATCCGCGTTCGGTGCTCTCGCGCCAGGTGGAGTACTGGACCGCGCAGCTGGCGGACCTTCCCGACCAGCTCGACCTGCCGTCGGATCGTGCTCGCCCCGAGGTCGCGTCGAACACCGGACGCACCAGCCGGTTCCGTATCGAACCCGAGCTGCACTCGGCGCTGGAAAACCTTGCCCGGGAGCGGAACACGTCCCTGTTCATGGTCGTGCACGCGGCGCTGGCGGTGCTGCTGGCGCGACTGTCCGACAGCGAGGACATCGCGATCGGCACCCCGATCGCGGGTCGCGGCGCGGCCGCCCTCGACGACCTCGTCGGCATGTTCGTCAACACGCTCGTGCTGCGTGTCGGTGTGCGCAACGACATCCGGTTCCAGGACCTCCTCGCCGAGGTGCGCGACACCGACCTCGACGCCTTCGCGAACGCCGACGTCCCGTTCGAGCGGCTCGTGGAGATCCTCGACCCGCAGCGTTCGCAGGCGCGTCACCCGCTGTTCCAGGTGGCCCTGACCTTCCAGAACACCGGCCGGGTCGAGTTCGACCTCGACGGCGTCACCGCCGCGGCGGTCGACTACGAGGCGCCCACCGCCAAGTTCGACCTGCAGTTCACCTTCGCCGAGACCGTCGGCGAGGACGGTTCGGCGGCCGGTATGGACTTCGCCGTCACCTACGCGACCGACCTGTTCGACGACCTGCGGGTCGCGGCGTTCGCGGAGCAGCTGCTGCGCATCCTGCGCGGGGTGGCCGAGGATCCGGCGGCGGTGGTCGGCGACATCGAGATCGTCGACGACTTCGAACGCGAACTGGTCGTCTCGCGTTGGAACTCGCTGGGCGACGACGTCGCACCGGCCGGCACGACACTCGTCGACATGTTCGAGGCGCGCGTCGTCGAACGTGGCGATGCGGTGGCGGTGCGGTTCGGTGACGAGCAGTTGTCCTACCGCGAACTCGGTGCGCGGGTGCACCGCCTGGCACGTCATCTCATCGATGTCGGTGCCGGACCGGAGGATCTGGTCGCGGTCGCGATGCCGCGCTCGCTCGATCTGATCGTGGCGCTGCTCGCGGTGCTCGAGGCCGGTGCCGGTTATCTGCCGATCGACCCGAACTCGCCGGCCGACCGGATCGAGTTCCTGGTCTCGGACGCGACGCCGGTCGCGGTCGTGACCACTTCGGGCGTCGAGGTGGCGTTCCCGGCCTCGGTGCCGGTCGTCGAGATCGACCGTCTGGATCTGTCGGAGGTCGACGACGCACCGATCCTCGACGCGGAGCGTCGTGCCCCGCTGACGTCGACGAATCTGGCGTACGTGATCTACACGTCGGGGTCGACCGGGCGTCCGAAGGGTGTGCTGATCCCGCATCGCAATGTGGTGCGGCTGATGGTCAACACCGAATCGGTGTACGGCTTCGACTCGTCGGATGTGTGGACGATGTTCCACAGCTATGCCTTCGACTTCTCGGTGTGGGAGCTGTGGGGTCCGCTGCTCTACGGCGGAACCCTCGTGGTCGTCGACTACTTCACGTCGCGTTCGCCGGAAGCCTTCCGCGAGTTGCTGATCCGCGAGCGGGTCACCGTGCTCAACCAGACCCCGTCGGCGTTCTACCAGCTGGTCGAGGCCGATCGGGTCGCGGCCGACGAGGCACAGTTGTCGCTGCGGTACGTGATCTTCGGTGGTGAGGCACTCGAGCCACGGCGTCTGGCCGGCTGGTTCGAGCGTCACGGGGATGCGGGGCGAGCGCAGCGACGGGGGATCGGCACAGCTCCTCGCCTGGTGAACATGTACGGCATCACGGAGACGACCGTGCACGTGTCGTACCGGGAGATCGGTGCGGAGCTGGCGCAGGGCGCGTCCGCGAGTGTGGTCGGTGTGCCGATCGCGGGTCTGCGGGTGTACGTGCTCGACCGGCGGCTCAAGCCGGTGCCGGTGGGTGTGGCCGGCGAGATGTACGTCGGCGGAGGCCAGTTGGCGCGGGGTTACCTGCGCCGTCCGGAGTTGTCGGCGGCACGTTTCGTCGCCGATCCGTTCTCGTCCGATGGTGCGTTGCTCTACCGGACGGGTGACGTCGCACGCTGGGTCGTCTCGGGCGATCTCGAATATCTCGGGCGTGCCGACGACCAGGTGAAGATCCGTGGTTTCCGCATCGAGCTCGGTGAGGTCGAGGCTGCGGTGCTCGCGCAGGACGAGGTCGCGCACGCGGCGGTGATCGTGCGCGAGGACACTCCGGGGGCGGCGCGGATCGTCGCCTATGTGGTTGCGCATGAAGGTATGTCGATCGACACCGAGGCGCTGCGCAGCGGTGTCGCGGTGGTTCTGCCGGAGTACATGGTGCCTTCGGCGTTCGTGGTGATCGACGCGATCCCGCTGACGGTCAACGGCAAGCTCGATCGACGGGCGCTGCCCGAGCCGGTGTTCGAGACGCGTGGTTTCCGCGCGCCGAGCACCCCGATCGAGGAAATCGTGGCGGGTGTGTTCGCCGATGTGCTCGGTGTCGACCGGATCGGTGCCGATGACGATTTCTTCGCGCTCGGTGGCAACTCGCTGATCGCGACGCAGGTGGTTTCCCGGCTCGGTGCCGCGCTCGACGCGCAGGTGCCGGTGCGGACGTTGTTCGAGGCGTCCACCGTCGCGGAACTCGCGACACGGGTCGAGCAGGAATCCGGTCGCGGCGCTCGGGTGCCGCTCACGGCCCGCACCCGGCCGGAGTCGATCCCGCTGTCTCCCGCCCAGCAGCGGATGTGGTTCCTCAACCGGTTCGATCCCGACTCGACGGCCTACAACATCCCGTTCGCGTTGCGGATGACGGGCGCACTGGACGTCGACGCCTTGCGTGCCGCGGTCGCAGACCTCGTCGCACGGCACGAGTCCCTGCGCACCGTCTACCCCGAGACCGAATCCGGTCCGGTGCAGCGCATCCTGCCTGCCTCTCAGGTTCGGCCCGAGCTCGAACCGGTGGACGTCACCGCCGCCGATCTCGAACCGCGGATGCGGGAGATCGCCGCGGCCGGCTTCGACGTCACCGTCGACGTGCCGGTGCGGATGCATCTGCTTCGCGTCGCCGACGACGATCACGTCCTCGTCACCGTGGTCCACCACATCAGCGCCGACGGCTCGTCGATGGTGCCGCTGGTCCGCGATGTGATGACGGCCTACGCCGCCCGGTCCGCGGACAGCGATCCGGCGTGGGCGCCGCTCGAGGTGCAGTACGCCGACTTCGCGCTGTGGCAGCGGGAGGTCCTCGGCTCCGAGGGCGATCCGGAGTCCACCGCCGCCGAGCAGCTCGGCTACTGGCGCACCGCGCTCGCCGACCTGCCCGACCAGCTCGACCTGCCGCTCGACCGTCCGCGGCCCGCGCAGCAGAGTTTCCGCGGCGACCGCGTGGAGTTCACCATCGGCGCCGATCTGCACCGGGAGCTGCGCGACCTGGCGCGCAACCGGAACGCGACCGTGTTCATGGCCGTGCACGCGGCCTTCGCGGCGTTGCTCGCGCGCCTGTCCGGCTCGACGGACATCGCGGTGGGCACCCCCATCGCAGGTCGCACCGAGCAGGCCACCGAGGACATCATCGGCATGTTCGTCAACACGCTGGTGCTCCGGCTGGAGGTCGACGGTGGTGCGTCCTTCGACGAACTGCTGTCCGCGGCACGGGAAACCGATCTGCAGGCCTTCGCGCACGCGGACGTGCCGTTCGAACGTCTCGTCGAGGTCCTGAACCCCGCCCGCTCGACGGCCCGGCACCCGCTGTTCCAGGTCGGCTTCTCGTTCCAGAACCAGAGCCGCTCCGAACTCGCCCTGCCCGGTCTCGACATCGAACCGATCGATCTCGAGGGCGGCACCGCCCAGTTCGACATGCACCTGATCGTCGCCGACAGCTACGGCGACGACGGCGCGCCGCAGGGCATCGACGCGATCCTCACCTACGCGACGGATCTGTTCGACCGCGAGACCGCGGAAGCCGTCGCGGCCCGGTTCGAGCAGCTGCTCGAAGCGCTCGTCGAGTCGCCGGCACTGCCCGTCGGCGATCACGCGTTGCTCCTGCCGCAGGAGCGCGACGCGGTGCTCGGCGCATGGAACGACACCGCTCACGGAATCGACACCGGGGCGACCCTCGTCGGTCTGTTCGACGAGCAGGTCTCCGCACACCGCGACGACGTCGCGCTCGTGTACGAGGGCCGGCAGTGGACCTACGGCGAGTTCGATTCGTCTGTCAACCGTCTCGCCCGGCACCTGCTGGGTCTCGGTGTGGGACCGGAGGATCGGGTCGCGCTGGCGATCCGTCGTTCGCCCGAGCTGCTCGTGGGCATGTACGCGATCGCGAAGACCGGCGCGGCCTACGTGCCGGTCGACCCGGACCAGCCCGCCGAGCGCAACACCTACATCCTCGACACGGCCGCTCCCGTCGCGATCGTCACGACGAGTGGCGATCGGGTCGAGCACGGCACCGCGCCGGTCGTCGAACTCGACCGTCTCGACCTCGCCGGGCTTCCGGACGACCCGATCACCGACGGCGACCGGCCCGCTCCGCTGCGGCCGGGCAACACGGCGTACGTGATCTTCACGTCGGGTTCGACCGGACGCCCCAAGGGTGTCGCGGTCTCCCACGCCGCGATCGTCAACCAGTTGCTGTGGAAGCGTGAGCATTTCGGCATCGGGTCCGACGACGCGGTGCTGCTCAAGACCGTCGCGACGTTCGACCTGTCGGTGTGGGAGTTCTGGTCGGCGCTCACTTCCGGTGCCCGCCTGGTGATCGCCACCGCCGACGGACACCGCGATCCCGACTACCTGCTCACGCTGCTGCGCGACGAGCAGGTGACCACGCTGCACACCGTTCCGTCCATGCTGTCGATGCTGATGACGGTCGCGGCCGGTCCGGTGGCGCCGTCGCTGCGGCGGATACTCGCGATCGGTGAGGCGCTGCCCGCGGCGGTGGCCCAGCAGTTCCGCGCGGACAACACTGCGACGCTGTACAACCTCTACGGGCCGACAGAGGCTGCGGTCTCGGTGACCGTCCACGAGGTCGACGACGCCGACCGCACCGTCGTCCCGATCGGTGTGCCCGAGTGGAACACGGCCGTCTACGTCCTCGACGACCGGTTGCGGCCGGTGGCTCCGGGCGTCGCCGGCGAGCTGTACCTCGCGGGTGCCCAGCTCGCGCGGGGCTACCACGACCGTCCCGATCTCACCGCGGACCGGTTCGTCGCCGACCCGTACGGGCGCGGACGCATGTACCGCACGGGCGACATCGTCCGGTGGAACCGTGCCGGTCGCCTCGAATACCTCGACCGGGCCGACTTCCAGGTCAAGGTGCGCGGTTACCGCATCGAACTCGGCGAGGTCGAGACCGTCCTGCGCGAGCTGCCCGACGTGAAGGACGTCGCCGTCCTGGTGCGCAACACCGCCCACCTCGGCGACCGTCTCGTCGCGTACGTCGTTCCGACCACCGACGCGTTCGACGCCGGTGCGACACGGGCGTTCGACGCCGGTGCGACACGGGCGTTCGACGCCGGTGCGACACGGACGGCGCTCGCGGAGCGACTGCCGTCGTACATGGTGCCGTCGGCTTTCGTCGAACTCGACGCGCTGCCGCTGAACACCAACGGCAAGCTCGACCGGCGGGCCCTGCCCGACCCCGAACTCGACGCGGGGCAGTTCCGCGCCCCGACCGATCCCGTCGAGGAGATCGTGGCGGCGACCGTCGCCGAACTGCTCGGTGTCGAGCGGGCCGGTCTCGACGACGACTTCTTCGAACTCGGTGGCAACTCGCTGCTCGCGACGCAGCTCGCCGCCCGGCTCGGTGCCGCACTCGACACCCGCGTGCCGGTCCGGACCGTCTTCGAGTCGTCCACGGTGGTCGCGCTCGCCGCCCGCATTCGGCCGTCGGTGGGCGAGGGCGCCCGTCCGGCGCTCACGACCGTCCCGCGCCCCGAGCAGGTGCCGCTCTCGCTCGCACAGCAGCGCATGTGGACCCTGAACCGGGTCGATCCCGAATCGGGTGTCTACAACATCCCCGTCGCCGTGCGCCTGACCGGTGCGCTCGACGTGGACGCCCTGCGCGCAGCGGTCGCCGACCTGTTCGCCCGGCACGAGGTGCTGCGCACCGTCTACCCGGACAGCGGGGACGGTCCGGTGCAGGTCGTGTTGCCGGTCGCGCAGGCCGTGCCCGAGCTCGCCCCGGTGGACGTGACCACCGACGAGCTCGTCGACCGCCTCACCGAGGTCCTCGGCAGCGGATTCGACGTGACGGCATCGGTCCCGCCGGTGCGGGTCGCGCTGCTGCGTCTCGCCGCGGACGAGCACGTCCTCGCGGTCGTGGCGCACCACATCAGCGCCGACGGGTACTCGATGCGTCCGCTCGTGCGCGACGTGATGACCGCCTATCTCGCGCACGCCGCGGGGGAGACCCCGGGCTGGGAACCGCTCGAGGTCCAGTACGCCGACTACACGCTGTGGCAGCAGAGCATCCTCGGCTCCGAGGACGATCCCGAGAGCGAGCTGTCGCGTCAGCTCGACTACTGGGCCGACGAACTCTCCGGTGTCCCGGAGGTTCTCGCCCTGCCCACGGATCGTCCGCGTCCCGCCCGCCAGTCCACCGTCGGTGAGTCGTTCACCTTCACGATCGGTGAGGAACTCGCGCAGCGCATCGAGAAGACCGCCCGCGAGCACAACGCGACGGTCTTCATGACGATGCACGCCGCCTTCGCGGTGTTGCTCGCCCGACTGTCGGGCAGCGAGGACATCGCGGTGGGTACACCGACCGCCGGTCGTGGTGAGGAAGCACTCGACGACCTCGTCGGCATGTTCGTCAACACCCTCGTGCTCCGCACCCGGGTGGCCGGTTCGGCGACCTTCGCGGAGCTGCTCGCACAGGCCAAGGAGAAGGACCTCGCGGCGTTCGGCAACGCCGACGTGCCGTTCGAGCGGGTCGTCGAACGTCTCGGTGTGCGACGCAACAGCGCGTACACCCCGCTGTTCCAGGCGATGCTCACCTTCCAGAACATCGACACGGGCACCTTCGCCCTGCCGGGGCTCGAGGTGGCCGCGCTCGAGACGGGCGCCGACCAGGCGAAGTTCGACCTGCAGTGCACGGTGGTCGAACGGTTCTCCGAGTCGGGAGCGCTGACCGCGCTCGATGTGACCTTCACCTACGCCACGGCACTGTTCGACGCCGCGACGGTCGAGGCCTTCGGCGATCGCTTCGTCCGGATCCTCGAGGCCGTCAGCGCCGACCCGCAGGTCGTCCTCCGTTCGATCGACATCCGCACGGATGCCGAGCGGGCGCGGGCGGCCCGGCCGAAGAAGGCACGCACCGTCGCCGATCTTCCGGCACTCGTGGCGGCAGCGGCCGCGGTGGCCCCGGACACCGTCGCCTTCTGGCACGGTGAGCGCGAGGTCACACTCGGCGAGTTCGCCCAGCGTCTGGACACCATGGCCACCACGACCGGCGGTGCGCTCACCGCGGAAGCGCTCGTCTCGGTGGTTTTGAACGGCCTCGTACCGGGGATGCTGCCCCAACTCGGCGCCGACGGTCTCGCACAGTTGGTGCGCGATGTGATCGCCGTCGCGGAAGGCGTCGATGCCGATGCGGTGGGAGACGCGGATTAGTCCTGTGTCGGTCACTTCGGGATAATGGAAGATCGGCTGTCGTTCGACTGCCCGGCCAGTACGGTGCCGGGTGGCAGCGGGGGGCGGTGTCGCGTGCACAGCGTGACGCCGAGCGCAGGTTATTTCAGGAGGCTGACGTAGATGACGGGTGACATGGCGGGCAAGCCGGCGCTGGCGATCGAGGACCTTCCCCGGTTGCTCGCCGCCGTCGCGGAGATCGAACCCGACCGCGTCGCCCTCACCGACGGTGACACCCGTATCGGCTACGCGCGCCTGCGCGACGAGATCGCCACGCTCGACACCGCCATGGGTGGCGCGCTCGGTTTCGACGCGCTGTTCCCGGTCGTCCTGTCGAACATCGCACCCGCTCTGCTGGGTGCTCCGGGTCTCGCGGGGGTGGTCGACGCCCTGCTGGCCGACGCCGTCGAGGTCCTCGGCGACGATGCGGCAGCACCGGCCACGGTCGATCCCGACACCCTCGTGGCGCGTTTCGACGCCCAGGTGGCGCGGACCCCCGATGCGGTCGCTCTCGAGTTCGACGGGCAGGCCCTGACCTACCGCGAATTCGATGCCCGCGCCAACCGTCTCGCACGTCACCTCATCGGTCTCGGTGTGGGCCCCGACTCACGCGTCGGTCTCGCCGTCCGCCGGTCGTTCGATCTGCTGGTCGGCATGTACGCGATCGTGAAGGCCGGCGGCGCCTACGTGCCGCTCGACCCCGACCATCCGGCCGACCGCCTGGCCTACGTCCTCGAGATCGCCGAGCCGGTCGCCGTCGTCACCACCGAGCGCGACGCCGTCGATCTCCCCGGTTCCGTCCCGGCGCTGACGATCGACACCCTCGACCTGTCCGAGGTATCCGACGAGCCGATCACTCCGGAGGAGCGCGGCGGCGCGCTCACGGCCGATCACCTCGCCTACGTCATCTTCACGTCGGGTTCGACGGGACGGCCCAAGGGCGTCGCCGTCGAGCACCGGGCGATCGTCGCGAACATCGACTGGCGTCAGTCCGAGTACGGGATGCGCGCCGACGACGTGGTGCTGCAGAAGACGCCGTTCACCTTCGACGTGTCGGTCTGGGAGTTCTTCTGGCCCCTGCAGGTGGGTGCCCGTCTCACGATCGCCGTGCCCGACGGGCACCGCGACCCTGCCTACCTCGCGCAGACGATGATCGAACGCGGCGTGACGATCGCGCACTTCGTGCCGTCGATGCTCGCCGTCTACCTCACCGAGCCCACCGCCGCGTCGGTGAGCACCCTTCGCTATGTCTTCGCGTCCGGTGAGGCGCTGCCGCCGCAGACCGTCGCCCGCTTCTACGAGATCTCCTCGGCGCGTCTGCACAACCTCTACGGGCCCACCGAGGCCGCGGTCGACGTCACCTACTTCGCGACCTCCGCCGACGACACCGTCGTGCCGATCGGTGCCGCCGTGGCCGACACCGGCCTCTACGTCCTCGACGAGGGTCTGCGCCCCGTCCCGGACGGTGTCGAGGGCGAGCTCTACCTCGCGGGCGTCCAGCTCGCGCGCGGCTATCTCCGTCGCCCCGATCTGACCTCCGATCGCTTCGTCGCCGACCCGTTCGGCGAGCCCGGCGACCGCATGTACCGCACCGGCGACCTCGTGAAGACGAACGACGACGGGCAGATCGAGTACATCGGCCGCACCGACTTCCAGGTGAAGCTGCGCGGTCTGCGAATCGAACTCGGCGAGATCGAATCGGCGCTGCTCGACCACCCGGGCGTGCGGCAGTCGGTCGTCGTCGTGCACTCCGACCCCGCGCTCGGCGATCACCTCGTCGCCTATCTCGTCACCGACGGCCGCGACATCGAACGGTCGGAGCTCGCCGACGCCGTGCGCCGGCGCCTGCCCGACTACATGGTGCCGTCGCTGTTCGTCGAACTCGACGAGTTCCCGCTCGGCGGCAGCGGCAAGCTCGACCGGAAGGCCTTGCCCGCACCGGATTTCAGCTCCCTGCAGCGCGAATACCGCGCGCCGTCGACGGCTACCGAGCATGCCGTCGTCGCCGCTTTCGAGCAGGTCCTCGGCATCGAGCAGCTCGGTGTCGACGACGACTTCTTCGAACTCGGCGGCAACTCCCTGAGCGCGACGCGGGTCGTCGCGCGGCTCAGCGCCGATCACAAGGTCCGCATCGACGTCCGCGAGTTCTTCGACGCCCCGACGGCGGCCGAACTCGCCTCGCTCGTCGACGCCGCCATGGCCTCGGGTGGCGACGGACGCGCACCGCTGGTCCCGCAGGTGCGTCCGGAACTGGTGCCGTTGTCGCTCGCGCAGCAGCGGATGTGGTTCCTCAACCGCTTCGAGCCCGAATCGGCAGTCAACAACATCCCCGTGGCGATCCGCCTGTCGGGGGCACTCGACGCGGCGGCCCTGCAGGCCGCGGTCACCGACGTGCTCGGCCGGCACGAGTCGCTGCGGACGATCTACCCGGACGTCGACGGTGTGGGCTACCAGCAGGTGCTGCCGGTGGACGAGGTGGTGCCCGACCTGACGCCGGTCCCGGTGGCCGAGTCCGATCTGATCGCCCGGGCCACCGAGATCGTCGGCACCGGCTTCGACGTGACGACGCAGGTCCCCTTCCGGGCCCGGCTGTTCGCCGTCACCGAGACCGGGACCGCGGCCGAGCACGTGCTGGTGCTGGTCGTGCACCACATCGCGTCCGACGGTTTCTCGATGGGTCCGCTGACCCGCGACGTCGTGACGGCCTACGCCGCACGCGTCTCGGGCGACGCCCCGCAGTGGGAGCCGCTCGCGGTGCAGTACGCCGACTTCGCCATCTGGCAGCGGGAGGTGCTCGGCTCGGAGGACGATCCGGAGTCGATCATCTCCTCGCAGGTCGCGTTCTGGCGGGAGACCCTCGCGGGTCTGCCCGAGCAGCTCGACCTGCCGGCGGACCGTCCGCGACCGGCGGTTGCGAGCTACCGCGGTGCCTCGCACCGGTTCGTCCTGGACTCCGAACTCCGTTCCGCCGTCCGCGATCTCGCCCGGCGCACCTCCACCACCGAGTTCATGGTCGTGCACGCGGCACTGGCGGTGCTGCTGGCGCGTCTGTCGGGCACCGACGACATCGCGATCGGCACCCCGGTGGCCGGTCGTGGCGACGCGGCGCTCGACGATCTGGTGGGCATGTTCGTCAACACCCTCGTGCTGCGCACCCGGGTGGAGGGCGGCGAGTCGTTCGAGCAGGTGCTCGGACAGGTGCGCGGCGCCGACCTCGAAGCGTTCGGGCAGGCCGACCTGCCGTTCGAGCGGCTCGTCGAGATCATCGACCCCGAACGGTCGACGGCACGGCACCCGCTGTTCCAGGTGCTCCTCGCGTTCCAGAACCTCGACGCCGACTCCCTCGAACTGCCCGGCCTGACCGTCTCGGCGCTCGATGTCGACGCGGCACTCGCGAAGTTCGACCTGCAGGTCACCGTCTCGGACGACGCCACCGCCGAGGGCTATCTCGTCGACCTCACCTATGCCACCGATCTGTTCGACGCCCGGACGATGGAGTCCTTCGCCGAGCGCCTGACCCGGATCCTCACCGCGGTCGTGACCGAACCCGCACTCCCGGTCGGTGATGTCGCGCTGCTCGACGATGCCGAGCGCACCGATGTGCTCGTCACGTGGAACGCCACCGAGCACGCACTCGGCGACGCCGGGACCCTCGTCGATCTGTTCGCCGAGCAGGTCCGGCGATCGCCGGACGCGGTCGCGGTGGAGTTCGAGGGCGAGACGCTGACCTACGGCGAGTTCTCCGAGCGTGTGAATCGTCTTGCGCGACACCTGATCTCGCTCGGTGTCCGACCGGAGACGTCGGTGGGTCTGGCGATGCGCCGCTCGCTGGATCTGCTCGTCGGTATGTACGCGGTCGTCACGGCCGGTGGTGCCTACGTGCCGATCGATCCGGATCAGCCCGACGATCGCAACGGCCACATCCTCGACACCGCCGCGCCCGTGGTGGTGCTGACCACCGAACGCGACGGATTCTCCGTGCCGGCCGCGGCATCGGTGCCGTCGCTCGCGATCGACGGCCTCGACCTGTCCGCGACACCGGCCGGGCCGGTCACCGACACCGACCGCCTCGCGCCGTTGCGGCCGTCGAACACCGCGTACTCGATCTTCACCTCGGGTTCGACGGGACGCCCGAAGGGTGTGGCGGTCGCCCATGCCTCGGTCGTCAACCAGATCCGGTGGATCACCACCGAATACGGGATCGGCCCCGACGATGTGGTGCTGCAGAAGACCCCGTTCACCTTCGACGTGTCGGTGTGGGAACTGTTCGGCACCCTCGCCGTCGGTGCGCGCATGGTGATCGCGGTCCCGGACGGTCACCGCGACACCGCCTATCTCGGCACCGTCATCCGCGAACGCGCGGTGACGGCGACCTCCTTCGTCCCGTCGATGCTCGCGGTGTTCGCCGCGTCGGTGTCGCCCGACGACTGCGCGTCGCTGCGCACCGTGCTCGTCGCAGGTGAAGCCTTCCCGCTGTCGGTGGCCGAGCAGTTCTCCCGGATCAGCGACGCCGAACTCCACAACCTCTACGGCCCCACCGAGGCCACGGTGCACGCCACCGCCCGCCCGGTCGCAGGAACGACGGGTGGTTCCGTCGCGATGGGCGCTCCGGTGTGGAACACCCGCGCCTACGTGCTCGACTCGCGGCTGTCGCCGGTTCCCGCCGGTGTCGTGGGAGAGTTGTATCTCGCGGGCGTGCAGGTGGCGCGCGGTTACGTCGGCCGCCCCGATCTGACCGCCGAGCGTTTCGTCGCCTCGCCCTTCGGCGAGGGTGAACGTCTGTACCGCACGGGCGACCTCGTGCGCTGGAGCAACGACCGCAGCGGCGATCTCGAGTACCTCGGCCGCACCGACTTCCAGGTCAAGCTCCGCGGTCTGCGTATCGAGCTCGGGGAGATCGAGACCGCGCTGCTCGACCACACCGGGGTGTCGCAGGCCGCCGCGCAGGTGCGGCACGAACAGCTCGTCGCCTACGTGGTCCCGGCCCCGAACACGACCTTCGACCGCGACGCCGCGCAGGCCGCGCTGAGCGCGGTGCTCCCGGCCTACATGGTGCCGTCGCAGTTCGTGGTCCTCGACGAGATGCCGCTCGGCAGCTCGGGCAAGGTCGACCGGAAGGCGCTGCCCGACCCGGTCTTCGAGGCTCGCGGCTTCCGTGCACCCACGACCCCGGTCGAAGAGGTCGTCGCCGGCGTGTTCGCCGACGTCCTCGGTGTCGACCGTGTCGGGCTCGACGACGACTTCTTCGCCCTCGGCGGCAACTCGCTCATCGCGACGCAGGTCGTCGCGCGCCTCGGCTCCGAACTGGGAACCGTTGTGCCCGTTCGTGTCCTGTTCGAGGCGCCCGGCGTGGCCGCTCTCGCCGCCCGCGTCGAGCAGAGCGAGGCCCAGGGCCGCACGCCGCTCGTCGCACAGGAACGTCCCGAGCGGGTCCCGCTGTCGCTCGCGCAGCAGCGGATGTGGTTCCTCAACCGCTTCGAACCGGAATCGGCCGTCAACAACATCCCCGGCGCGATCCGGTTGACCGGCGCTCTGGACGTCGAGGCGCTGCGCTCCGCGGTGGTCGACGTGCTCGGCCGGCACGAGTCGTTGCGGACGATCTACCCGGACGTCGACGGTGTGGGCTACCAGCAGGTGCTCCCGGTGTCCGAGGTCGAACCCGACCTCACGCCGGTCGACGTCACCGAGACGCAGCTGGTGCAGAGCATCACCGATCTCGTCTCGTCCGGCTTCGATGTCTCCACCCAGGCACCCTTCCGGGCGCAGCTGTTCGCGGTGTCGGCGACCGAACACGTGCTCGCGCTGGTCGTGCACCACATCGCCGCCGACGGCTTCTCGATGGGCCCGCTCACCCGCGACATCGTCTCCGCCTACGCGGCCCGCGCCGCCGGTGGAGAACCGGGCTGGGAACCGCTGCCGGTCCAGTACGCCGACTTCGCGATCTGGCAGCGGGAGGTGCTCGGCTCGGAGGACGATCCGGAGTCGGTCATCTCCTCGCAGGTCGGTTTCTGGCGGGACACGCTCGAGGGTCTGCCCGAGCAGCTCGACCTGCCGGCCGACCGCCCGCGGCCCGCCGTCGCCACCAATCGTGGTGCCCTGCACGAGTTCACCATCGACGAGACGCTGCACGACCGCATCGTCACGCTCGCCCGCGAACGCAACGCGACCCCGTTCATGGTGGTGCACGCCGCGCTGGCGGTGCTGCTGGCGCGTCTGTCGGGCACCGACGACATCGCGATCGGCACCCCGGTGGCCGGTCGTGGCGACGCGGCGCTCGACGATCTGGTGGGCATGTTCGTCAACACCCTCGTGCTGCGCACCCGGGTGGGGGGCGGCGAGTCGTTCGAGCAGGTGCTCGGACAGGTGCGCGGCGCCGACCTCGAAGCGTTCGGCCACGCCGACCTGCCGTTCGAACGACTCGTGGAGGTGCTCAACCCCGAGCGCTCCACCGCACGTCACCCGCTGTTCCAGGTGATGCTGTCGTTCCAGAACCTCGAGACCGGCACGCTCGAACTTCCGCGGCTGACCGTCGAGGCCGTCGACCTCGACATCGCGACCGCCAAGTTCGACCTCCAGTTCGTCGTCACCGAGACGCCGACCGCGACCGGTGCCGCCGAGTACTCGGTGGGCCTGACCTACGCCACCGATCTGTTCGACACCCGCACCGTCGAGCGTGTTGCCGAGCGCTTCGTCCGTCTCCTCGATGCGGTCACCGGCGATCTCTCCGTCGCGATCGGTGATGTCGACCTGCTCGACGACGCCGAACGCGTGCAGGTCCTCGAGCAGTGGAACGACACCGACCGCGCGCTCGACAACACCTCGACCCTCGTCGATCTGTTCGCCGAGCAGGTACGGCGGTCGCCGGATGCGGTCGCGGTGGAGTTCGAGGGCGAGTCGCTGACCTACGGCGAGTTCTCCGAGCGTGTGAACCGTCTTGCACGACACCTGATCTCGCTCGGTGTCGGCCCCGACGCGCGGGTGGGTCTGGCGATGCGCCGCTCGCTGGATCTGCTCGTCGGTATGTACGCGGTCGTCACGGCCGGTGGTGCCTACGTGCCGATCGATCCGGATCAGCCCGACGATCGCAACGGATACATCCTCGACACCGCCGCGCCCGTGGTGGTGCTGAGCACCGAACGCGACGGATTCCGCGTACCGGGGGAGAGATCCGTCCCGAGCCTGCTCGTCGACACCCTCGACTTGTCCGCGACGGCGTCCGAGCCGGTCACCGACGTCGAGCGGACGTCTCCGCTGCGGGCGTCGAACACCGCCTACGTCATCTTCACGTCCGGGTCCACCGGGCGCCCGAAGGGTGTGGCGGTGCCGCACGGCGCGATCGTCAACCGCTTGCGCTGGATGCAGCACGAATACCCGCTCACCGCCGCCGACGTGGTGCTGCAGAAGACCCCCTTCACCTTCGACGTGTCGGTGTGGGAGTTCTTCTGGCCCTTGCAGATCGGTGCCCGACTGGTGGTCGCCGTGCCCGACGGTCACCGCGACCCGCGGTACCTGGCCTCGGTGATCGAGCGGCGCGGCGTGACCGTCGTGCACTTCGTGCCGTCGATGCTCGCGGTGTTCGTCGCCGAGGCATCGGCCGACGACCTCACCTCGCTCCGTCACGTCTTCGCCTCCGGTGAGGCACTGCCGCCCGCACTGGCCGCACGCACGCGGGCACTGCTGTCCGACGCCGGCCTGCACAACCTCTACGGCCCCACCGAGGCAGCCGTGGACGTGACCTACCACGAGGCCACCGACGCCGACACGGTCTCCGTGCCGATCGGCGCCCCCGTGTGGAACACCCGCGTCTACGTCCTCGACGAGCGTCTCGCGCCCGTGCCCGTGGGGGTCGCGGGAGAGCTCTATCTCGCGGGAGCTCAGCTCGCCCGCGGGTACATGCAGCGCCCCGACCTCACGGCCGAACGCTTCGTCGCCTCGCCGTTCGGCGACGGTGAGCGGCTGTACCGCACCGGCGACCTCGTGCGCTGGACGGAGGGCGCCGGCGAACTCGACTACATCGGCCGCACCGACTTCCAGGTCAAGCTCCGCGGTCTGCGCATCGAACTCGGCGAGATCGAGACCGCGCTGCTCGTCCTCGACGAGGTCGACCAGGCCGTCGTGCTCGTCCGTCAGGACCAGCTCGTCGCCTACGTGGTCCCGCAGGCCGGTGCGACCTTCGATCAGGTGGCGGCCGGTGCGGCACTGTCCGCGCAGTTGCCGGCCTACATGGTGCCCGCCACCTACGTGCTCCTCGACACCATGCCGCTCGGTGCGTCCGGCAAGCTCGACCGCAAGGCACTGCCCGACCCGGTCTTCGAGGTCAAGGAGTTCCGCGCTCCCACCACCTCCACCGAGCAGGTCGTGGCGTCGATCTACTCCGAGGTCCTCGGTGTCGACCGCGTCGGCCTCGACGACGACTTCTTCGCGCTGGGCGGCAACTCGCTCATCGCCACCCAGGTGGTCTCCCGCATCGGTGCAGCGCTGAACGCCACCGTTCCGCTGCGCCTGCTGTTCGAGGCCTCCACCGTGGAAGAGCTTGCGGCACGCCTCGAACGCGGGGTCTCCGGCGGTCCGCGCCGGCCCCTCGTCGCCACCGAACGACCTGATCGGGTTCCGCTGTCGCTCGCGCAGCAGCGCTACTGGTTCCTCAACCAGTTCGACACGGCGTCCTCCGCGGTCGACAACATCCCGATCGCCGTGCGGCTCGTCGGCACCCTCGACGTCGAGGCGCTCCGTGCGGCAGCACGCGACGTCATCGCGCGGCACGAATCGCTCCGCACCATCTACCCGGATTCGCCGGAGGGCCCGCACCAGGTGGTGCTCCCGCTCGACGGTGCGCTGCCCGAACTCGTCGTGCGCGAGGTCGCGGAGGCCGAACTCGAACCCGAGATCGTCGCCTTCATGTCGACGACCTTCGACGTGACCTCCGAGGTGCCCGTCGCGGTGCGCATCTTCCGCGTCAGTGACGACGAGCACATCCTCGCGCTGGTCGTGCACCACGTGTCGGCCGACGGTGCGTCGGTCGGCCCGCTCACCCGCGACCTGATGACGGCCTATGCAGCGCGCTCCCACGGGGACGCCCCGGCATGGGAATCGCTGCCCGTGCAGTACGCCGACTACGCGCTGTGGCAGCGCGAGGTGCTCGGCAGCGAGGACGATCCGGAATCGCTGGCCGCCAAGCAGGTCGAGTACTGGAAGCAGGCCCTCGCCGGCCTTCCCGACCAGCTCGACCTCCCGTCCGACCGCCCGCGTCCACCGAGCCAGAGCTTCCGCGGCGAATCGTTGCAGTTCACGATCTCACCCGAACTGCACCGCGGCCTGCAGGAACTTGCGCGGTCGAAGAACGCGACGCTGTTCATGGTCGTCAACGCGGCCTTCGCGACCTTGCTGGCACG
Source organism: Rhodococcus shunpengi (assembly GCF_048381395.1). Classification (NCBI taxonomy): domain Bacteria; kingdom Bacillati; phylum Actinomycetota; class Actinomycetes; order Mycobacteriales; family Nocardiaceae; genus Rhodococcus; species Rhodococcus shunpengi. The sequence goes on from NZ_JBLWIU010000039.1 coordinate 116,746, forward strand.
GCTCTCGGGCACCCGCGACATCGCGATCGGCACCCCGATCGCCGGTCGTGGCGAGCGCGAGCTCGACGACCTGATCGGCATGTTCGTCAACACGCTGGTCTTCCGCAGCGACGTCGACCCGGCCCAGTCCTTCGAACGACTCCTCGAAGGCACCCGCGAGACCGACCTCGGTGCCTTCGCGAACGCCGACGTGCCGTTCGAACGCCTGGTGGAAGTGCTGAACCCCGTGCGCTCGACCGCCCGCAACCCGCTCTTCCAGGTGGGTCTGTCGTTCCAGAACCTGGCGCGTACCCAGCTCGAACTGCCCGGTCTGACGGTGAGCTCCACCGATTTCGAGCTGCAGCTCGCCAAGACCGACCTGCAGCTCACGGTGTTCGACCACTACGACGACGACGGTGCACCCGACGTCATCGACGCCACCTTCACGTACGCGACCGATCTGTTCGACGAGTCGACGGTCGAAGGCTTCGCGCAGCGTTTCGTGCGGGTCGTCGAGGCGATCGTCGCCGACCCGACCACGACCGTCGGCGACATCGACATGCTCGACGGATCCGAACGAGTCGAGATCCTCGAGTCGTGGAACGCCACCGACCGTGCGGTCGAGCAGGCGTCGACGCTCGTGGATCTGTTCGGCGAGCAGGTCTTGCGGGTGCCGGATGCGACGGCGTTGGTGTTCGAGGGTGAGTCGCTGACCTATGCCGAGTTCGATGCGCGTGTCAATCGTCTTGCGCGCAGGTTGATTTCGGAGGGTGTGGGTCCGGAGTCGACGGTGGCGTTGGCGATGCGTCGCTCGGTCGAGTTGCTGGTCGGTATGTATGCGGTGGTCACGGCCGGTGGCGTGTACGTTCCGGTGGATCCGGATCAGCCGGACGAGCGCAATGCGTACATCCTCGACACGGCTGCTCCGGTGGTGATCCTGTCCACCGAACGCGACGGGTTCACGGCACCGGGGGAGAAGTCTGTCCCCACCCTGCTGCTCGACAGCCTGGATCTTTCGGACGTCTCGGCCGCCTCTATCGCCGACGGCGAGCGGATTGCGCCGTTGCGTGCGTCGAATACGGCGTATGTGATCTTCACGTCGGGTTCGACGGGCCGGCCGAAGGGTGTGGCGGTGCCGCACGCGGCGATCGTCAACCAGTTGCTGTGGAAGCGTGAGCATTTCGGTCTCGGCGTCGATGATGCGGTGTTGTTGAAGACGGTGGCGACGTTCGACCTGTCGGTGTGGGAGTTCTGGTCGGCTCTCGTGTCCGGTGGGCGTGTGGTCGTCGCGTCGGCGGACGGTCATCGTGATCCGGCCTATCTGAACCGGTTGCTGACCGAGCAGGCGGTGACGACGCTGCACGTGGTGCCGTCGATGCTCGAGGCTCTGATGGTCGACGCCGACGGAGTGCTGGCCTCCTCGCTGCGCCACATCCTCGCCATCGGCGAAGCGCTGCCGCCGGCGACCGCCCAGCGGTTCCTGACCCACAACCGGGCGCGGCTCGTGAACCTGTACGGCCCGACCGAGGCCGCGGTGTCCGTCACCGCCGGTGATGTCACCGACATCTCGGGTGCGTCGGTGCCGATCGGTGTGCCCGAGTGGAACACCCGTGTCTACGTGCTCGACGAGCGCCTGCATCCGGTTCCGGCCGGTGTCGCCGGTGAGCTCTACCTCGCCGGTGCGCAGCTCGCGCGTGGTTATTTCGGGCGCCCGGATCTGAGCGCGGAGCGGTTCGTCGCCTCGCCGTTCGGTGACGGGGAGCGTCTGTATCGCACGGGTGATCTGGTGCGGTGGACCCGTGACGGTCAGTTGGATTACCTGTCGCGCACCGACTTCCAGGTGAAGGTGCGTGGTTTCCGTATCGAGCTCGGTGAGATCGAATCCGCTCTGCGCGCGATGGATGCGCTGCGTGATGTCGCGGTGATCGCCCGTGAGGACGAGCGGGTCGGCACCCAGCTGGTCGCCTACGTCGTGCCCGCGGACGGTGCGCAGGCGGACATCGAGTCGATCAGGTCCGCGCTCGGCGCCCGGGTGCCGTCGTACATGGTCCCGTCGGCGTTCGTGACGCTCGATGCGCTGCCGCTGAACGTCAACGGCAAGCTCGACCGCAGGGCGCTGCCCGAGCCGGTCTTCGAGACCCGCGAATTCCG